>DHDO01000071.1:31180-37618 GCA_002399435.1 Firmicutes bacterium UBA4874
GACAACAGCTTCCGCTGTATTTTTTTCCATTATCTCATCATTCTTTTCATCCATTTTTCAGTTCCTCCTTAAATCCATACAATCGGATGCTGCCACCTTCATTAAGTCGATGATCCCCATCGATTCCACGATTGTACCTTCCCTGTTCAGATGTCATCCGATATTCCCCTTATTTCCCCGATATCCCTGTCCAAAATTGGACTTACTCACATATTATTGCATTTATTGAAATGTCCCGGCATTCCTCAATAGCAACCCCCCTCGGGCAGTATAAATTAGAAAGAATCATTTTGCAGCAATGCATTCATCAAGGATATCTTATAGCAGGAATGATATCGTATGGTAACTGTTTCTCAATATTTACTTTTCGATATTATTTGACTAAATCCTTCTTTTCAATCAATAATTTCAAATAATATTTTTTAGGCTCCAGGATTACCCGGGAGTAATCTGTGATACGGCTTCCGCCAGTTTGTCCGACATGCTCTTCAGCAGCTCTGAACTGTTCTTTTCCCCATAATAGGAGGTAAAGTCCAATGGCTTCCCGATAATAACCCGGATGGGTCGAAAAGGCCGATATCCACCGGATATGGCAACGGGAATGGTGGCCGCATGGGATCTGTGAGCTATGGCTGCCGTCCCATGATTAAACTCCCGCAATTCGCTGTTTTTATTCCGGGTACCCTCCGGGAAAATACCAAATACCTTTCCTTCCTTTAAAGTCCGAAGAGCGATCCTGACCGCGGCAATGTCTGCAGAGCCCCTTTTTACCGGAAACGCCCCCAGTGCTTTCAAAATCACCCGTACGGGAAAGAAACGGAAAAGCTCCTGCTTCGCCATGAAATGAATTCTTCTGGGAAGCAGGCATCCCAGTATAATCGGATCCAGAATAGATGTATGCTTTGAATAAATAATCACACTGCCCTTCCCTGGTATGTTTTTTATGCCCGACACTCTCGGCAGAAAAAAAAGACAAACAAAAGGCAGCAGTATAATTTTTGCGATACAGTACAGCAAAATGATTACCTCCGTTGCACCTGAATCAGGCCTTCTATTTCATTGATTACCTCATCGATCGCTTTATTGGTTGTGTCAATCAGCAAAGCATCTTCTGCTTTTTTCAGAGGCGCAAAACTTCTGTTGCTGTCATTTCGATCCCGTTCCATGATCTCCTTACGGATATCATCATAATCCGGGTTCATTCCCTTTTGCCGGAGTTCCTTCCACCTCCGCCGTGCCCGTTCTTCCGGAGACGCCGTCAAAAATATCTTTATATCCGCATCCGGTAATACATAAGTGCCGATGTCACGGCCATCCATGACCAGTGAAACGTTTGATGCAATTTCCCTTTGAAGGCTTACCAGCTTTTTACGGACTTCAGGAAGGACGGCAACGGCAGATGCTGCTCCGGAAACCTGTTGTGTCCGGATTTTATTCGTTACATTCCTTCCGTTTAAATAAACAGCCTGCCTTCCGCCTTCATACTGTACTGCGACCTCCGTATGATCCAAAAGTGGGAGAACATCCGATGGATCCGCGGGATTCCTGCCGGCTTCCAGAATACGCAGTCCTACAGCCCGATACATGGCTCCGGTATCCAGATAGAGAATTGCCAGCCTTTTTGCCAGCCTTTTTGCTACGGTGCTTTTTCCGGCTCCTGCAGGACCATCTATGGCAATAACAAGGTTCCGATCCGAACCATCCCGGAAAAGAGCCCCTTCTTTTACATTCTTTCTGCCATTGGCAGTGGCTACATATTTATTCATTCTTTCACTCCTAAACGGCACGATTCCCAATCCTACCGAAGTCTCATTCTGATTGCTTCCGGCGAGTCCTTTCACAACAATGCTTCCTTTCCTGTTCGCCTTCCTCTGCTTTTCCTTTGTGTCGTGCATCCCAAAAAGGAAGCGGTTCACATCCTGTGCAAATGACAGGTATCATTGAGATAAAGAATCCTTTTCCGTTGTGAATTCCTTTGCAGCAAACTGATCCCTGCGTTATCCAACCGAAAGCTCCATAAAAATTCCAGTGGAAAATCCATCAGTTCCAGCAACAGCAGCCGGGCTGAAAAAGCATGTGCTACAATAACAACCTGACTTTCCTCTTTAAAATGTTTGCCCTGAAGCAGGGCAAAAAAGCGGTGAACCCTCTCCCGGGCGGATCGGATGGATTCTCCCCCCGGTGGTGAAAAATCAAAATCTGTATTTCGAAGTGCAAGCTGCCCCGGGTATTTTTCCTCAATCTGTCGGATTGTAAGACCTTCCCAGTCTCCGAAACAGACTTCCCGGAGTGTTTTCTCTTTTTCCGGAACAAGGCCCAATTTATTTCCAAGAACAGCAGCTGTCTGATATGCTCTTCTCAGGTTACTGCAGAATAAGGCAGATAGTCTTTTTTCTCCGGACAGCCGGTCTGCCAGGGCACCCGCTTGCTGAATTCCCCGATCAGAAAGCGGGACATTCCGGGTACCTTGTGCTTTCCCCGCCGCATTCCATATGGTTTCCCCATGACGAATCAGATAAATATACATAATGATCCTGCCAGGGAGCGACTCTAATTCAACTGGTCTTTCCCTGGGTCCTCCTCGCCTTTTCCGACATAGACATTGTAATGAGACCAAATATCCTCCAATTCATGAAAATCATTGGATATCTCCGTTTTTTTTGCAACCCCAATTGCAACAATAAGCGCATTGATCAGACTGAGTGGAGCAACCAGGGAATCGACAAAGGAAGCCATGTCGCTGTGCGCCAAAAGGGAATAGTCTGCATAGGCATTAAGAGGAGAAAGCTTGCTATCCGTCAGGGCGACCGTGTCTGCTCCACGTTTCTTTGAAAATTTTATGGCCTCAATGGCACGGCTGGCATAGCGAGGAAAGCTGATCCCAATTAAAAGATCGTCTTCTCCGATATGAATCAGTTGTTCAAAAACATCGTTGACCCCGGAAGTTACAACCCGTATATTATCCAGGATAAAGTTCAGATAATAGCCCATAAACTGAGCAAGAGGAGCAGAGCTTCTCAGGCCGAGCACATAAATGTTTTTGGCCTGAAGGATCTTGTTGATCACGGCTTCGAATACCACATTGTCTGTTTCCTCTATCGTCAATCGGATATTATGCATATCCGCCTTTAAAACATTTTTCAACACCCTGGATTGATCGATATCGGACATTTCGATACGCTGAACGGTGGTAAGCTTGTTACGAATCAGCTCCTGCAAAGCTTTCTGTAGTTTTGGATAACCGTCATAGCCAAGGGCATTGGCAAATCGGACAACAGTGGATTCGCTGACACTAACGATGGAGCCCAAACGAGAAGCCGTCATAAAGGCGGCTTTATCATAATTTTTTAAAATAAACTCAGCAATCAGCTTTTGTCCTTTGCTCATTCTTTTATAGCCGGATTCGATACGATTGATCAGATCCACTTTTTCCATCGTATAATGCTCCTTCGTTGCCATTTTCCATAGCTATTTTACCACATGGGCGCAACTTTTTAAAGAGACATGGAGAATTTCGCAGAGGGTGGCTCTTCCCCCGCTTATAACATTTGTGATAGTTTACAGAAGAAATACAAACACTAGCCTAAAGATTTTGTTTTCCTGTTCCTTTCCCGGAAAGTATTTTTGGCGTGAGGTGAAAAGATGATTCAGATAGATGATTCAGGCAGCGGAAGCCTGGTTGGCGGAACCTGTATTGGTGCAATGCGTACTGAAACCGGAGACTTTGCATACGACTTTATTCCGATTTCCTATTATAGCAGCGAACTTTTTCTGTCCAGGGAGTATTTGGTGAAGTCCAGTCAGATTGTTTTCTCCCTGTTGAAAAAGCTTCGTTTGCAGCCGGAAGAAAGAGTGGAGATTTGCCAGGGGTATATGTTCAATCAGGCCAGATTGGAGATGAAGGAAAAGAAGATTGCCTTTCAGCCTGTAAAAATCGGGGATCCATTACAGTCTGTCATTGAGGAAACCTTTCAAAATTATGCGTTGAAGCTGGGCGTTCCCCCGCAATACGTAAAATATACAAAATATCCCCTCCATTTTCATCGTATCCTGCGATGGGTCTATGCAGATTATGACAGCCGGGCTGTTCTATGTAAGACGGGCTGGAAAAGCTGGAAGAAGTATGGCAATTTAGATATCGATGTAAAAGACGATGTTATATACCATAACAATTATGTATGCCTGAAATGTGGGAAGGGCATTCAAAAGGGATCAAAAGTACGAAGATTGGAATATTATAGTAATTGTAAAAATACGATCTATTTGCACAGACACTGTAAAAGCAAGTAGGATAAAGTTTGGTAATTGTAAAAAAAGATGTGGTTTGCCACATCTTTTTTTGATTCCTTATTTTGCATAATCAATTGCCCGCGTTTCGCGGATGACATTAATCTTAATCTGTCCTGGGTACTCCAGTTCTTTTTCAACTTTCTTGACTATTTCCCGAGCCATCAATGTAGCCTGATCGTCGCTTACTTTATCCGGTTTTACAATAATACGGACTTCACGACCTGCTTGTATCGCAAACGATTTATCAACTCCTGCGAAGGAATTTGCTATTTCCTCTAATTTTTCAAGTCTTTTAATGTAGGCTTCCAGAGCCTCCCTCCTGGCACCCGGCCTTGCTGCCGATATAGCATCTGCCGCCTGAACCAATACAGCTTCTGTGGTTATAGGCTCAATATCACCATGGTGTGCCCGAATCGCATTGATCACTTCTGGACTTTCCCGGTATTTCTTTGCCAAATCGCCACCAATCTGGGTGTGGGATCCTTCTATTTCATGATCTACGGCTTTTCCGATATCATGGAGTAAACCGGATCTTTTAGCCAATTTTACATCAGCACCGAGCTCTGCAGCCATAATCCCGGCCAACCGTGCCACTTCAACGGAATGCTTGAGTACATTCTGTCCGTAACTGGTGCGGTACTTCAGTCTGCCCAGCAATTTCACAAGTTCCGGATGGATGCTGTGCAGTCCAATTTCGAAAACAGCCTGTTCCCCTTCTTCACGTATCTGGACTTCGACTTCTTTCTTTGCCTTTTCCACCATTTCCTCAATCCGGGCAGGATGAATTCTTCCGTCAACAATCAATTTTTGCAAGGCAATCCTGGCAACCTCCCTGCGGATTGGATCAAACCCGGACAGTATAACCGCCTCCGGGGTATCGTCTATAATCAAATCAATCCCGGTAGCTGTCTCCAGTGTGCGGATATTGCGTCCTTCCCGTCCGATAATCCTGCCTTTCATCTCATCGTTTGGCAGAGTGACCACTGAAACGGTCGATTCTGCAACATGATCGGCAGCAGATTTCTGTATGGCGAGAGAGATGATATCCCGCGCCTTTTTATCGGCGCTTTCCTTCGTCCTGGCTTCGATTTCACGATACTTTACAGCTACCTCATGGGTGATATCCTTTTGCACACTATCCAGCAATTGTGCTTTTGCCTGATCCCTTGTCAGCTCTGATATCCTTTCCAGCTCAGAAAGCTGCTGTTTATGAAGCAAATCAACCTGTTCATGGATTTTTCGGATCTCTTTCTGCTTATTGCCAAGAGATAATTCCCTGGAGTCCAGGGATTCGGACTTCCTGTCCAGATTCTCTTCTTTCTGCTGCAGCCTTCTTTCCAGTCTTTGTGCTTCGTTTCGCCTTTCACGGCTCTCTTTTTCAACTTCACTTCGCAGTTTATGGGCTTCTTCTTTCGCTTCCAATAAAGATTCACGTTTCATTGCCTCGGATTGTTTTTCTGATTCCTCAACTATCTTCCTGGCGGCTTCTTCGGCACTGGAGATCTTGCCTTCCGCAATCCGCTTTCGATAGTAATATCCGAGGACGATACATACAATGGCTACTACCAGGACAATCAATAATTGTAGTAGCTCCTTAATAAGGTACACCTCCTCATTCCTTGCTTCGTTGTCTGCACAATCAAATCGGGTAATGGATCCTTTCGGCTATCCAGTGTAATTGCAATATAATCAATATCATTGGTCTTACACCTTAAAAAACAAAATAATCTTACTGAATCTTTCAGCAATTATAAATATTTTATAACCTTTTTTCAGGTATGTCAAGCTAATTGCACGCAATTGGGCCAAATCCCCAATCCAGTCTCCACTCAGACAAAAAAAGGAAAGCTCCATAAAGAAGCTTATTCCCCGGAACTGTCTTTCTTGTCATCTTTTTCTTCATCCGGCGCCGCAGAGGGATCAAGATGCAGCTCCTTCCGAATACGGTCCTCAATCGTCTGGGTCAGCTCCGGATTATCCTTTAAATATTGGCGGGCATTNNCCTTTTTCCAGGTATGTCAAGCGAATTGCACGCAATCCAAATGCAATCCATCTCCGTCACTGAGGCAAAAAAGGAAAGCCCCCGTAAAGGGGCTTACTTCCCGGAATTGTTCCTGTCCTTCGTGTCATCCTTCTCTTCATCCGGTG
>DHDO01000071.1:37628-104700 GCA_002399435.1 Firmicutes bacterium UBA4874
TCCTTTAAATATTGGCGGGCATTTTCACGACCCTGACCAATACGGGTATCACCATAGGAATACCATGAGCCACTTTTGGAAATAATGTTCTGTTCTGCTGCGATGTCCAAAACGGATCCTTCCCTGGAAATCCCCTCACCGTACATGATATCGAATTCTGCCTGCTTGAATGGCGGAGCCACCTTATTCTTTACCACCCTCGCCCGGGTGCGGCTGCCGACCATATTGCTGCCCTGCTTCAGGGTTTCAATCCTTCGGATATCCAGGCGGATGGATGCATAGAACTTCAGGGCACGTCCTCCGGGAGTGGTCTCCGGATTACCAAACATCACACCAACCTTCTCCCTCAGCTGGTTGATAAAAATCGCTGCTGTCCTGGATTTATTTATGGCACCGGAAAGCTTACGGAGAGCCTGAGACATCAATCTGGCCTGAAGGCCCACGTGCGAGTCTCCCATTTCTCCCTCGATCTCAGCCCGGGGAACCAGAGCGGCAACGGAATCGACGACAACCACATCCACGGCACTGCTGCGAACCAACGCTTCCATAATCTCCAGAGCCTGTTCTCCGGTATCCGGCTGGGAAACCAGCAGGTTCTCCGTGTCCACTCCCAGCCTGGCTGCATACTGCGGATCCAGCGCATGCTCTGCATCCACAAAGGCTGCTGTGCCGCCTCTCTTTTGAGCCTCCGCAATGACATGCAGCGCCACTGTCGTCTTTCCGGAGGACTCCGGTCCAAATATTTCTGTAACCCGGCCTCTGGGAATGCCGCCTACCCCCAGTGCAATATCCAGGCCCAAAGCTCCCGTTGGAATGACATCCACATTTAAATGAGTGGATTCTCCCAGTCTCATGATCGAACCCTTCCCAAACTGTTTTTCAATTTGCGCCATGGCCATATCCAATGCCTTATGTTTATCCATACCTATCCCCCCATATGCACAGAACATTTGTTCCGGTTTCATTATATAATATACCGACCGATCCGTCAAATAAGTTTCTTACTTCAACGACAGGAGATAAAGTCGCAGCTCATTCAGCAGGTGCATGACAGCTCCATTTTTGATCAGTATCCGGTCTCCATCCAGGTGAAGTTCCTTTGCCGAGGCACCATTTTGATCTGCAATAGCTATATGGACAAGACCTACCGGTTTTTGGGGAGAACCTCCTCCCGGGCCTGCAATTCCTGTTGTGGCAATGCCGATATCCGATTTGGAAGTTTTCCGGATTCCTTCTGCCATTTCCAAAGCGGTCTGTCTGCTGACGGCTCCATAAGTTTTCAGGGTTTTCGGAGAAACACCAAGTCGCGCGATTTTTGCCTGATTGCTGTAGGTAACGCAGCCTTCCAGCAAAACATCCGAGGCTCCGGGGACATTGGTGATCCGATTGGAAACCAGTCCGCCTGTGCAGGACTCTGCCACGGACAAGGTACGGCCCTTTTCCCTTAGCAAATTCACCACCACGGATTCCATCCGGTCCTCATCGAAGCCATAGATTGCTGTTCCCAGGCGTTTTTCAATTTCCTGCTCCATGGGCCGGATCAATGCTTCACCTTCTTCCGGGGAAGAAGATTTGGCGGTGATTCTCAATGTTACCTCGCCTACTCCAATCAGAGGTGCCAAAGTGGGATTTTTCTGATTTACAAGAAGATCCTTTACCATTTCCTCCACTGCGGACTCTCCGATTCCATAAATCCGAAGCACTCTGGAGTAAATGCCCTGACCGCTTTTCCTTTTCAGATACGGGAAGGCATAGTGGTCGAACATGTGCTGCAGCTCAGAAGGAGGGCCGGGAAGAACAATATAGGATTTCCCGTTGGCTTCCATGACAGCGCCGGGAGCCGTTCCGATATCATTTTGCAGGATAATGGAATCTTTGGGGAACATAGCCTGCTTGACATTGTTTTTTGTCATCGTTCTGCCCATCGCCGAAAAATGGTTCCGTATCCGTTCCAGACTGGGCTGATGCAGCACCAGATCCAATCCCAGAAACGTCGCCACCGTTTCCTTGCTTAAATCGTCCATGGTAGGGCCCAGTCCGCCGGTTGTGATAATGATATCCGAACGATCTGATGCAATACGCAATGTCCGGAGGAGCCGGTCCCGGTTGTCTCCCACCACCGTATGCCAATACACGTCAATGCCCAATGAGGACAGCTGCCTGGATAAATACTGGGCATCTGTATTGGATATCTGACCCAAAAGCAATTCACTGCCTACACCAATAATCTCCGCATTCATAAAAAGCCTCCTGCTTCCCGTATGATCTCATTCGTTTCAATGAAACACCGACCGGTTCTTATAGATATAATCCACTCCAGAAAAAATGGTAAACAAGACAGACGCATACAGAAGAATCTGATCCATGGGAATTCCAATATATCGAAATGGAAAATTATCCAGAATCAATGCAGTAATCGCCATAATCTGGGTAACGGTTTTCACTTTCCCCCACCAGCTGGCAGCAATGACCTTTCCTTCGTTTACAGCCAGAAGGCGAAATCCGGTAATCACCAATTCCCGGCTGATGATAATAATGGCGACAACTGCCGGTACTTTACCGCTTCCCACCAGACAAACCAATGCAGAAGTGACAAGGAGCTTATCTGCCAAAGGATCGATAAATTTACCGAAATTCGTAATCTCATTTCTCTTTCTTGCGATATGCCCATCCAAACTGTCTGTAAATGCAGCAAGGAGAAAGAGGATTACAGCAAAAACATTATTGCCTGGAAAGGGCACCAGCATAAAAAGTAAGAACAATGGAATCAGTAGGATCCGAAAGATTGTTATTTTATTTGCGAGATTCATAGACTTCCCCCACTAAATCATAATCATAGGCCTTCTTCACCGCGACGTTTACAAAGCTGTCGATCGGAAGCGGGGTCTGGCTTCTGATATAAATCAACCCGTCCACTTCCGGAGCCTCTCCGCAGGACCTGCCATAATACAGGCCTTTCCCTTCCCTGCCTTCCACCAGGACCTCACAGATCTGACCCACCCGGGCCTCCATCCGTTTCCTGGATACCTGCCTTTGTGCAGCCATCAGCCGGATTCTTCGCTCCTCCTTGACCGATTCTTTTACCTGATTGGGAAAATCTGCAGCCCGGGTGCCTTCCTCCCGGGAATACGCGAAGACTCCCACATGATTGAAATGTCCTTCCTTCACAAAGTCCAGAAGATCCTGGAATTCAGATTCTCCTTCCCCGGGAAACCCAACCATAAGGGATGTCCGGATGACAATCCCGGGCATTCGCTCCCGAAGGGATTTGAGCAAAATCCGGATCTGGTGTTCTGTTGTATCCCGATTCATCCCGGATAAAATTTTCGGGTTTACATGCTGAATCGGAATATCCAGATAGTTACAGATTTTATCTTGCCTTACCATTTCATCCATCAGCTCCGGGGTAATCCGGTCCGGATAGCAATACATCAGGCGGATCCATTTCAGATCCGGTATTTGGCACAGCTCCCTCAAAAGCGTGATCAAATGAAACTCCCCTTCTGAATCCTCCCCATATCTGGTAACATCCTGTGCTACAATGATAAATTCCCGTATTCCCTTCTTCGTCATACTCTTTGCTTCTTCTACGATGGCAGACGGCTTTCTGCTTCGAAATCTGCCCCGAAGTCTGGGAATAATGCAATAGGAGCAATGGTTGTCACAGCCCTCGGCAATCTTGAGATAGGCAACCGGGCCGGTGGTGCTGATGATCCTGGGCAGGCCCTCGTCCGTGAAATCATTTAAATGCCCCAGATAAGCCTGATGTCTTCCCTTCCGGACATCCTCCAACACTTCAATGATTCTGGTGTAGTTTCCTGTCCCGACCACCGCATCAATTTCCGGGATTTCCTTCATCAATTCCCTGCTGTAACGTTCCCCGAGACAGCCGGAAACAATCAGCGCCCTGCATCTCCCTGTCTCCTTGTATTGCCCCTGTTCCAGTATTGTGTTGATGGACTCCTCCTTGGCAGGCCCGATAAATCCGCAGGTATTGACAATCAGGATATCCGCCTGGGAAGATTTATTTACAATCTCATAACCATTTTCGCGGAGCAGTCCCAGCATAATCTCCGCATCCACCTGATTTTTGGCACATCCCAGGGATACCATTCCAACTTTATTCCACAAGTAAGGCTTCTCCTTCCGTTTTATCCCTCTTTATACTGCTCTTCAAACTCTTCTTTGCTGATCAGAACATTTCTTGGCTTGCTGCCATCGAATCCACTGACCAGTCCGCGCTTTTCCATTTCGTCGATCAGGCGGGCTGCACGGGCATATCCTACCCGCAGCCTGCGCTGAATCATGGAAATGGAGGCTTGTCCCGCATCAATGACCACTTGAATGGCATCCGGCAGCAGCTCATCTTCATAATCGTCCTGTTTGCCGTCCTCCTCTGCTGCGGTTTCTTCCATTACTTCCATGTTGTAATCCGGGCCCGCATTCTGATTCTTGATGCAGGTCACCACAGACTCCACTTCTTTTTCCGTGATAAAAGCACCCTGTACCCGGATAGGTTTGTTCAGACCGGACGGATAAAACAACATGTCTCCCCTGCCCAGCAGCTTTTCCGCGCCACCCATGTCCAGAATCGTCCGGGAATCGGTCTGTGAGGAAACGGCAAAGGCAATCCGGGAAGGAATATTAGCCTTGATGACACCGGTAATGACATCCACCGAAGGCCGCTGTGTTGCAATGACAAGGTGGATCCCGGCCGCTCTGGCCATTTGAGCCAGTCTGCATATGGCATCTTCCACATCGCCTGGCGCAACCATCATCAGATCCGACAATTCATCAATAATGACCACAATCTGAGGAAGCCTGGTCTCCTCTGCGGATAACCGTTCATTGTAAGTCCCAATATCCCGTACTCCCTTATCGGCGAACTTCCTGTATCGGGAGACCATCTCCTGCACCGCCCAGTTCAGAGCTCCGGCCGCCTTCTTGGGATCGGTCACAACAGGTATCATCAGATGGGGAATGCCGTTGTATGTATTCAATTCCACCACTTTGGGATCAATCATAATCAGCCGGACTTCATCCGGAGTCGCCTTGTACAGAATGCTGACAATCAGGGAATTGATGCATACGCTTTTCCCTGATCCCGTTGCCCCGGCAATCAGCATATGCGGCATTTTGGCGATGTCCGCTATGATATTCTTCCCTGCGATATCCTTCCCAAGGGCAAAGGCCAGCTTGGATGGGTGGTTGAAAAAGCTATCCGATTCCAATACTTCACGAATCAGCACCGGAGCAACATTCTTGTTGGGCACTTCAATGCCGATGGCGGCTTTTCCCGGGATAGGCGCTTCAATCCGCACACCGGGTGCTGCCAGATTCAATGCAATGTCATCGGATAGACTGACAATACGGCTGACTTTTACACCGGGAGCCGGCTGGAGCTCGTACCGGGTGATAACCGGCCCGCGACTGACCTGATTCACCTTGGCGGAGACCCCGAAGCTCTTCAGGGTTTCTTCCAGCAGCCTGGCATTTCCCACAACGGTTTTTTCCAGCAACGCACTTCTCTTTTTCTGCACCGGTTCCTGCAGCAGAGAGACCGGAGGAGTCATATAGGGGAGAGATTCCTGCTGCGTTTTTATCTCAGAAGGCGGTGCCTCTTTCCTGCCTTCCTGCTTTTGAGGACTTTCCGCCTGATCCGGCCCGTCTTTTTTCTCCTGTTCCTTTTCCTTCAGAAAATCAATGATTTTGATTTCCGATGCCCGTGAATCCCCATCCTGTCCGCCGGCTTCGGCTGCCTCCGGAGAAGGAAATGATCCGGGACCATTGGGCTCGCCTACCGATTGGGCCGGCTCTGTCAACAGCTTTCTCTCTTCAAAAACGACTTTTTGCTTCTCTGCAGCCATCAACAGCGTTTTGCCAAACTTTACGATGCCCTTTCCCACAGCACCAAGGTGAAGAAGCCTATAGACACGGCAACCAACCTGCCTCAAAGAGAGATTGGTCAGCAGCATAAGATTGATCATCATCACAGTTATGATAAAGATGAAGGCGCCCGGCAAGCCAAACAGGGAGTAAACCAGGTAACTGAACGGTGCGCAGACTGCACCGGTCCCCTTTGTTTCCTGTCCTTTCCCCTCCTGGTACGAGGATAGGATAAAAGGCTTCATCCCTTTGTCCGTTATAAAACTGGAAAAATAAAGTAAATGAAGAAGACAGAGCAGAAAATAGGCGGTAACCAAAGACAAAACCCATTTCCTGCTGTTGCTTTTCCTGTGCCTTGAAAGAATGATCCAAATCCCCTGCGTTACCGTCAGGACCGGCAGCAGATAAGCGGTCAGCCCGAATAAGCCTCTCAGGACACCGGACAGTGCATGCCCCACGGCTCCGGAATATTCCCTGAAATATACAGTCAGCCCAAAGAAAAGGCCCAATGATGCAACAAGAACCCCTGCAATTTCATGTGTTCTTCTTTTTTTTTGAGTGATGGATTTAGTCCTTTTCTTCTTCTTCACTATTATCACCTCAGTCTTCCATATTCGTCAGCATCCCGGGATTTTCCTTCCCAGGTCCTGCGTAATATGGAACGGAAGGATTCATCAATAAATTGATTATATCACTTCCTGGGCATGTAATCCATATAGATGGAAAAAAAGCAAACGAACAAAAAAATCCCGGGGCTTTACGATTCTTCCCGGGGATTGAGGGTATATTCCAGTTTTGATCCAGGCTGCAGGACCGGATTCAGATAGTCCTTCAGGTTGGTACTGAATATCCGGTTGATTTGAACGGTTTTTTCATCCATCGGAATCACTTCCATCCGGATTCCATGATATTCGATTTCCGTGGTCGTCTGTATTTCTTCTTTCTGCTGCCAGATAAGATTCGGATCCACTATGGTGTGAAGAATCATTCTGATTCCCCTTTTCTCAAACGGATCAGTTCCCGCAGCTTCTCCATGGCATTTCGGATTCCGCCGACTTCATGGATCAGGCCGTTGGAAACCGCCTCCTGTCCAATCAGAACGGTACCCACTTCATTTGCCAATTCTCCCGTTCGGTAAAGAAGTTCATTCCATCTCTCCGTCGTAATGGAAGAATGGTTTGTAATAAAGCTGGATATCCTTTGCTGCATCTTATTGAAGTATTCATAAGTCTGCGGTCCTCCGACCACAAGGCCGCTCATTCGGATCGGATGAATGGTCATGGTGGCGGTGGAAGCAATAAAGGTATAATCCGTGCATACGGACAGTGGAACACCGATGCTGTGACCACCGCCCAAAACAAGCGATACAGAAGGTTTGGACATGGTACTGATCATTTCCGCAATCGCCAGGCCGGCTTCCACATCCCCTCCCACCGTGTTCAGAATCAGCAGCAGTCCGTCAATTTCACTGCTTTCTTCAATGGCCGCCAACTGGGGAATCACATGCTCATATTTTGTGGTTTTATTTTGGGGCGGCAATACCATATGGCCTTCTATTTGTCCGATAATGGTCAGACAGTGGATATTGCTTTCCCTTGCCGCCGGGATGTTCTGTGCCCCCATTTCCTTTATATTGTTTGCTGTTCCGGTGGTGTTCGCCTGGCCGGACGGTTGTGGGCCCGTGCCCTGTGCCTGATCTCTCATTTTCATTTTTGCCTCCGTTTTTCTTTCCATTCACAATTTATGTCGGCCTTAGTATTTCCAGGCAGGCAAAAAAAATGAGCCCTGACGGCTCATTGTGTGGAAAGTTTAAATTCTTCATGAAGGGCAAGAACAGCAGGAACCGTATCCTCTCCCTTTACCAGGCAGGAAATGGTCGAATGGGAGTCGGAAGTCTGAAGCACTTCGATCTGTCTTGCAGTCAATGCCTGGATGATTCTGGACATGACACCGGGAATTCCCCGCATACGATCTCCAACGACGGAAATCTTGCTGCAGTTCTCGATGACATGGTAAGGCTTTTTCTGTTTCTCCAATATCTCCAATGTCTTTTTTGTGGCATGACCTTCTATGGTAAAGACCATCTGATTCGGAAAAATATTTATGATATCAATACTGATCCCATTGCCCGCCAAGCATACCAGAATATCGTTCTGATCCTTCATCCCTTCCGTTTCTATGGTAAACTGCGTTCTTCCCGTCATATGTGCGATACTCGTGATCAACTGACCGGATTTTTGATGCTGCTTTCGTCCCGGTTGGGAAGAGACCACCGTTCCGGGAGAATTGGTCATGGTGTTTTTGATGATAATCGGTATTCCGCTCCTCATGGCAATCTCCACTGCCTTGGGATGGATGACCTTTGCTCCCTGATCTGCAATCTGAAGAATCTCAGAATAACTGATCGTTCTCAGCGTGGATGCATCAGCTACAATTCGCGGGTCCGCCGTCATAATTCCGTCCACATCGGTATAGATCTCAATGGATTCCGCTTTCAGGGCTTCTCCCAGTATGGCTGCCGTTGTATCGCTTCCGCCTCTGCCAAAGGTAGTGATCTCCCCGCCTTTGGTGGATCCCTGGAAGCCGGCGACCACCGGTATTTTTCCCTGCTCCAGCAGGTGAACAATATAATCCGGCCGGGCTTCCAGGATGTCGGCATTTCCGTGGTTTTCATCCGTCAGGATACCTGCCTGCCTGCCGGTAACCGCCACCGCATCATATCCCTTGCCCTGCAGGGTATTGGCCATGACGACGGAAGACAGGATCTCCCCCACGGACATCAGAAGATCCATTTCCCTGGGATGAATATCCCGGTAAATATCCCTTATAAAATCAATCAGGGTATCGGTTGCATAGGGATCGCCCCTTCTGCCCATGGCAGAAACAACCACCACAGACTGAAATCCGCTTTTCCGGGCATTGATGATTTTCCGGACAGCCATTTCCCGGGTTTTTGATTCCGCAACCGATGTACCCCCAAATTTCTGTATCTCAATTCTCATAGGCGCCCTCCCTATCTGTCCCATTTCCTCTCGTATGCGTCCATTTTTTACTCTATCAATTATACAACAAAATCGATCTGTTTTTCTTATGGATTTTCTTTTTTCTCAATCATAACAGGTTGAATCTGTGATTTTTCCATTGCCTTCCTGGATGCTTCCAATATCTGAGTCATATCCGATACCAGGGAATTTGGCTTTTTTGACGGGTTATCCTGAAACATGGGAACCAGAAAAACATTTTTCAGATTCAGAGCCATGCCGATATTCCTTGCATTGTTGCCAAGGCCATCGTTGGTGGCTACTGCAATCAGAAGTGGTCTCTGATTCCTCAGATGCGCCTTGGAAGCCATCAATACAGGCGTATCCGTTATCCCATTTACCAGTTTTGCCAGCGTATTTCCGGTGCAGGGCGCGATGATCATCAGATCCATTTTTCGAACGGGTCCGAAAGGCTCTGCCTCAACTATGGTATCCACCGGTTCCCGCCCGGTAATGTCCACGACCTTTTCCCGAAAGGCGAGGGCTGTGGTAAACCGGGTATCGGTTGTGGCTATGGCGTTGGAGAATACGGGGAAAATCTCGGCTCCTTCTTCCTTCAGCAGCTTTATCTGGGGAAGTACCGCATCCAACGTGCAAAAAGACCCGGTCACACAAAATCCAATCTTTTTTCCTTTCAACAACAATTTGATTCTCCTCCCGTTCCATCGTATTGAAAGTGGCGTTCCAAAATATCCATGGTACTCTGACAGATTACCCGTGCGGCACTTCTGGGTGCAACAAGTCCCGGCAGGCCGGGATTCTGCGTGGCATGGATTCCCAGGTCCTCCGCCGCTTCAAAATCCACTCCTCCGGGATGCGATGCCAGATCGATAATCCTGCATTCCGGGCTGAGTTTGCCAAGCCTGGAACGATCCAGCAATATAGCCGGTACCGTATTGAAAATGATATCCTGCGTTCCCAGTATATCATCCAGTCTGTCAAGAGACACCGCCTGACATCCACTTTCCTCAATCCACGCAATATCCCCGCTGCTTCGTGCCTCCACCGCAACATGGGATCCGATTCCAAGCAGCATGCGGGAAAGGACCTTTCCGATTCGTCCATACCCCAAAATCAGCACATTTGCCTGATGAAGTGTAATATCGGTTTGTTCCATGGCCCTCTGAATGGCACCTTCTGCAGTCGGAATGGCATTCCGGACGGAAAAGGATTCTTCCTTCAGAATGTCATAACAAGAGAATGGATACGAACCCGCAATCTCAGAAAATGCCTTGTCTTCTTTTCCAAAAATGATCACTGTACCCGGCTTCAGATTCTGAAGCAGAGACAAAAGCGCTACCTCCGGATAAGAATCCGGGATATGAATTTTCCCCGCTTTTCCATATGGGACAGGAAGCATGAGCACGTTGCAGTCCAACAATTCCGGATCCAGTGTTTTAAAAATACGAACGTTTTTTTCATGAGGAATATCGTTCCATCCATAGACATTGATGGGGAAGCCGTCCTGTGCCAGTATGGAAACAGCTAGTTTCTGACGATCGTCTCCTCCAAGAAAGGTAAATTTTAATTCCTGCTTCATGCTGAAACCTCCCTTTTCTGTTACCATAGTATGACGTCTCCAAAATCGATGTGCATGGCGGCTATGGGAATTATTACCTGTTCACTGAGGGAAATAATGGGATTACTGACAGCTGGCTCCGTTCATAAAACATAAAAAAAAGAGGTATCCCATACCTCTGCTGACAAGCCTTTTTGTTTTGATGAGTGGAATCATCCCTGAATGGCATCGGAAACCGTTCCGATATGATAACCCAGTCCCTGAAGTTTCTCGATGATTACGGGAAGCACCGCGACGGTATCTGCTGTGGGGTGCATCAGAATCAAAGCGCCATTATGGGGATTTTTCATTACCCGCTGCAGGATCTTTTCTTTTCCGTCCCTTTTCCAGTCAATGGTATCAATGCTCCACATTATCGTCCGATAACCAAGGGAATCTGCAGCCTGCAGGGTCGTATCGTTGAATTCTCCATAAGGAGGGGCAAACAGCGTGGTTTTGATGCCAGTTTCCGCTTCAATCACCTTTTCCGTATCCAGGATTTCTTTCCGGTTCCCATCCAGGTTCAGATTATTGTGATGCTGGTGACTGTAACCGTGATTTCCAATCTCATGCCCTTCCTTTGCAAACCGATTCATCAGATCCGGATTGCTTTTAGCCCATTCCCCTCCGATAAAAAAGGTAATGTGGATGTTCTTTTCCTTCAGAACATCAAGCATCGGCTCAATATATTCCGTACCCCAGACCACATTGCATTCCAGTGCAATATTCTGCTTGCTTTCCTCTCCCTGGTAGATCGCCGTATTCTTCGTTGGATTCAGGACAGCCCCGGCGTCTCCTGAACGGAGAAACAGCCATACGAGCAAAAGGATTACCAGAACAACGAGCACAAAAAGAATGACTTTTCTCCTGCGAAAGGAAAGAAAAAATACCTTCACCTGTTCCACCTCCCATATCTTTTCGTCTACTTGTATTGATATTCATTCGATAAAAAGATATGAGCAAAAAAGAAAACATAAACTTAAAAAAGTTTATGTTTTCCTCTTAACGGTCTTCGTTTTGATGATGATTGCCGGGCCTTTTCCCGGAACCTTCCTGCCGCGGCCGATCGGATTTGGGCGGAGGTGGTATGGTATCCTTATGGGAAAGATTAATGCGTCCCTGGCTGTCAATCTCAATGACCTTGACGGTTAATTCATCCCCTACCTTGACAACATCCTCGACTTTGTCCACTCTGTTATGAGCCAGTTTGGATATGTGAACCAGGCCCTCCTTGCCCGGAAGGATCTCCACAAACGCACCAAAATTCATGATTCGCTTGACCTTTCCGGTATAAACTTCTCCGACTTCCACGTCCTTTGTAATGTTTTCCACAATTTTCAGCGCTTTTTCCGCTGCAGCCGAATCAGGAGAAGAAATATAGACATGTCCGTCCTCTTCAATATCAATCTTGACCCCGGTCTCTGCAATGATCTTGTTGATGACCTTGCCGCCTGCACCAATTACATCACGGATTTTATCGATGGGAATCGTTGTCTGAATGATCTTGGGGGCATAAGGTGACAGAGACTTCCTTGGTTCGGGTAAAACCTGCAACATGGAATTCAGAATAAACAGCCTGCCTTCCTTTGCCTGAGCCAGTGCCTGCTCCAGGATTTCACGGCTGATCCCCTTGACCTTGATATCCATTTGAATGGCCGTAATACCTTTGGCCGTTCCGGCAACCTTGAAATCCATGTCTCCCATGAAATCTTCCAGACCCTGAATGTCCGTCAATATGACCACTTTACCGGTTTCCTCATCCTGGATCAGCCCCATGGCAACTCCGGCAACCGGTGCCTGAATGGGTACGCCGGCATCCATCAGCGCAAGGGTACTCCCGCAGACGCTGGCCTGGGAAGTGGATCCATTGGAGCTTAAGACCTCAGACACCAGCCGGATGGTATATGGAAATTCGTCTTCCGAAGGAATCATGGGCTCCAGTGCCCGCTCCGCCAAATGTCCATGTCCAATTTCCCGTCTTCCCGGTGCTCTTGGGCTTCTGGCCTCACCAACGCTGTATGGCGGGAAATTATAGTGATGGATATAACGCTTGGACTCTTCATCCCAAAGCCCGTCCAGGATCTGTTCATCTCCCAGGGGCCCCAATGTGCATACAGTAAGCACCTGAGTCAGTCCACGCTTGAAAAGTCCGGATCCGTGCGTTCTGGGCAGCAGCCCGACCTCAGAGGACAGGGGGCGTACTTCGTTCATGGCCCGTCCGTCCGGACGGATGCCATCCTTTAAAATGCGTCTTCTTACGACTTCTTTGGAAATATCATGGATCACATCGTCGATTTGTCCACTGCATTCCGGGAAAACATCCGCGAAATGATTCCGGACATCATCCGTTACCGCGTCCATCTTTTTATCACGTGTCTGCTTGTCCATTTCGCTTATGGCGGTGGTAACTTTCCCCGTGGCGTATTCCCGTACCTCCCGATCCAGGTCTTCTGCAGGAAGAAATGAGATATAATCCATTTTGGGCAATCCTGCTTCCCGAACGATATCCTCCTGAAAGGCAACCAGTTCCCGGATATATTTATGGCCAAAGAGAATGGCCTCGAGCATTTCGGATTCCGTGACCTCACTGGCTCCGGCTTCCACCATCATAATGGCATCGCCGGTACCGGATACGGTAAGATCCAGCCTGCTTTTTTGCCTCTGCTCACTGTTGGGATTGATCACATATTCTCCATCCACCATTCCTATGGAAACGGACCCGGTTGGTCCGGCAAATGGAATATCGGATATGCTCAGAGCAACAGAAGAACCAATCATTGCAAAAATCTCCGGCGGATACTCCGGATCAATGGACAATGGCGTCGCAACAACCACCACATCATTCCGAAATCCCTTTGGAAACAAGGGCCGGATCGGTCGATCAATCAGCCTGGAAGTCAAAATGGCTTTTTCAGTCGGCCTGCCTTCTCTCTTGATAAAACCGCCCGGAATTCTGCCTACTGCATACATCTTTTCTTCAAAATCCACACTGAGTGGGAAAAAATCGATGTCGTCCCGGGGGGTGTCCGATGCCGTGACCGTGACCAGGACCACGGTATCGCCGTATCGTACAATACACGCTCCATTGGCCTGTTCGGCCACTTTTCCAATTTCCACCGTTAAGGGTCGGCCGGCCAGATCTGTTTTGTAAATTTTATGTTCCAAATCGCGACCTCCTTTCATATCACTTCCGCATCCTATTGATACGATGCGGTACCTGTATTATTTCCACGGCCTGTGTTATTAGTCCTATGGCATACAAAATACAGGTAAGTCTGTACATCCTGCAAGCAAAATAAGAGAGCGGAAACTCCGCCCCCGCTATTTTCTCAAATTTAATTCCCCGATGATTTTTCTATAACGATTGATATCTTTCTTCACCAGATAATTCAAAAATCCTCTTCTGCGCCCAACCATCATCAACAATCCTCTTCTGGAGTGATGATCCTTTTTGTGCACCTTGAGATGCTCGTTTAAATGGTTGATCCGCTCTGTCAGAAGAGCAATCTGCACTTCGGCGGAACCGGTATCCCCATCATGGAGCTGATAAGTTTCGATGATCTCTTGCTTTCTTTTCTGATCCATGAATTTCACCTCCTCATCCTTTATCCCCATAATCCCAGTAACCCGTCGGAGATTCGAAGAACCGGGAAAATGGTTTGTTGGCCCATAGGCCACAAAACCTATTTTAGCATAACCAGTTGGAAATGTAAATCAACTTTTTGACATTTTTTACGTCCTGCTTCATCTGCTTTGTCAAATCCGAAACACGTTCAAATTTCATTTCCTCACGCAGACGGGTAAGAAAGAAAATACTCATAGTCTGTCCATACAAATCACCATCGAAGTTCGGAAGGTAAGTTTCAATGCTCAGCCCTTTCGCTGAAAAGGTGGGGTTTCGTCCTACATTGGTCATTCCCCAGAACATTTTCCCATTCAAACGGCATTTCGCCAGATAAACTCCGGATTTTGGAAGAACCTTCCGATTGGAAAACTGAAGGTTTGCAGTGGGAAAGCCCATTTCCCTTCCCCTTCCATATCCATGAATCACCTTTCCTCTGATACAATATGGCCTGGTCATCATTTTTGCAGCTTCCTCCACTTTCCCTTCTGAAAGGAAGCTTCGAATCAGGGTGCTGCTTACCACCTTGTCTTCAAATCGTACAGGAGGAACACAGATCAAATCCCAGCCTTTCTCTTTCGATTCCTTCTCCAGAAAGGCCTTGTCCCCGGTTCCCTGATATCCAAAATGAAAATTAAATCCGACGACAATGGCTTTGATATGATATCTTTCATACAATTGATCCATAAAAATGCGTGGTGTTTGATGCAGAAAAGCATGGTCAAAAGAATTCAGTACCAAAATATCAATTCCCAGTCTGGAAAATTCCTTTATTTTTTCACTCAGAAGCATAATCTGGGAGGGAGCCTTTTCTGGCTCCAAAACCTGAAGTGGATGAGTCAAAAAGGTATAGACAATGGTTTGACAACCATACCGTTGTTTTTGCTTTTTCAGTTCTTCAATCAGTTGAAGATGTCCCTGGTGAATGCCGTCAAAAGTACCAAGTGCAATCGTGCAGGGCTGGCTTATCCTGTTATTTTTGTCATAATTAAAAACTACCCTCATAATCTCCTCACAAAAGAACACTCTTCATTCCTATGAACTCATTATTGCCGCTTGACTTACAGTATCCGATTCCCATAAAAGTCTTTCCACAGAAGATGCGGCAAGGTCTTCCGGGAACAATGCCATCCATGGCTCTTTGAAGGAATTCCACGCCAACAGAATTCCCATGGCGGATCTTTTCATAGCTTTCCTCCTTCAGAAAAATGGCTGGCAGAATCGGATCCAGAACTTTCTCCATTGGCTGGATCAGCCGGAACAAATACCCCTGCTTCATGGCCAGCAAAATTTCATCCAGGGAGCTGGATTCCTGAATAAAAAACGGTCCGGTTCCCGTTCGGATCAGAAAGCTCATCACCGCACCGCATCCAAGATCGTTGCCGATATCCCTGCACAATGCACGGATATATGTGCCTTTGGAACAGGAGACCTCAAATTGTATGGAATCAGGTGGATGAAAGGAAAGCAACCGGATTTGTTGAATCCGTATTCTCCTTGGGGGAACCTCCAGCGTAACGCCTTGTCTGGCCAGCTGATAAAGCTTTTTTCCTCCCATTTTGATGGCGGAATGCATGGGTGGGACCTGATCGGACTCACCCAGATAGGACATCATGGATTCCATGATCTGTTTTTCTTCGGGAAATTGATCTGTTCTCGCAGTCACTTTTCCGGTCAGATCGGAAGTATCCGTCTGAATGCCCAGTTTCATACCGCAACGATATACTTTGTCCTGGTGCATGAGATAATCGGATATTCTGGTTGCCTTTCCCAGACATATGGGCAAAACGCCGGCCGCTTCCGGGTCCAGGGTTCCGGTATGACCGACTTTCCGGACTCCAAGCTTTGCTCTCAGGTAAACCACAACATCACTGGATGTCATTCCGGGAGGCTTCAGGACGTTGATTACACCATTCAATCCTTATACCAACTCCTTGTATCGGGTATGAAATTCAGCAAGTATTTCATCTCTTGCCACGGTCAGGCTTGCTGCAATATTGGCCCCGGAGGCTTTTTTATGACCTCCGCCGCCGAACAGCCCGGCCAGCCTGTTGACATCCATATCTCCTTTGGAACGAAAACTGGCTTTTGTGGTGCCGTCCGGCATCTCCCGGAGGAAGATGCCCAGCTTCACACCGACTATATTCTTTGCATAGTTTACAATGCTTTCCGTGTCGGAATCCTTTGCCCCGGCTTCAAGAAGATCTTTCCTGGATATTGTCATCAGGGCAACTTTCCCGTCCTCATAAAGTGCCAGAGAGCCCAGGGCTTTCGATAAAAGACGGATTCGTTCCACGCGAAAGGACTGATAAAGAAAATCGTTGATTTCCTCCACATTTATGCCGCAATCCACCAGTTCCGCAGCGATACGGTAGGTATCAGAGGTAGTATTACTGAAGGAAAACCTGCCGCTGTCCGTACTTATGGCGGTGTAAAGGGCTTCTGCCGCATGCTTCCCAATGGGGCCGGGCATGCGGACAGCAATCCGATAGATGATCTCCCCGGTCGCCGATGTTTTTGGATCCACATAATTTGCTTCCGCAAAACAAGCATTACCGGGATGATGATCAATATTCATGGTATGTCTGCTGTTATGGAAAGTGGCAGAGCATATCCCCATACGTTCCATGTCGCTGCAGTCCACTGCAATGGCAAGATCATAGGGCTGCCCAATCCTTTCTTCCCCTTTAAAATCCGTTAGCCCATACAGAAAGCCCAGAGTCGCCGACGGAGTGTCCTGGCAAAAAAGGGAAACAGATTTTCCTTCTGCCCGCAACATATCTGCCAGGGCAAGGCAGGACCCTATGGTATCCCCATCCGGCAGAATATGGGCAATCACAGCAATCCTTACGGGTTCTTTCAGGAGGGAAAGAATGGTATCAATCGTCATGTTCATTTCCCTCATCCTGATGAATCTCCTTTATTTTTTTGGATATTTCCACACTGTATTCAATGGACTGGTCAGGTATAAACTGCAGTTCCGGCGTAAACCGGATATTCAGGCGACTGGCCAGTTCCCTGCGGATAAATCCGGAAGCCTTCTTCAATCCTTTCAGCGTATTTTCCCTGTCTTCCTCCGTACCCATGACGCTGAAATGAATCCTGGCATAGTGCAGATCACCGGACAGTTCTGTTTTTACGATGGAAAACAGTTTTGAAATCCGCGGATCCTTGACTTCGGTACGAACGATATCGCTGACTTCCCTGGTAATTTCCTCTGAAATCCGATTGATCCGATATTGGGCCATCCTTCATCATCCTTTATCTCTTGATTTCTTCCTGAACAAAGGCTTCAAAAACATCGCCTTCCTTGATGTCATTATAGTTTTCCAATCCGATACCGCACTCGTAATTGGCAGCTACCTCCCGGACATCATCCTTGAACCGCTTCAGGGATTCAATTTTCGCTTCGCTTACCACAACACCATCCCGGACAATCCGAACGCTGGCATTTCTGGTAATTTTCCCATCGTTAACATAGCAACCTGCTATGGTTCCCGTACCGGATATCTTAAAGGTTGTCCGTACAGAGGCATGGCCTATGACGACTTCCCTGAATTCCGGATCCAGCATTCCTTTCATGGCGGCTTCGATATCCTCAATGGCCTGATAGATCACCCGATAGGTCCGAATATCCACGCCTTCCTTTTCTGCAAGATCCAGGGAACTCGCGGAAGGCCTGACATTAAAGCCAATAATGATGGCATTGGAGGCTACAGCAAGCAGGACATCGGATTCCGTAACGGCGCCGACACCGTCATGAATGATCTGAACCCGGATCTGGTCGTTGGACAATTTCTCCAGAGCCTGCTTGACCGCTTCTGCAGAGCCCTGCACATCTGCCTTGATAATCAGGTTCAGGTCCTTTATCTCGCCTTCCTTGAGCTGATTGAATAATTCATCCAAAGTCGCCTTAGGCGCAACTTTAACCTGCTCGGCTTTCTTTTTTGCTTTTCGCTCCTCACTGACTTGCTTTGCCAGCTTATCGTCCTCCACAGCATAAATAATATCTCCTGCATCCGGGACATCATTCAGTCCCAATACCTCAACCGGCATGGAAGGGCCCGCCTTTTCGATTCGACATCCCTTGTCGTCCATCATGGCGCGGACTCTCCCATACTTCGTCCCGGCCACTATGGAATCTCCTACATGAAGGGTTCCGTTCTGCACCAGTATTGTCGCCACCGGTCCGCGGCCCTTGTCCAGCTGGGCTTCAATAATGGTGCCTTTTGCCAGTCGGTTTGGATTCGCCTTGAGATCCTGCACTTCTGCCACCAGCAAAATCATTTCCAGTACATCCGATATTCCTTCTTTTTTCAGTGCGGAAATCGGTACGGCTATGGTATCCCCGCCCCACTCTTCCACTACCAGACCATGCTCGGATAATTCTTTCTTGACCCGGTCTGGATTGGCGCCTGGTTTATCCATTTTATTGATGGCAACAACGATGGGTACCCCGGCTGCCTTCGCATGGTTGATTGCTTCAATGGTCTGAGGCATGACCCCGTCGTCGGCCGCCACCACCAGGACTGCCACATCCGTAACCTGAGCCCCTCTGGCTCTCATGGAAGTAAATGCTTCATGGCCAGGTGTATCCAGAAAGGTAATCATCTTGTCCTTGACGTTTACCGTATAGGCCCCGATGTGCTGTGTAATCCCTCCGGCTTCCCCTTCAATAACGTGGGCATGACGAATGGCATCCAACAGAGAGGTTTTGCCATGATCCACATGTCCCATTACCGTAACAACAGGAGGGCGTTTGATAAGATTCTCCTCCGTGTCCTGGGTGTCTTCTTCCTTCAGCTGCTCTTCGTATGTCTTTACCGCTTTCCGTTCCAGCTCAACATGAAACTCGGAGGCAACCAGATTCGCCGTATCGTAATCCAAATCCATATTTATGGTCGCCATAATGCCAAGGCCCATCAACTTCTTGATGATTTCCGCCACCTGTATTCCGATTGTTTCGGACAGTTCCTTTACGGTTATCCTGTCCCCCATGGTTATGGCTTTTTTCCGTTCCGGTATCACCATAGCGGAATGGGGTTTGTTTTGCTTTCCTTTTTTTGTCTTCCGGCTGTGCTTGGTTAATTTATGATAATTGAACTCCTCCCAATAATCTTTTCGGCTTTTCTTTTTTTTGTCTTTGCTTTGACCGGCATAACGGCCGGGTCCCTTTCCATTGTCGCTTTTTTCTTTGTCCGCGGTCACTGGAGGCTGCGCCAAAAACCGGCCCACGATATCCCCGCTGCGCGGGTTTCCATTTCTTTTCGCACGGTCTTCCTTACGGGGATTGTCAAATTTTGATTTACCGGAATGATTTCTGGTCTCCTGTGTTTCACGATGTCTGCGATCCTCCGGCTTTTTCGTGCGATCCTCCGGCTTTTTCGTGCGATCCTCCGGCTTTTTCGTCCTTTGATCCTTTCTGTTTCGATCCTGTGACGTCTTCCGGTTTACGGAATCCTGCTTTTTTTGTTCAGGCTTTTCTTGCTTTTGCTGCTCTTCGGCCTTCTCTTTCTCCGCGTCCTTTTGTTTGGGCTCTTGTTCTTCCAGGGCTTTCGCCTGCTCTTCCCTTTGCTTTTCCTCTTCCTGTTTCCGGGCTTTCAGTCGGGACTCCTCCTCCTGCCGCTTTTGTTCTGCAGCCAATTCCTGCTGCCGCTTTTTCTCTTCCAACTCGTGGGCTTTCCTCTCTGCCTTTGCTTTTGCTTCATTCAATAAACGGATATACTGGTCCACATCGGACTTCAGTTCATCCACTTTACCGATAAGCTCTCTGGCATTTCTGTTTACCTTTTTTGTTGTATCATACACTTTGATTTTTGCCATTCTCATCACCCCCGTGCCGGATTTCATTCTGTTCCTTCAATAGCATGTCCCGAAAGGACCTGTCCAATATAACCAATACTGTCCTGTTATACTTACCAATTGCCCTGCCGAGCCGCTCCCTGGTCCCCGTAATGATCATGGGAACCTGGCAGGCATGGCTCAGAGAGGAAAAATTTTCGATTGTTGCTCCGGACGCTTCGCTGCTGATGATAACCAGCCGGGCTTTGCCGGATCGGATGTTTTTTTCACACAGAACACTTCCGGAAACCACTTTCCCTGCTTTTTGACAGAGTCCCAACAGAGAAAAAAAACTTTCACCGATAGGATTCACCTTCATTCAATTGTGTTTTCAGCTTCTCATATACTTCCTGCTCCATCTTCTGATGAAAAGCCTTTTCCAGTAACCTGCTTTTTGCTGCCTTGTCAATGCAGGCTTCTTTTCGGCAAAGATAGGCTCCCCGCCCGGGGGCCTTACCCTTCCGATCCAGATCAATGGATCCTTCAGGACTTTTCACAATACGAATCAATTCCTTTTTCGGCATCATTTGACGGCAGCCAACGCACATTCTCATGGGAATTTTTCTTTTTTTCAATCGGATTCACCATCCTGCGGTTCCGCCTGCTCCTGTTCATCCATTTGTTCCTCTTGTTCTTCCTGTTCTTCCTGTTCTTCCGGTATCGGATTTTCATAGGATGGGCGGATCTGGGATTCGCTTTTTATGTCAATCTTCCAGCCTGTCAGTTTGGCAGCCAGCCTGGCGTTTTGGCCTTCCTTCCCAATGGCCAGTGACAATTGATTGTCCGGGACAATGACCATGGCGGATTTTTCCGATGGGGAAGGCAAAACATCCAAAACCCTGGCAGGGCTTAAAGCACTGGATATATACTCCATTGGATTTTCGCTCCATTTGATGATATCAATCTTTTCCCCCCGGAGTTCCTCAACAATTTTCTGAACGCGGATTCCTCTGTGACCGACACAGGATCCAACCGGATCAATGTTCGGATCTTCCGCATAAACCGAGATTTTGGTACGGGAGCCTGCTTCACGCGAAATATTCTTTATTAATACTTCTCCTTCCGCTATCTCCGGAACCTCCAGTTCAAACAATCTCTTGACCAGACCGGGATGAGACCGGGAAACAGTAATCTGCGGTCCCTTTGTCGTTTTCTTTACCTCAGTGATATAGACCTTAAGGCGATTGTTGACCCGATATCTTTCTCCCGGCATTTGCTCACCGGGAGGAAGAATGGCCTCCGTTTTATCCAGATCAATGAATACGTTCCGCTTCTCCACACGTTGGACCAATCCGGTTACAATCTCATTTTCCTGCTCACTGTATTTATTGAAAATCTGTTCCCTTTCCGCTTCACGGATACGCTGCATGACGACCTGCTTTGCATTCTGAGCCGCAATTCTGCCGAAGTTTCTGGGAGTAACTTCTACATCCACGATGTCGTCCAGCTGGGCTCCGGGACTCAGCTTCCTCGCTTCTGCCTCGTCAACTTCCAGCAGGGAATCCTGGACTTCCGGCACGACTTTCCTTTGGGAAAACACCCGGACATCTCCGGCCTGACGATCAATGATTACCTTCACATTGGGCGCAGAGCCAAAATTCTTTTTGTATGCGGATACCAGGGCTGCTTCGATGGCCTCCAGCAGAACATCCTTGTCGACGCCCTTTTCCCGGCATATTTGCTCAATCGCTTCTAAAAACTCCCCAGACATTTTTCTCCTCCTTGACAGCTGCTTAAAATTCTATCGACAATCTGACGACAGCGACCTCCGATCGCGGGAAGGAATAAACTTTTTCCTGATCCCGGATTACCAATTGATCGTCCTTCCATCCGATCAGTTCTCCTGTAAACTTTTTTATGCCTTTTCTTGACCGGTACAGGGAAACATCCACCCTGGAGCCTTTGTATCGTTCAAAATCCGCATCCTTTTTCAAAATACGGTCCAACCCCGGAGAAGAAACCTCCAGAAAATAGCTGTGAGGAATCGGATCGCTTTCGTCCAGCAATTTCCCGACCCGTTCGCTTAACTCCTGACAATCCTCCACTGTTACCCCATCGGGCTGTTTGTCGATATAGATACGCAGATACCATTGGCTTCCTTCCTTTTTGTACTCCACATCCACCAGCTCACAATTCAAATCCTCCACAACGGGAAGTGCCATCTGCTCCGTCAGATGCTCCACTCTACCTCTTGACATGATTCCCTCCGTAAACTCATTTTCAAACAGTTTAATTTTCTGCCTATGCCATATCCTTTCCCAATTTCATCTATAACATGAAAGAGTGGGTTTGACCCACTCTATCGCCGAATTCCTATTCACACACTAGAAAGTATACCATTCAATCGAAAGATGTGCAAGAGTGAAATAAAAATCCCACCATGGCTCAATGATCAATAAGGGCCGCCTGCAGCGTTATCTCATGGCTCATCAGAATCGTATGATATCCTTGTAGGTTACCACAACCATCAATATCATCAGCAGGACAAAACCGATCAGGTTGAAAAAGCCTTCCTTGCTCTGATCCATGGGCTTCCCCCGCAGGCCTTCCACCACAAGCAAAAGCAACTTCCCTCCATCCAGTGCCGGAAAAGGAACCAGATTCATGATTCCCAGATTGATCGTAATGACAATGCCCAGATTCAGAAGCTGCTGTATCCCGGCCTGAGCTGCCTTCCCAATCTCACCGACAAGACCCACCGGACCCATCAGGCCGTTAACGCCGGTTCCGGAAAAGATCAGGTCCTTCAGCGCAGCCAACATCATGCCGATCATCTGGAAGGTTTGCTGAAAGGAAATTGCAATTGCTTTCAAAAATCCCGGCTTTCTGGTTCGCACCTTGAAATAGAAGCCAAGTTGATAACGGTTGTTTTCCTTATCGTAGCTGGGAACGACTTTCAGATGCTTTGTCTGCCCGCTTCGTTCCAGAATAACCTGAAACGGATCCGATCCGTTTTCATTGATGTAGGAACGAATTTTCTGCACGGCTTCCGAATCCTTGAGCTTGGAAACATCCATATCCCCAACAGATAAAATGCGGTCCCCCGGACGCAAACCAGCCTTTTCGGCAGGATAACCAGAGATGACATCCTCTATGATGGGAAGGTCCGTATCAAAGATGCCGAACGTAAGGGAAGAAACCGTCAGCATCAGAACCGCCAGCAGGATATTCATCAGTGGACCTGCAACAACGGTGACGATCCTTTTCCATACTTTGGCCTTGTTGAATGCCCTGGGATCGTCACTTTCTTCATCTTCCCCCAAAAAACGCACATAGCCGCCTATGGGCAGCAGACGCAGGGAGTATTCCGTTTCCCTTCCGGGAATTTTCAACAGCCTTGGCCCCATGCCAATGGATAATTCCTCGGCAAAAATCCCAACACTCCTGGCAGCCAAAAAATGTCCCACTTCGTGGATCATTATCATGATACTGAGAAAGGCCAAAGAGATTAAAATCTTCATCTACCATCATCCTTCTTGTAATAGATCTCTGGTTTCCTGATCCGCCCCAAAAATATCCTCCAGGGAAGGAGAAGAAACCACCCGATGGGATCCCATGGCTTTCTCCACGATTTGGGGAATATCTGGAAAGGATATGGATTCTTCCAAAAATTTCTGCACTGCAACTTCGTTGGCGGCATTCAGTACCGCCGGCATGGTGCCGCCGATCCGGGCAGCTTCCATTGCCAGAGCCAGACCTGGAAACCGGGAAACATCCGGCTTTTCAAAGGTAAGGCTCCCCAGCTCAAAAAAGTCGACGGAAGGCAGCCGTGTGGAAAAACGTTTCGGCCATGTAAAGGCATACAGGATGGGTAGCCTCATATCCGGCATTCCCATCTGGGCAAGGACCGCGCCGTCCGGGAACTCCACCATGGAGTGGATAATGCTCTGTGGATGGACCAAAACTTCGATCTGATCCAAATCCACTCCAAAAAGCCATCTCGCCTCAATGACTTCCAATCCTTTGTTGATCAGTGTGGCGGAATCCACTGTGACTTTTTTTCCCATATTCCACCTGGGATGTTTCAAAGCACTGGAAACCCGGACATGTCGGAGACTTTCCCGGTCAATTCCGCGGAAAGGACCTCCGGAGGCAGTCAATAAAATCCTGCGGATGGCCGGAGGCTCCGGCTCTCCGGGAGCCCAGAAGGAGGCTTTCCCCTTTCCTCCGGTATTTCCCTGAAGGCACTGAAATATAGCAGAATGCTCACTGTCCACAGGCAGAATCCTGGTACCCGTTTTTTTGGCTGCATCCATTACCAGCTGTCCGCCTGCCACCAGGGATTCCTTGTTCGCCAGGGCAACGCAGTTACCCGCCTCAAGGGCCGCAATGGTAGCCTTTAGCCCGGAAATTCCCACAACCGCCACCAGGACCATGTCAATGTCCGGAAGGGAGGCAATTTCTGTCATGGCTTTTCTCCCCGACAGGACTGCTGTTTTATGAGGAAGGCGGCTTTGCAGGATTTTCGCTCTTTCGGGAAGAACAACACCGACTTTCCCGGGATGAAACCGCAGAGCCTGTTTCTCCAGTACATCGATATTTCCATAGGCGCATAGAGCCTTGATTTCAAACTCCGTTGGGTATTGCCCCAAAATGTCCAGAGCCTGGGTTCCAATGGAACCGGTGGAGCCCAGCACAGCAATTCTCTTCATGTTATTCTCCCTCTTTTGTCCGTGTCAAATCAAAAATAACAGGGCATAAATATAGACCACAGGCAGGGTAAACAGCAAACTGTCAATCCGATCCAGAATTCCGCCGTGCCCCGGTAAGATGTTCCCATAGTCCTTTATCCCGCAATACCTTTTGATAGCAGAAGCCGTCAGATCCCCTGCCTGGGAAATGGCGCCACCCAGCAGGCCTATGACGGTAAAATGGATCACGGCAATCTGGCTGTGGTATACCAGGTTTAAAACAAGTCCGGTCAGAATGGTAACAAGAACGCTGCCTGCCAGACCGCCTGCACTGCCTTCCACTGTTTTCCCCGGACTGATGGAAGGGCATAACTTTTTGCTGCCAAATTTTCTTCCGACAAAGTACGCAGCCGTATCTGTGGCAAAAGTAGATGCCAGTGCCAATATCAGCAGGTAATTCTCATGCGTAAAATCCCGAAGAAGAAAAGCAAACACTAAGGCTATGCCAGGATAAAAGAAACCAAGCACCGTAACGGCCATGTCATTGGGATGGACATCCTTCTTCCACACGCACAGGGACAATGAAAAGATCACCATGGTAAGCGTTAGGACAAAATCATATTTGCCTGACCAATACAGGTGCTGCAGGTAAAAAATGATAATCATCAGATACCCAGCCTGTTTTTGAGGCGCATATCCCTTTTTTTCAAACGCAAAATAGACCTCTCTGGCGCCGATCAGAGCGATTGCAATCAGAAACAGATCAAATATCCATCCTCCGATCCAGAGCATCAGAATCAAAAAAAGCACGCCAATCCCGCCGAACAATATTCTGGTTTGCAGCTCACTCATTTTTTTCAACCCAAAATCTCCTCTTCCCACTTAATTTCTCTTAATTCCTCCAAATTTCCGTACCCGTTTCTGATACTCGATAAGAGCCTTTAAGTACTGGTCCCGGGTGAAATCCGGCCAATAAAGATCCTTTCTTGTGAAAATCAGTTCCGTATAAGCGGACTGAAAAAGCAGGAAATTGCTTAAACGATATTCACCGCCGGTCCGTATCAACAAATCAGGATCCGGTATGCCATCGGTTTCCAGGTAATGGGAGAACTTTTCCTCATCAATATCTTTCGCAGAAAGCCTGCCATGGGATACATCTTCTGCAATCGACCTTGCAGCCAGGGTAATCTCCATTCTACTTCCGTAATTGATTGCAATGTTTACCTGCAGGCCCTTGTTTCTGCGAGTCGTTTCCATGGCTTTGCGGATTTCCTTCCCCGCATCGGCAGGAAGTTCCTCCAACTGGCCCAGCATATGGATCTTTACTCCGTTTTCGTTCAGCTCCTCAATCTCCTTCTGCAGAAACTCAACGATAAGAGACATCAGATAACGGACTTCCGACTTCGGTCTCTTCCAATTTTCCGTGGAAAATGCATAAAGTGTCAAATATCGGATCCCCAGCTCCGAAGATGTACGGATGATACCGCGCAGGGTTTCCACACCCCGGTGGTGCCCTGCCGTTCTTGGTAAATTCCGGAGATTCGCCCAACGACCATTCCCGTCCATAATGATGGCGACATGCGCTGGCAACGGCTTGGATCGGACCTTTTCATAAAGAGCCCGGCTATGTTTTCTATTTTTTCCCATGATAATGCTTTTTAAACCCATTGATCATCTCATCCTTCGCTTTCAACTCCCATACGATGAAAAAGCAGCCAATGCTGCTTTTTCATTCCAACCCTTGAAATGGGGAAACGGTAAATTCCAGCTGATCGTCATCTTTGCTTCTCTGCCGGATGATCCGACAGATGCGGTCAGGTGGTGCAACATCCAGCCGCTTTCTTGGAGGACCATAATAAAGGACCTGATATCGGGCTGTTGGATATTCCGATGCAAGGACTCCTTTCACATTTTCCAGAGTTTCGCCAATAAAATCAGGATAGGTTAAAATTCCAATATCTCCCTTTCTTTTTCTTTTACGATCTCGTCCACCTTTTTAATGTGATCATCGGTCAGATCCTGAATCTTGCTCTCGCTGTCCTTTTGCTCATCTTCTGTAATCTCAGACTGCTTTTTCTGTTTCTTTATGGTATCGTTGGCCTCTCTCCGGATGGCTCGAATGGCAATCCTGGATTCTTCGCCATATTGGCTAACGGTTTTTACCAGCTCTTTTCTTCTTTCTTCTGTTAATTCAGGGAAAATAAGTCGGATGACCTTCCCATCGTTGCTGGGAGTAATGCCGATATCCGATTTCATGATCGCCTTTTCCACCAGGGGGATCATCCTGGACTCCCAGGGAGCAATAACCAGTTGTCTCGGCTCCGGAGTGGAGATATTTCCAATCTGATTGAGCGGAGCGGGAGTGCCATAATAGTCCACCACAATACGGTCCAACAGATGTGGATTTGCCCTGCCGGCTCTTAAGCCTGCCAAATTGGATCTTAACACCTGCAATGACTTCACCATCTTGCTGTTTGCTTCTTTGTACACTTCCTCCATGACTTATTCCTCCTTTATCACCGTTCCGATTCTTTTACCCAATACTGCAGCTTTTATATTGCCTTTCTTTTTCAAGCCAAAAACCTGGATCGGTATTTTGTTTTCCATGCACAGGGTAATGGCTGTGGTATCCATCACGGCCAGGCCGCGGTTAATGACTTCAATATAACGAATGCGGTCCAATTTTTTCGCATTTGGATTCTTATTGGGATCATCATTGTAAACCGCATCGATATTCTTGGCAAGCAGGATCACTTCCGCTTCGATCTCCGCAGCACGGAGAGCTGCTGTGGTATCCGTTGAAAAAAAAGGGTTCCCTGTGCCGCCGGCAAATATTACGACTCTTCCTTTCTCCAGATGACGGATTGCCCTTCTCCGGATATAGGGCTCCGCCACCTCCCGCATTTCAATGGCTGTCTGGACTCTGGTCTGCATGCCTTTTTTCTCCAGGGCATCCTGCATGGCAAGAGCATTGATGACCGTGGCAAGCATACCCATGTAATCCGCCGTACTCCGATCCATGCCAACGCCGCTTCGCCCTCTCCAGATATTACCGCCTCCGACAACAATGGCGACCTGTACGCCCAGATTGTTGATTTCAATGACTTCATCGGAGATGTCGTTCAGGATGTCATAATCAAAGCCATGGCCTGCCCTGCCGGCAAGCGCTTCACCGCTCAGCTTCAGCACGACTCTGTTGTAGATGGGTTTGTTGGTATTTTCTACATTCATATGAAATCTCCTTCTTCCCTCTTAAAAAAAGAGAAACACGAAAGTGTTCCTCTTCTCCTTTCAGCCCTGGACCTGACCCATAACTTCCTTTGCAAAATCGTTCTGTCGCTTTTCCAGTCCTTCTCCCATTTCATACCGGACAAATCTTCGGATACGGATATTTTCGCCGACCCTGGAAATTTGCTCGTTTACAATATCCCGGATGGTCTTGTCCGGATCCTTGACGAATGCCTGCTCCAAAAGACAGATTTCCTTGAAATATTTTTCAAGACGCCCCTCCACCATCCGATCGACGATTTTCTCCGGCTTGCCTTCACTTAATGCCTGCGCCCTGAGAATTTCCTTTTCCCTGGCGACATCCTTTTCCGGGACGTCCTCCTTGCTGAGATACTGCGGATCGGTTGCAGCAACATGCATTGCGATATCTCTCACAAAAGACTTGAATTCCGGGGTTTTTGCAACAAAGTCGGTTTCACAGTTCACCTCAACCATGACACCGATCCTGCCGCCCATATGGATATAGGACTCCACGATCCCTTCCGCTGCGATCCGATCGGCCTTTTTTGCTGCAGCTGATATTCCCTTTTCCCTCAGAATATCGATTGCTTTTTCTTTATCGCCATCTGCTTCCTGCAATGCCTTTTTACAGTCCATAATACCGGCGCCGGTCATATTTCTCAGCTCTTTGACGCTGGATGCAGAAATCATATCATTTTCCTCCTTCAAGGTAAAATAAAATACAAATATTCATTAAAAAAGGAAGAAGGAGTCATGCCACCCCGTTCTTCCCCCCTGTAAGCCAAACTATTCTTCGCTCATCTGCTCACCCTGACGGCCTTCCAGAACAGCATCGGCAATCTTGGACGCAAAAAGCTTTACCGCGCGGATCGCATCATCATTGCCTGGGATAACATAATCTGCTTCATCCGGATCACAGTTGGTATCCACAATCGCTACCACAGGGATGTTCAAATTCCGGGCCTCTGCAATGGCAATATGTTCTTTCCGGGGATCCACCACAAACAATGCGGCAGGTAATTTTTTCATTTCCCGGATGCCACCCAGATTCCTCTCAAGCTTTTCTCTCTCCAGACGCAGCTTAATGACTTCCTTCTTGGGAAGCACATCGAAAGCGCCATTGGTTTCCATGTCATCCAGCTTATTTAAACGGTCAATACGGGTACGTATGGTCTTGAAATTTGTAAGCATACCACCCAGCCATCTTTGATTGACATAAAACATACCACAGCGTTTTGCTTCGGCTTCAATGGACTCCTGAGCCTGCTTCTTGGTGCCGACAAACAGAATATCCTTCCCATCCGCAACAGTATCCCGGATAAAATTATAGGCTTCCTCCAACATTCGCACGGTCTTTTGCAGATCAATGATATAAATACCATTCCGATCTGTGAAAATGTAAGGAGCCATCTTGGGATTCCATCTGCGGGTCTGATGTCCGAAATGAACACCTGCTTCCAGAAGCTGCTTCATTGTAACAACAGCCATTTGATTCACCTCCTCGAGTTTTTCCTCCCTTGCCATCCTCTTGTCCCGTAACCTGAAACAGGCACCCACAGCACAATCTGACAAGGTGTGTAATCACAAAGCTTAGTATAACATATCTGATTTTCAGAATCAATACCCGATCTGCCAATTTTCCTTATTTATCATAGGCAAGAAATGGAAAAATACATTGGACAAAAAAATTTAAATTTTAATGATCATAGATTTCCGTAACAGCGGAAAAAACATCCTGCAGCTCCTTTTCCGCTTCAATTCCGACATAATAATCGTCTCCGTTTTCGTCCTGCTCCACTCTTAAAATAACGATTTCATCCCCTTCACCAGAATCGGTATCCTCTTCGGGACATGCCAGGACAATGTATTCACGGTTGTTGTAATCAAGGGACATCCTATATTCAAAAGTCGTAATAACATTGTTTTCATCCACCAATTCGATGAAATGAGGCAGCTGATCTTCCATGATAACCTCCTCATTTTTGATTCTGACAGTCCAGATAGGACTGCAGAATCAATACTGCTGCGATCTGATCCACCCGTTCCCTGCGTTTCTTCCGGCTCATGTCCGCTTCCAGCATTGCCCTATGGGCCGATACCGTAGTCAGCCGCTCATCCCAGAACACGATCTTCTGCTGCAATACAGACTTTAACTCTTCTGCAAATTGTTTGACTTTTTCTCCCTGAAATCCCAGAGTTCCGTTCATATTTTTTGGAAGTCCCATAACAATACAATCCGGCCGGTACTGATCCACCGTTTTTTTTATTTGTTCCAGATCATATTGAGAACTGCGCCGCATAAGGGTCGCAATCCCCTGAGCGGTATAGCCCAGATCGTCGCTTACAGCCATACCAATTCTCCTGTCACCGACATCCATGGATAGGATTTTCAAATGGGCATCTCCCTTCTTTTGCCTTGCAGTGCCCCTGGAATCAATACATAATGCCCGGAAATGTCCTCAGACCACCTTAATGGCAAGCTCTTTGCATACGGATCCGCAGTACCCGCATAATATGCACTTGCCCTTATCCACATGTGCCTTGTGGTCCTTCAGGTACAAGGCGCCCTGCCTGCACCTTCTCACACATGCCCCGCAGCCCTGACACCAATACTCAATGCTGAGTTCCCTGTCATATTGGCGAAGCTTCTCCGCCAGGCCGTCGGGTATGGTATGATCCGTAAAATACTGCACATTGGCATCCACCTCATCTATACGCTGCATTCCAATCGCAACGGAATGGCAGTAGGGAAATGCAGTAATATAATCCAACGCCTTTTTGTAATCCTTGATAAGGTGTCCGCCGCCAAAGGGCTTCATGGTATAAATACCCTTCCCCATGCGCCAGGCTTCCGCGATTGCCTGCTCCATATCCTCCCTGCTTCCGTCCACAATGCCCAATCCACGGACATTCAGAATGGGGAAAATGACATCAATGTTGTCCATTTTGGCAGCTGCCCGGACGGCGGCAACAAAATGCGTGGAAATACCAACCGCCCGGATCACTCCCTTTTCTTTTTGCCGGTTGAAATATTCCAAAGCTTCTGCATGTCCCTTTAATGTAAGAGGACCTTCCTGTTCATGAAGCAGGAACAAATCAATATAATCCCGCCCGGTCTCCTTCAGGGCCCGGTGTAACGTTTTCTCCGCAGTAGGGATATCATAGGCATAGGATTTTGTCGCCACGACAAGATCCGGTTTCCTCTTCAAAGCTTTCCTGATGAAGGGATAGGTATCATATAAATCTGCCGTATCAATAAAATTAATCCCCAGATCGATTGCCCGATCCAATACCCGGGAACCTTCCTCCAATGTAAGATTCTTTTGCATCGGGCCTATCGTCAAAGATCCAAAACAAATCTCGGAAACAGATATTCCGGTATCTCCCAAAATATTTACCTTCATTTATCCTCCCCGACATTGTTTTCCATGTAGAAACGGACGAGCTCCTCTAAAAGCTCATCCCTCTCGAATCTGCGGATCAGTGCCCTTGCATTCCGATAACTGGTAATATAGGTCGGATCCCCTGAAATAAAATAACCAACCAGCTGATTGATGGGATCATAGCCTTTTTCCTTCAAAGCCTGGAAAACTTTTTGGAAAATCTCCTTCGGCGTATCTGAAGACTCTTTTTCCAGTTTGAACTTCATGGTTTCCTGAAAATCCTTGTTCATAAGTCGTCGCCCTCCAGTTTATCCTGACTTCATTAAGCAATTTCCCCAAACATACTATACCACAAATTTTCTTTCTTTTCCATATTCCTCTTAAATCTCATGGCATCCTCTGGTTCCCCGATGATCCTCCGCTATCTGATCCAATTTCCGCAGGCGGTGATTGACTCCGGATTTTCCCATCCTGGGTATCATCCGTTCCCCCAGCTCCCTAAGGCTGGCATCGGGAAAGCTGAGCCTTAATTCAGCGACTTCCCTCAGATTGGGCGGAAGACAGGAAAAGCCGATCCGATCCCGGATATATTCGATATTCTCCACCTGACGGACAGAAGCATTGATCGTTTTGCTGAGGTTGGCTGTCTCACAGTTGACAATGCGGTTGATATGATTGCGCATATCCTTGTAGATCCGGATATTCTCCAGGTTGAGAAGCGCGGTATGGGCACCGATCAGGCTCAGCAGGGTCACGATGTGTTCTCCTTCTTTCAGATAGACCACATAATTATTCTTCCGCTCAATCAGCTTTGCATGCAGTCCGAATTCACGAACCAGCCTGCAAAGGCTTTCTCCGTATTTTTCGGAATGGGCGATCAGTTCCAGATGATAGGCTTTCCTGGGGTCACTGACCGACCCTCCCCCCAAAAAGGCTCCCCTCAGGTAGGATTTCCTGCAGCATGGTCTGCGCACCAGTCTCTTGTCAATGTCCGACTGGCTCCTCATATTGCCTTCGGCATCCTGGAACAATATACAGGTATCCTCCAGTATTTTTTTTGCAACATCCGGTTTTGCAATCAGGAGGACATAGTTGTTGTTTTTCCGGAAACGACGATTCCGGCGTACCAGAATCTCCGGACTTTCTCCGGTAAGGCTCTTGATCAGTGTAAAAATACGACGGGCAATGAATGCATTTTCCGTACTGATCTTCAGACTGACCCGTTCTTTCCCCGCCAGACGGATGGTACCGCTCGTATGAATCAGGGCAGCCAGTTCGGCCAGCCTGCAGCAGTTCCTTTTTGGAGTGGCGCGGCAGATTTCATTCTTTGCCTTGAATGAAAAGGATGTGGAGGCGGTACTTTTCATCAGATCACCCCTCTTTTTCATTGATATCCCTGTGTTCCAGGATCACATGATGACCGTTCTTACGGAGCATTTCACAGATCGAATCCGCAACGGCCACCGACCGGTGACGTCCGCCGGTGCAGCCAATTCCGATAACCAGTTGGTTTTTCCCTTCCTTGATAAAGTAAGGAATCAGAAACTCCAGCATCTCGTCCACCTTTCTCAGGAAAACATGCGTTTCGGGAAATTTGGACAGATAATCGCGGATGATTGGTTCCTTTCCTGTGTGATTCTTCAATTCTTCAATATAAAAGGGGTTTGGAAGGAAACGGACGTCAAATACCATATCTGCATCCGGCAATATCCCGTGTTTGAAACCGAAAGAGATAATGGATATAATCAGTCCTTCGTAATCATTGTCGTCGGAAACCAACTCCCGGACGACTTCCCGGAGCTGCTTTGGCTGAAGATTGCTGGTATCGATGATGTTGGTTGCGCTTTTTCGAAGATTCTTCAACCTGTCCCGTTCCATTTGGATGCCTTCGATCAGCCGTCCTTCCTTGCTCATGGGGTGAACCCTTCTGCTCTCCTTATATCTGCGTACCAATGCATCGTCAGATGCCTCCAGATACAGGATATCATAGGCGTAACCGTTTTGCTTCATAATATCCAGGCATTCGGATAAATCATCAAAAAACCTTCCGCCGCGGATATCAACCACAATGGCAATCCGATCTACTTTGCCCTGCGACTGATAACACAGCTCCGCAAATTTGGGCATGAGCTTGGGTGGTAAATTATCAATACAGAAATAGCCCATGTCCTCCAGATAATGTATCACCAGGGTTTTCCCTGCTCCTGACAGACCGGTCACAATGATGAAACGCATGAATGCCCTCCATTCCTATCCTTCGTCCTGAAATCATCTTGAATATTGCTGTATGTACTCTTCTGAATTAATGATACGCTGCGGGGGCACACCGGCTGCCTCTGCGATGGCGATTGCCCTGTCAAATACGCCGACCTTCTCCGGCACATGTGCATCGCTGCTGATTGCAAAGAATGCCCCTTCCTTCAACGCGGTTCGGACATACTCCACCGTCATATAGCCATGACTTGCATTGATCTCCAGGGCAGTACCATTTCTTACTGCTGCTTTTGCCAGCTTTGCGGAATCGATGGGAATCTTTGCACCAGGATGAGTCAGAATCCTGATCGGATATCGCTCCATGGCCTTCCCCAGGGCTTCTGTATTTCTTTGCGTCAGTTCTTCCCTCTGAAAGGGAATCAGCTTGTCCAGCCCGTTACGAAGAAAAAGCTGCCATCCGTCCCGTATGCCGGCTGGTTTTACTGCCTTGTGAAACCCCATCAGAATCATGTCAAACGCATTTCGCTCGCTGTCCGGTATATCGATGGTACCATCCATGCCGGTCAGGTTTGCTTCAATCCCCATCAGGATTTCAATGTCGGAAAAACGCTGGTTGAGGCTGCTGATCTCCTTTCTCATTTTGCTGATATCGGAAAGAGCCATGCCAAATCCCATATGACCGAATCCATGATCCGAAATGGCAATTTGTTTTAGCCCTTTTTCCCGGGCTGCCTCCACATTGTCCAGAATCGATCCTTTCCCGTGGCTATACCGGGTATGTGTATGATAATCCGCTATGATATGATACAAAAAACATCCTCCTGTTTCCTTACTCCTGACCTACGATCCGGACCTCAGGCTGCAATTCCACACCGGATTGCTCCCGGACACGCTTTTTCACCTTGTCAATCAACTCAAGGACATCACAGGCTGTAGCATTTCCCAGATTAATGATAAATCCGGAGTGCTTTTCCGAAACCTGTGCATCTCCTGCCCGGAGCCCCCGTAACCCCGCATCCTGTATCAATTTGCCTGCATAGTATCCAACAGGCCGCTGAAAAGTACTCCCGGCACTGGGATACGACAGGGGCTGCTTCTCCTGTCGTCTTTTGGTAAGATCCTGAATCATTTTACGGGATTCCTCATAATCGCCTTTCTTCAGCGACAAAAAGCTTTCCAGGATGATTTTCCGGCTGTTCTGAACAATGCTGGTCCGATAGCCAAGTGCCATCTCCTCCCCCTGCAGCACGGTCTGATTTCCATCCTCATCCAGAATGGAAATCTTTTCAACCACATCCTTCATTTCTCCCCCGTATGCTCCGGCGTTCATCGCAACTGCACCGCCCAGTGATCCCGGAATACCACTGGCAAATTCCAGCCCGCGCAGGCTAAAACGCAATGCAAGTCCGGACAGGGCGGATAACAGGATACCGGACTGCGCCCGGATCGTCTCTCCCTTTACTTCCGCATGGCTGAATCTGTCGGCCGCCAACTTGATAACGGCTCCGCGAATGCCCTTGTCCCGCACCAGAAGGTTGGTACCGTTTCCCATTATCATGAACGGCACATCGTTTTCCCTCAATATCGCCAGGGCACCCTGTATCTGTTCCGTTTTTTCCGGTAAAATCATAAGATCCACCGGTCCCCCTATATGGAAGGACGTATGCCGTTTCATGCTTTCATTTCGCAGCAGTTGATCCTGCGGAAAGATTTTACTTAGTGCTTCAAATACATTATCAAGATTCATATTCTGAAACTCCTGTTATTAAAATGATGTCTTGCCGTTCCTTTTCCCGGCAACAATTACGAAAAACATCAATGCCGAATTCCTCCATGGAACATCAATCGGCAGGGGCAGGCTCCCTGTTCTTCTGCTTTTCCCAAAAAGCATTGATTCGATTCCGGTCATCTCCAAAGGGACCGATGGCAGTCTGCGACAAGGATTCCTCAAGAATCTTCATTTCCTCATCTTCTGCATATAATTGCAGATCTTTCCGAACAGAAAACATGCCCAAATCCGTCAGCTGTTTCTGCGTTTCCTCCTCCAGAAGACTCTCTAGAAAAAGAGTACATAGTCTTTGCTTTTTGGAAGAGTCCTGTCGTAACACTCCATAAGCAGCAATCTGATCCTGATAGAATCTCCCGCTTTGCCCCATGGGGACGGGAAAAACCCGCATTGCCACACCCTTCCCGGATTGCTGCAGGCTCCGGTTATCATAGATGAATTTACTGCTTCCCAGCAGAACTCCTGCCTGCTGCTCAACGGCAAACAAATGAAAAGCTGAGGAATAAGAGAACTGCTCCCAATCCGGAGGCAGGATTCCCTTCTCCCGACTCCAACGCTCCAGCAGGGGGAAGCCGTCGTTTCCTCCTATTTTCCCATCTTTTCCATAAATCATACTCAGGATGGGGCGGCTGCTGTCTGCATAGGAACAAAATCCGTAACAATCCTTTTTCTTCCCATCGGATTTCTTCCCACCCGATGTTTTTTGGGAAGAAATCTTCTTTACCAGAGTATCCAGGGATGAATAATCAAGGGCTTTCGACGAAGATGTAAAATCTTCGTCCGAAAGGGCCTCTTCCTTCACTGCCAGTCCATAGGATCCCATCATCCACGGAACACCGACCATCCGGCTGCCGGACATGACACGCTTCACAGCAATATCACGAATTCCATTCAGCTCCCCTTCCTTAAAATCCGGGAGCAGATCCACAAAATCATTCTCCGGTACCGGCTGCTCATAAATTCCCAGTGAAATCATATCCGGCAGCATGGCATTGGATTTGTCCCCACTCAGGTACATCGCCAACCTTTCCGTGGAAAGAGACCGGACGTCAATAAATACACCGGGATAATTCTTTTCAAAGCGGCGGATCGGACCTTCCAGCCATCGGGCAGCACTTCCTTTTCCGGTGGAAACATAGGGAATGTCCCATAGGGTGAGGATTCCGGTCCATTCAGGTTTTTCGGGTTCAAACGGATCCTCTGCCCTTTTGTCTTTCAGTCTGTGGGACAGGAAAGGCGGCGCAGCCAGCAGGAACAACAATGACAGGCACAATAAAAGAACGGGTAACACTTTACCGTGATTCCATCGCCACATCCAGCTACTCCCCCCCCTGGCAGAACCATTTATCTCATTTATATTACTCAGTTTGCCAGGGTATGACAGATTCTCTTCCGCGATGGAATGTTCCCGGTTCAGTCCTGTTTATCGTCACTGCTTTGTATCAGCGAATTCAAGCGGTTATCCAATTCCTGGGCGGCATTGTATCCCATATGCCGCAGTCTCCAGTTCCGGACGGCTACCTCTACAATAATGGCCAGGTTTCTTCCCGGCCGGACGGGCAGATCAATTTTGGGCAACTTGACCCCTAAAATCTCGGTATATTCGTCGTGCAGGCCCAGACGATCATATTCCTTGTTATTGTCCCAGAATTCCAGATAAACCACGATATCGATTGCCTTGCTGTTGATGACCGCCCCGACACCATACATTGCCTTGATATCGATGATGCCAATGCCCCGGACTTCCATAAAATGCCGGATCAACTCAGGAGAATCTCCAATCAGACGGTTTTCAGCCACTTTCTTGATCTCCACTGCATCGTCCGCTACCAGACGGTGACCGCGCTTAATCAGCTCCAGAGCGGTTTCACTCTTGCCGATGCCGCTTTCGCCCATCAGCAGGATCCCCACCCCGTATACATCCACCAGAACTCCGTGGCGTGTAATCCTCGGAGCCAATTCGGAATCCAGATAGCTGATCAGTTTATGAATCAGTTTCGTGGTAACTTTTTTGGACCGGAGAATGGGACAGCCAAATTTCCTGGCGGAGTCCAGCAGGTATTGGGGAATATCCATGTTCCGTGAAATAATCAGACAGGGAATGCCGGAACCGATAAAATGGTCCAGACGTTCTGCCCGAATCGCCGGATCCATACTATCCAGGTATGTCATCTCCACCTTCCCGATGACCTGGATCCGATCTTTGGCAAAATAATCGAAAAATCCCGCAAACTGCAGGCCAGGCCGGTTAATGTCGCTGGTCCCGATGTCCACGGACTTGGCCTTCCCTTCGTAGATCACATTCAGATCCAGAGCCTGAATGAGGTGATCAATCGGGATGCTGCTCATTTTAAGCTCCCCCTCTCCAATACAAATCGCTCCACCGCCTCAGCCACGCCATCCTCGTCATTCGCTGACGTTACATACTGCGCAGAGGCTTTTACAGGATCCGGGGCGTTTCCCATTGCAACCCCAAGGCCTGCATACTCAATCATGGACAGGTCGTTGTAGCTGTCTCCGATTGCGATGATTTCTTCCCGGGGAATACCGAGTATGGAGCCAAGACGCTTTAGAGCATTGCCTTTTGTCGCATTGATATGAGTCATCTCCAGAAAGATTGGCTTGGAAACCGTAACCTGCAGCTGTCCGCCGAACCGTTCCTGAAACTGTTGGTAATAAGCGGATATCCTTTCCGGCTCATCCATGATCAGTATCTTGGTGGGCTCTTCCTTCAGAAAAGCCCTCAAGTCCCCTACCGCTTTGCCTTTCAATCCGCTTATCCGTTGATAGAGCTGGCTGTACGGGCACTCCTGTTCAAAGAAATAGTTGTTCTCCACATAGACCTGTGTATAAAGATTGTCCTCTTTGCACTTCTCCATGATTCGGTAAGCATACTCCATTGGAATCGGATTTTTCACCAAAGTTTCTCCGGTCATGGTATCCTTGATATATGCGCCCTGATAGGCGATAATCGGTACCGTGACATTCAATTCCCGTATGAAAGGCATGGCGGAATCCGGTATTCTCCCTGTCGCAACGGTTACGTGGGTTCCCATTTCCTGCGCGGCCCGAAGAGCCTGCTTATTCCTCTCACTGATCCTTTGGTGATGATCCAGAAGGGAATCATCCAGGTCGACGGCAATCAAACGATATTTCAACTCTTTTTCCTCCGTGTATTCAAGTATTCTCCTGCCGTTTGGGTATAATCAGACTGGCCAGGATATAGAAAAACAATCCCCCGGCTCCAAATCCGAGTGTCAGGGAAATGGCGACCCAGAGCAGGCGCACAAGGGTGGAGTCCACCCCGAAATACTCTCCTATCCCGCCGCAAACACCACTGATCTTTTTATCCGTTTCCGACAGATACAATTTTTTTGCCATTTTTGCCTCCTGTTTCTGCGGCCGTTCCACCCGCAGATCTTTTTTTACTCTATTACACCAAAAGGCTATCACCTGTTTCAGTATATACTTTCTGATTTCCCCTGTCCAGACATCTGGCAGCCAACCTTGTCGATCATCGGAAATAGCTGTCAGTCCCGGAAGAAGCGGATGAGGGATTCTGCAGCTGTATGGTTCATCCCATTCACCCTGGACAGTTCCTCCAAATCGGCTTTCTTCATCCTTTCCACGGATCCGAAGGCCTTCATCAGCTCTTTCATCCTTTTGGGACCAATACCCGGGACATCCAGCAATACGGAATGAAGATCGTTTTTATCCCGCAGGCTCCTGTGGAAGGTAATCGCAAACCGGTGCGCTTCGTCCCTTATTCTCTGAACAAGATGAAGGGCATTGGAACTTCTCGGAAGGATAATGGGATCCGACTCTCCCCGGGCATATAGTTCTTCAAATTCCTTGGCCAGACCGAATGTCGGAATGGACTCCACCCCCAACTTACACATGGGTTCCAGTGCAGCTCCCAACTGTCCCTTGCCGCCGTCGATAATAATAAGGTCCGGGAATTTGGAAAACTTCCCTTCCGAAAAATCCCTGCCCTCTTCCTTCAGCTTCTTTCTTTCTTCCAGCCCCCTCCGAAATCGTCTTTCCACGACTTCAGCCATACTTGCAAAATCATTGGGCCCCTCCACCGTTTTTATCCGGAACCTCCGGTATTCTTTCCTGGCAGGCCTTCCGTTCTCAAATACCACCATGGAAGCAACAGACTGGACACCCTGGGTATTGGAGATATCAAAAGCCTCCATACGGACCGGAGCATGATCCAGGTTCAATGCTTCCTTCAGGTCCAATACGGCCCCTTCCGTACGTTCCTTTTCCCGCTCTTCCTTTCGCTCATAGGTCTTAAGCGTCTCCTCCGCATTTCGTTCGGCCATCTGAACCAGCTTGTGCTTTTCTCCACGCTGTGGGCAGCGAATGGTTACCTTGCTCCCTTTTCTTTCAGAAAGCCATTCCTCGATAACTTCATGATCATCAATATCCTGCTGGATCCAGATCTCCCTGGGGAAGTAAGTGGCGTCGGCATAAAACTGCTTGAGGAAGGAATCCATGATATCCTTCTGTTCCGTTTCCCCGGTTTCCTCAAGAATATGGCGATCGGATGAGATCAACTTACCGCCGCGTATCAGGAAGACCTGGACAGCCGTTCGATTGAAGCCCTGGAACAGGGCAATCACATCCTGATCCTCCATGGAGGTGGAAATGATCTTTTGCCCCTCCAGGATTTTTTCCACTGCACGGATCTGGTCCCGAAGGACAGATGCCCTTTCAAACTGCAGATTTTCAGCTGCTTTCGACATCTTCCCGCGAAATTCGTCCAGGAGATCCTCCTGCCTGCCATCCAGAAAGCGGCAGACATCTTTAATCATGGCCTGGTAATCCGCCTTTTTCACATTTCCGCGACAAGGACCCCAGCATTGCTTGATATAATAGTTGAGACAGGGGCGCTCTGCCGGCTGCCCTTCCCGTATCTTGCGGTTACAGGTACGGATTGTGAAAATTTTACGGATGGCTTCCACGGTTTCCCGGACCGCCCTTGCACTGGTATACGGGCCAAAGTATCTGTTCTTATCCTTTTTTATCTTCCTTGTCAGACGGATCCGGGGATATTCCTCCTCCGTAGTGATCTCAATATAGGGATAGTGCTTATCATCTTTCAGCAAAATATTATACTTGGGACGATGCTTTTTTATAAGATTGCATTCCAGAATCAATGCTTCCATTTCGGTATCCGTCAGGATATAGTCAAAATCAAAAATATTGGCTACCATGGCCCCTACCTTTCCGGTATGCCCCGTGGCTCTGAAATACTGTCTGACCCGGTTTTTCAGGGAAACAGCTTTTCCGATGTAAATAATTTTGCTGTTTTTGTCTTTCATAATATATACTCCCGGAGTATCCGGAAGATTTTTCAGCTTGGTTTCCATCTCTTTTCTCATGCCATATCATCCTTTATTTATCAGTATCCAAGCCGAACGGCTTTCCGAAGTATTTTTCCTGCCATCGTAGCAGCCTTTGCGCCTCCGGTTCCTGCATTTTCCAAAACAACAGCAATCGCCAATGTAGGCTCATCTGCTGGTGCAAACCCCATAAACCAGGAATGGGGGTTCTGATCTTCCTGTGTTTCTGCAGTACCGGTTTTTCCTGCGATGAGCATTCCGCTTGTCCGTGCGTTCCGTCCTGTACCATTTTCCACAGCCTGAATCATCATATCCTTCAGCTTTCCCGCTGTTTCCGGCGATATCGGTTTCGACAACGTGCCATGTGACGTTGAATACCTAATGGTGCCATTCCGCGTCTGGATCCCATGAATCAGCTTTGGATTTGGCATCTCCCCGCCGTTTGCCACAGACGATGCAATCAGGGCAACATGGAGAGGCGAAACCAGGACCTTTCCCTGGCCAACGCCGGACCATGCCAGTTCCTTCCGGCTGGTATTCCGGGTCAGAGGCAGCTGGCTTTTGGCCGTCTTGATATCGGAAAAAAGAAAATTTTTATTGAATCCAAATTTCTCACCGGTCTCCCGCAACTGCTTCCAGCCCATATCCAGGGACAGGTTGGCAAAATAGGCATTGCAGGAAACCTCCATGGCACGGGGAAGATCCACTGTGCCGTGTGCCTCCTGACCATAGCAGTTAATCCGGATGCCCCCAACGTCCGTAGAGCCCTTGCACTCCAGGGTATCTTTACGGATATCTTCCCCGGACTCCAATGCCGCCGCGGCTGTGACCACTTTCATGATGGATCCGGGAGGATATCTTCCATAGGAAGCCTTATTCAACAGGCTTTCTTCCCCCGGTTCCTCATTTTCCTGTGCAGGGTTAAAGGACGGAAGGCTGACCATTGCCAGAATCTCGCCACTCCGGGGATCCATAAGTACAACGCTTCCCTTTTGGGAACCCATCACTTCAGTGATGTATTTCTGAAGCTGCATGTCAATGGTCAGGATCACATTATTACCCACTTCCTGATCCAGAAATGCTTTCTGATAGATCCGTTCCAGCAGATTATTGTTATATCCCAGAAGATAGCGGATATAGAGCACCTCGGCGCCAATGCCATATCGTTTGGAACCGATCACATGAGCCGCATAGCGGCAATCGTCCCGGTAACTGCGATAATAGGTGGTTTTCCCGTCTTTTTTGATTGTAGACTTTGTTTCCACCAGCACATTCTGGTTCCGATCCTGAATATTGCCCGGGAGAATAGAAGGATTCTCCATATCAACCTTGATTCTCGTGTTGTTGGGATCCGAAAACCACCGGTCACTGTAAACGAATAGATTATAGAAGTAATATCCGGTTAAAATCATGAAAAGCCCCAGCAGTGCAAACAAAGAGCCACGGACATTGCGCTTTATATGCTTCATGTATCCTCATCCTCATCCGGTTTTTCATCATCAGTCTCATCCATCTGCTCCTCCTCCCGGGCTGTTCGGAAATTTCTTACAGATACCCCTTCCACGATGCCGATCATGCTGAGACTGACGATCATGGAGCTTCCTCCATAGCTTACAAAAGGAAGGGTAATGCCGGTAAGAGGGATCATCTTGATCACTCCTCCGATGATAATAAAAGCCTGAATTGCCAGGGAAATCGCAGTGCCGCTTGCAAGAAGCATGTCGGGGGCCCGGTATGCGCGAAGAGCTTCTTGCATACTTCGAATCAGAATAAGAATATATAAACCAATCACCATGCCTCCAACCAGGATACCGAACTCTTCACATATGGCAGCAAAAATAAAATCCGTGCGGGATGCCGGGATGGCATATGGTTCTCCAAGGTTCAGGCCCATCCCGAACCAGCCGCCGCTTCCCATGGCCATCAGGGACTGAGCGACCTGATAGCCTTTGCTTCCCACATCTGCCCAGGGATTTTTCCAGGCTTCCACCCGGACCCGGACATGGGAAAAAAGGCGATACCCAATCACTGACGCACCAATACCGGCGCCACCTGCAGCAGCGGTAAGCATCCAGTCGCTGGTTGCCATGTAATACATAAAGAGGAACACCAAAAAATAATGCAGTGCACCCCCCAGATCCTTCTGCAATGCCACCCCCAGAATGGAAAACATCGCAAATAGCAATGGCGGGATTCGCTGCCGAAACGTTTGCGTTTCCTTGAGCGAGTAAGCCAGCACGATTATAAAAATAACCTTGACAAATTCGGATGGCTGTATGGAAAAATCTCCGATGGGCAGTTTACTGGCTGCACCACCCGATTTTTCCCCGAAAAAAGCCACCAGAAAAAGGATTGCCGGTCCCAGCACCATCAGGGGAGCAAGAAGCCTGCCAGGCTTGCTGATGCGTGGAATCATGATTATGGCCAAAAAAAGGACAACATTGCCGGCAGCAAACCATTCCAACTGACGCAGGGCAAGCATCGGCGTCAGTCTCTGCAGAACGACAAAACCCAATATGGCAAGGGTGTACACCATCAAAAGAAGGATTTCATCCATGCCCCGGAATACATAGTGCAGAAAATAAAATTGAAACAGAATCACTGCTGAGACAAGGACACCCAGCAATGCCGTATCTTTATCAAAACCGGACGGATCCCGGAAGGCCAGCAGCCCAAAGGCACTCAGAGAGAACAATACCAATATAAAGGGAATGTTGCCAGTGGAACGCCTGTTCGATTTTCCGGACATGACACCCCGCAAGGTTCGGTATGTTGCCTGAATAAAGATATAAGCCAACAAAAACACAAACCAATAGCGAAGCGTCAGGGCCAATATTTCATACTGCTTACTGTTCACCAGGAAATACCTCGCTCATCCGAATGATTTGAGGAACACTCTCAATCATTCAACATCAAAGAACCAAACCCTTCCCATTGTATTTTTCCCGCTTTTCTTCCCCAATGGAATATTTTACGGTAAAAAGCATAATAATTAAATATCCATCTTTCAACAAAGGAGGAAATCCATGTGCAGAAGCAGTTTGATTTCATACCTATTATATTACAGGGAATCGGGCAGTCGCAATACCTGTACGCAACGGATATTCTGTATCAATTATACCGTCACCGTACTGAAATGTCCATAAAGGATATGATGGCGTTTTTTCGGCATCGGAATACGCCGCAGGTGTGGGAAACCATCATGGTCCTTCGGGATTTGGATTATATCTGTCCCTCATCACAGGAAAAATGCTTTCAAATCACGAAAAAGGGAACGGAAAAAATACAAATGATCCTGGCGTGCTTCCGTCTGGACCGGATGGTACGATAAAAGCTCCCAGGGCTCCCATTTTATAAGACATATTAAGAAGGGCAGTTGTAGGTTGAAAACTGCCTTTTAAAAATATCTTCTTACATTGGTCTCGATTTCCGCCTTTGCCCGCTTCAGAACCTGATTGATCTCTTCCGGCTTCACCGGCTTGAGGATATAATCGTACGCCCCGACCTTCATGGCCTGCCGCAGATAGTCAAAGTTATCATAGTTGCTGACAATAACATATTTGATATCCGGCCAGCGCTTTTTTGCCATTTCAATGAAGGCTATCCCATTCATCTTCGGCATACGGATCTCTGTAAAGATTACGTGAGGGGATACATGGGGCAAAAGTGCCAGTGCTTCCTCCCCGTTGGAAGCTTCGCCGACCAGTTCAAAATCATTTTCCACCCATTTCACCTTGCTGTCAATGTCCCTGCGCGCATTGTAACTGCTGTCCACCATAACCACGCGTAAATTCAATGCGTCCCTTCCTTTCCTTTGCATTTCATAAGGATTATAGCACCGAATGATTTGGTTGAAAACTGATTTTATAATATTTTGGCATATTATCTGTTTTCCCATGCCTTGAATTGGAAGAACGGTTCCATTATGCCTACGCTGAAGGAAGGAGCACATCTCTTTTGCCTGAGAACAGCAAAAATCCGAACCTTTCCGATTGGAAACAGATCCGGATTTTCTATGACTGGTGCGTCTGACTGGATTCGAACCAGCGGCCTTTCGGGTCGGAGCCGAACGCTCTATCCCCTGAGCTACAGACGCCCAACAACAATCATTATATCATAAACTCCAAAAAACCACAACCCCGAATTCAATCCCGGATTCTGTTTTTATCTGTCCGGGCATCCGGGCAGATGCCCGGGTTCCGTCTGTCTCCGTTTTATGGCGCTTCCGCAGGCTCCGGTGTTTTTGTCGGTTCCGGTGTTTTCGTCGGTTCCGGTGTCTTCGTCGGGTTCGGTGCTTTCGTCGGATTCGGCGTTTCAGAGGATGTCGTTTCTGTTGCAACCGACGTTATCCGGACGGATATCCTGTCCGCGGATTTACTGACAATCTGCGCTTCCTTCGGAGTCTTTATATCCAAAGGCAGATCATATTGGCCAGGGTGAAAGCCTCCGTCCCCCGGGTCGATCTTTGCGAAATCAGCGGAAGCTGTCAGGCTTCGTTCATCCAGGGAGCTCATGTCGGTATACGACCCTTTCAGCCGGACCGTAACCGGAGCACTGATGATTTCCGCGTGAAAACCTTCCGGAATATTCTTCAGATCAATCTGATTCAGGATAATGTCCTTATTTGTCGTGGTCTCCCGAATGTGAACCACGACGCTGACCTGGTAGGACTGATCGGAAGATAAATACAACCCCTTTACTTTATTGACCGTCACCGTCTTACGGACGTCCTTTACTGCGTCCTGAATATTTACTTCCTGGGTGGTCAGGAATTCCAGCTGTTCCATTATGCCGGGAGAAGCGTCGACTTTCAGACTGTCCGGCCGGACTTCCACCTTATCCACCACAAATCCGCTGGCGGGAGCACCGGTGATATTGGCCCTCACCGGGATCTCCTGAATCGGATAAATTGGAATCCGCACCATGACGGTTTCCTGACGCAAATGCAGATATTCCGAGGAAATAAGACGATTCTCAGCATCCATCAAGCGAACAGGCATGGACTGCTCAATCGTACTTGCATCGCCATTCAGTTTCACCTCGACGACACCTTTCGCCACCTGTTCCACCAGGGATTGGGCCCCATATATGGTAATATTCTCAGGCTCCACACTTGGCAAATGTGCAGAATATCCATCTGCAGCTTTTCCAAATCCTTTTTGATTTACTTGTACCGGAATTCTTTTGGACGTAATTCGATTTACGGTCAATGGCATTTCCGGGATCCTATCCAGTCTTACCTCACGGGGACGCAGCCCTTCGATCCTTAGCTCCACCTTACGGGTTCCCGTCCAGTCTATGCGCTGCAGATCAAGGATAGCCTTCAAATTTGCCGTATTGACTTTCCGGATATCATTAACCAATCCTCGGATGCGGACCGTTACGGTACCAACCGGCTTTTCCACCAATGACAATTGTCTGTCGTTCAACGCATCCTCATTGACAACAATAACCGGAACATCTGAAATGGGCTGGGTTGTTTCGGGATTCAACTCACTGATGGCGTACAGCCATAGAATCACTGCTATGACAACAGAAATAATTTTCAGTACCAGATTGTTTTGCCATGGTTTTTTATTGTCCATCCTGTTCATTCCTTGACCTCCACTTTTTCACGATGAAGGAGCGCGGTTCCTTTTCCTTGACATACACCTTTTTCAATATTTCCTTTAGACCTTTGGAATCCAGATATCTGGTAAGCTTTCCATTATGGGCTATGGATATGACACCGGTTTCCTCCGATACCACAATGGCAATGGCATCGGAATTCTCTGAAATGCCCAGAGCCGCCCGATGTCTGGTACCCAGCTGCTTGTTGATGTTCCCGTTTTCCGTAAGGGGCAGAAAACACCCGGCAGCCGCAATCCGATATCCCCGTACAATAACGGCTCCGTCATGGAGAGGAGTATTGGGTACAAATATGTTTTCCAAAAGGGATCCCGAAAGCTCTCCGTCAATTTTGACGCCGGTTTCGATGACATCGCTGATACCGGTCTTCCTTTCAATGACAATCAGGGCGCCGATCTTTGCCCTGGCCATATCCTGCACAGCTCTTGCGATCTCATTGATAAAAAAAAGAGGATCCTTGTCTTCCTGAATAAACGTAAGCCTGTCAAAGATACGTCCCCGCCCGATCTGCTCCAATGCCTTACGCAGCTCAGGCTGAAACACGATCAGCAAGGCTATGACACCCACCGTGGCAGTATTTTTTAAAATCCAATATATGGTGTTCAGCTGCAGCCACTCGCTGAGCTTCGTTGCAAACAGCAGAATGGTCAGTCCCTTTAATACCTGCTCTGCACGGGTCTCGCGGATTAAAAGAAGCAATTTGTACACCACATAGGACACAATGGATATGTCTATGATATGCCGGATGACCCATGGAAACTGTACATACGGTTCAATATAGGAAAACATTCTGGAAAGCCCATCCAACATGCAGGTACGCCCCTTGTTTTAAAGTATCGTCTCGTGGAAGCCTTTATATTATATAACAACTTTCACCGGATAGGAAAGGACCAATTTGATGCTTTGCCCCTCCACATTCATTATACCATATTCCCGGATGTTATATAATCGGATATCCCGGAAGAAACAGAACAAAAGAAAAAGATGGGGATTCTTCTCATCCCCATCCCAATAAAATGTCTTTTCTTCTGAAAAATAGTTCAGAATGCCGCTGTAAATCGACCATGCGATCTTTTCCTGATATTCCTCCGTTTTCAGGAGAGCCTCTTCCCTGGCGTTGGACAGGAAACCGCACTCCACAAGAACCGATGGTGCAGGGCTGGCTTTTAGAATCCGGAGATTATCCACTGCTTTTTCCACCCGGTGATTGCCCTCGATCAGATCTTCCACCATCCTGCCCTGAATGCATTTTGCCAGCCTCTTTCCTTCCTCACTGCCAGTCATATAAAAAGTCTGAGCGCCGAAATATTGGCTTTTTGAGAAATGATTCATATGAATGCTCAGTACGATATCTGCATTGCTTTGCCGGATGATTTCCTCCCTTTTTTTCATATCCGCGGATTTATTGGATGCGGTTCCATGCTGGTTCTCCCTTGTCAGAATCACCTTACTCTTTTTATCCGTCAAAAGTTTTTTCAGCTTCCGGGCAACTTTCAGGTTCAGTTCATCTTCCCTCAGTCCGGACGGACTCAATGCGCCGGAATCAAACCCTCCATGCCCCGGGTCGATGACAATCACCCGGTCCGAAGCGGATAAAAAGGAAACAGCGGGCTGCAGGGAATCCTCCCTGCTTTTCATAAAAAAAATAAGAAGCAGCAAGAGGATGAGCAGGATCCAGAATGCTGATATCCATCGCTTTGACAGATAGTAAACCTTCAACGTTCCACCCCCAGTCATATCACAGTCAGTACAAAATATTCATGGCTCCGGTAATTTATAACCCGCGGTGGAAAAAGACTATCTGCAGGATTTACAGAATGTTTCCCATGAGAACCCTGACATGATGTTCCTTCCCGTCATCGGAGAGAGGCACTTCCCTATCCGAAAGAATCTGACCGTCCAGCTTCATCTCTGCAATTCCCTGCTGAACCTTATTGGGATTTTCCACATCAATGAGATATTTTGTGCTGCCATAATGGTATTCCATGGTAAAACCGCTCCAGTCCTCCGGTATACATGGATGGATCGTAAAGGAGGAAGCCTTCCTCTGAAAACCCAGTATTCCTCCGATCCCGGTACGGTACATCCACCCTGCCGCTCCGGTATACCAGCTCCATCCGCCCCTTCCGGTATGCGGCGGTATGGCATAGACATCCGCAGCCATGACATAAGGCTCCGCTTTGTATCTGGAGGCGTCCAAATGGGTTCCGGTATGATTGATGGGATTGATCAGGTGAAAGAGACGCCAGGCCGTATTGCCATCTCCTGTCGCCGCAAACGCCAGAACCGACCATACGGCAGCATGGGTATACTGTCCGCCGTTTTCCCTGACGCCGGGTACATAGCCCTTGATATAGCCGGGTTCCAGGTTCGACTGATCAAAGGGCGGAGTCAGAAGCCTGATGAGACCGGCATCCTCATCCACCAGATAATTCTGAACAGCCCGCAGGGCTTCCCGGACTCTTTCCTTCTTTCCTCCCCCGGACAGAGCTGCCCAGGACTGGGATATCAGATCAATCCGGCATTCCTCATTCCTTTCGGAACCGAGAGGCGTCCCGTCATCAAAGTAGGCACGGCGATACCATCCTCCGTCCCATGCATTCATTTCAATGGATGTTTGCAGGGTTTCCGCTGTTTTTGCATACCGCTCTGCCCGTTCCATATCCCCCCTTTTCCTGCAAATGGGAAGAAAACGATTCAAAACGTCGTACAGGAACCAGCCCAGCCATACACTTTCCCCTTTGCCATCCATTCCAACCTGGTCCATTCCATCATTCCAGTCCCCGCCCCCCATCAGCGGAAGTCCATGGCTGCCAAACTGCATGGCATGCTCCAAAGCCCGGATGCAGTGATCATAGATACAGGACTGGTCTTCCGAAGCCTGATAAATGGCATACCGATCCTGTTCGCCGGGTTCAAGCGGTCCGCTTTCCGAAAGAAAAGCCACCGGCTCTTCCAGCACGCTTTCATCTCCTGTTGCTTCAATGTAATCTGCAGTTACAAACGGAAGAAACAGCAGATCGTCTGTGATTCTGGTCCGGACTCCCCGGAAAGGCGGATGCCACCAATGCAGTACATCTCCTTCCGGGAATTGATGAGCGGCGGACAATAGAATCTGCTCCCGGGTTCGCTCCGGTGCACTGTAGACAAGAGCCATTGTATCCTGAAGCTGATCCCTGAAGCCAAAGGCTCCGCCGGCCTGATAAAAGCCCGTTCTCGCCATGATGCGGCAGGCATAGGCCTGATAGAGCAGCCACCGGTTCAGCAAAAGATCCATGGAGGGATCCGGCGTTTTGACATGCAGAGTCCCCAATATGTTTTCCCAAAAAGCTTTCACTTCCTCCAATGCCTTCTCTGCGCTTTTTCGGTCCGGATACCGGCTTTGGATCTCCCGGACCTGATCCGGATCCTTCCCCTGTCCCAGACAGAACAGGACATCTTCCTCTTCTCCGGGAGAAAGCTCGATGGACACCTGTATGGCCGAGCAGGGATCAAATCCTTCATCGGCCCGGTTGGAAAGGTGCACTCTGGTCATGCACGCCGGTTGGTCCAAAGATCCGTTTCGCCCGATAAACTCCCTGCGGTCCGAAGTATAGGAACGGATTTCCCGGTTACAGGACAGAAATGCGGTCCGCCCTGCAAATTCTTCCTGATAGTAATTATATGCCTGCATACTGTTCGTTTTCCCATCAAATTCTGTAAGGATAAAGGGACTGCTTTCCTCCCGATTCACGCCCAGGACCCATTCCACATAAAAGAACAGGGAAAGCTTTCTCCGCTGATCCGTATTGTTCTTCAGGGAAACGCAGATTAATTTTACCGGATCCTTCAGGGGAACCAGCATGGTTTGCCGGGCCATCATACCGTGACTGGCATGTTCAAATACGGTATAGCCCTGCCCATGCCGTATCCGGTAACTTTCCGCTTCACGGACCGGCATGGGGGTAATGGTCCAGTATTCTCCTGTATTGTCGTCGCGGACGTACAATATTTCTCCGGAAGGATCCCGGATCGGATCATTGGACCAGGGAGTCAGCTTGTTCTCCCGGCTGTTCCCACACCAGGTATAGCCGGAACCGGATTCGGTAACCAAAAATCCGAACTCAGGATTGGCGATGATATTGCTCCAGGGAAGAGGCGTTACCTTCCTGTCCTTCAAGTAAACGACATATTCCTTCCCGTCTTCTGAAAACCCTCCCATATCGTTGAAGTAGGCAAGTCCCTCAGGCCGGGGAATTTCATTTTTGGAAACCACATGATAGTCGATATCCTGCGTGTTCAGGGGAGGAATGGTTTCATTGGACTTCTTATTCAACAGCAACTGGGAGGAAATCGATCCGTCATCCCCGTTTAAAATCAGCCTGGCTGCGGAGAACAGCAGACAAAGATCCTCCTTCGGTATGTTACTGCTTTGACGGAGGAATACGCCCCCCGGCTTATCCATAAGGTCACGGGCATGACTGATTCCGGCCAGTTCCCTCAGACGCTCGTTTACCGGCTGTTCGTAACTGCTTCCATATTCATTCAGCAGCACCAGATCCACCTGCAGGCCTTTCAATCTCATATACTCATGAGCTGTCAGCATCTGCTGCACCAGTTCCATATGTTCCATCCTGCTGACACGCAGAAGGACAATGGGTAAATCCCCCGAAATTCCATATGCCCACAGAGTGCTCCGGCCTTTCCGGTTTTTCCGTGTCATCTCCCGCTTCCAGTCGGACGGCGGCCTGTTATAAAGAATCTGGGAGGCCATGGCCTGATACAGATTGGCCCTTCCTGCCGAAATGTTCAGATAACGAAGCTCCACCTGGGAATGCGTCCAGGCCAGCTCCATGGCACGATTTGCCACATTGCGGCTCTGACATTCCCTGGCCTGGGCAATGGCCGATTCACGGGAATCCGCAACTCCGGTTACATAGGAAATCCGAATCGTCTCCCCCGCGGAAAGATAAATCCTTCTGCGAATGCTCATAATGGGATCCAGTACAGCGCCTGCGGAATCGGACAGTGGGAATTCCGGGTCCATGACCTGCGGATCCTTCAGGGTTCTCCCCCTTCCGATAAATCGGGCACGGTCTGTTTCATACTGTATGCTGCCCACCGTCTCTCCTTCCGCTACAACAGTATGGAACATCCACAGCGATTTCTGCGTTTTCTCCCGTGGCCGCCTGGTTGCCAGCAGAATATTCCGCTCCGGATGGAATTCCGTCTGGACAAACAGATTGCTGAAAGCAGGATGGGCAAGATCGGCTGAAAAGGGAGCCAATACAATCTCAGAATAACTGGTTACTTCCATCATTCTACCGCTTTCCCCATGATTTGTAAGGGAAATACGGCGGATTTCCCCATTATACTCCGGAGAAACCACAACTTCCATCCTGGTTTCAATATTGCCGTCTTTTCGATCGAAGGATGCACGGTCCGTTTCAAAGACGACCTTGTAATCCTCCGGCAGGATACCTGCGGGATGATAAGCGGCGGACCAGTAGGTATTGGAGTTCAGATTCGCAATATAGAACATCTCTCCCCAGTCATCCCGGGTGATGTCTTTCCGCCATCTGGTAATGGCCTGACCGGAATACTGACTGAACCCTCCCCCGCTGTTGGTCAGCATTACGGTGTAATTGCCATTGGACAGTAAAACGGTTTCCGGAAGAACAGTATGCGGCGTATGAATGGTTCTTTTGGCCTGGGCTTCCTGATGTTTCCTTCCCTCCTCCAGATCCGGGCTCACCAGGTCTTCATAATCCTTTATATAGATTTCCCTGCGCGGCATTCTTTCCTGAAGCAGCAATTCGGTGGCCTTTATCATGGGGGCGGAATGAAAACGGGCCTGCATGACATTATTGTTCAGGTAGTTGTTGATGGCTATCAGTGCCATGCCCTGATGATGAGCCATGAAGCTTTTTACAACCATGCTTTTTCTTTTTTTTGGCAATCGTTCCGGCGTATAATCGATCGCCTCATAAAACCCGTAAGGGCCTTCCAGGCCTTCCGACGCCAGGACTTCCATGTTATGGAATGCAACAGCCGGCTCCAGGGGCAAAGCAAGGATGCCGGCATAGGGAGCCACAACCATATCGTTGATCAATCCCCTCTTCAGACCCAGGTGGGGAATGCCGAAAGCCTTGTATTGGTAATTGAGATGCAGGTCAAAGGCATAAAAGCCGGATTCGGAAACTCCCCAGGGAAGATGGCGCTGCTCCGAGAACTGCTTCTGTCCCCGAATCACAGCGGCATACGTTTCATCCAGCAAGGTATAGTCATAATTTTTCATGATGAGAAGGGGCATCAAATATTCAAACATGGTGCCGCTCCATGAAATGAGGACCCGAAGATCCCCGACCAGAGCCAGGGACCTCCCCAGTTTAAACCAATGTTTTTGGGGAATGTCCCCTTTGGCTATGGCAACAAAACTGCTCTGCCTTGCCTCTGAAGCCAGCAGGTCATAGTAGGATTTTGTCAGATGACCGTCTTCCACATTATATCCGATGGATAAAAGCTCCTGCTTCTCATCATAGAGAAGCCGGAAATCCATTTTGTCTATAATGTCCTTTATTTCACTGCGCAGTCTGTGGCATCGACTGGCAAAATCCCGGATGGCGGAATAGGATCCGGCCAGGGAAATCTCCATATCCTTCAGCCATTTCCCGGATTCCCGGAATCCGGAGGATTGACAGGCATCCCGGTTCAGGGATACCATTGTTTCAGACAAACTTTTCAAAATACCCAGATAGTTATCGTAAATATTTTGGAGGGATATCGGTCCGTTCAGCTGCTTCAGCAGCTCCGACATTTTCCGGGATGTCTCCTGATAAACCCCTTTTTCACTCAGCAGAGTGGCAGGAATCTTCTGAAGCAGCCTGCTCCAGGGGAAAAACAGTTCCTCCTCCGTCTCATATTCCGTAATCAGCTGATCCACAGCCTTGCTCTGCCCCTTGAGGTCGTCCAGAAGCATTAGCCACTCCGATACGCTGACGGTCTCGCTGTCCATCAGCGTATTCAGCAGGCTTTGATGCTCCATATCCTGCTTCTTACTGTTCAGGGAAAGAACATCCCGGAGTCCGGCGATGTTTTCCTTTCCAATCAGGGGCCGCCTGAACAATTCTTCAATTCCCTGGCTTAACGTAATCAGATAGCCGATCAGATTCCCGTTATCCACAGTGGAAACATACAACGGCCGAAGCGGCTCCAGAGTCTGGGTATGATACCAGTTATAATAGTGGCCTTTCCACTGTTCCAGACGAAGCATGGTCCCGATGGTGTTCCCTATTCTCTTCACAGCTTCCAGAGTTCCGATATAGCCAAGATCCCGGGCAGTCAATATGGATAAAAGATAGAGGCCGATGTTGGTGGGCGAAGTCCGGTGTGCCACCCCGATGGGGGGGTCCTCCTGATAATTGTCAGGCGGCAGCCAATTTTCCTTGCTGGTTACCAATTCATTAAAGAAGCTCCACGTTTTATAGGCAATTCCCCTTATTTTAAAATCCTGTTCCGCAGAAAGCTTGGGAATGCGTCTATTCTTTGGCTTGCTGACCAGATAGGCAATATAAGGAGAAGAGACCCAGCATACGGTGAACAGCAGGCTGTACGGCCAGTATTCCGGTCTTGCAGTGATTGTGGCGATGAAAAAGACAACAGACAACAAAGCCGGGGCCCGCATTTTATCCCAGTAATCCGATAATTCCCCACGGAATCTCCGGTCAGAATCTGCGGCGGTAACCCATTCCATCATGTTCTGATGGCTGACCGTTACCCGCCAGACAGAACGGGAAACAGCATCCAGCATGACATGGGATTGATGAGCCAGAAAAATAAAGCCCAAAAGGATCTGAAAAAGCAGGCTTTTTGTGCCTTCCAACACACCATGGAGCCTTTGTCCGGAATTATTTCCACTTTTATGGGACAGCAGTTTACCTGCCAGATCCGTAATCAACGGGAAAAGAAGGGTCAGGAAAACAAGTCCAAGCCACAGGGCTACCGATCCCGGCAATATAAGAAGACTCAGGATAAGAATGACATATAAAGCGGGAGAAAGCAGACTCCGCCTTAAGTTATCCGCTATTTTCCATTTTGAGATTCCATTCAACGGGTTTTTGGCCAGCTCGCCTTTCTGATTGCGGACCTGGGATCCCAGCCAGGGAAGCAGCTGCCAGTCCCCCCGTGTCCATCTGTGAAGGCGCATGGTATATCCGATATAGTGGGCGGGATATCCGTCGATCAGCTCAATATCCGTAACCAATCCAGCCCTTACGTAGCAGCCTTCCAACAGATCATGGCTCAATACACTGTTTTCCGGAATGGCATCCTTCATTACCCTGTTGAAAACATCCGGCTGATAGATTCCTTTTCCGGTATAGATTCCTTCCTGAAACAAGTCCTGATATACGTCGGATACGGCAGTGGTGTAGGGATCCACGCCGGTTTGTCCGGAGAATGTCAGGGAAAAAAATGAACGGCTGGCGCTGTCCACGGACACGCCGATTCTGGGCTGAAGCATTCCATAACCTTCGACGACCCTTGTTCCGTCTTCGCTCAGTACTGGTTTGTTCAATGGATGGGCAATTGCCCCAATTAGTTTTTTCGCAGCATCCCTGGGCAGTTGGGTATCGGCATCCAGGGTAATGACATAAACTATTTTACCCAGGATGGACAAATCCCCCACCTGGACGAAATAACTGGTGTTCCTGCTTCCGGACAACAAGGCATTGAATTCAACCAACGCTCCTCTTTTTCTTTCCCAGCCCATCCAGGATTTCTGCTTTGGGTTCCACTGGCGATACCGATGAAAAAAGAAGAATATATCTTCCCTTTCCCGTCCATAGCGCTGGTTCAGTTCATGAATCATCCGTTTTGCCGTATCCACAATGACATTATCGCTGTCTGTCTTTTCCTCCGGTCCATCCTTGTAATCCCCCAGCAGGGCAAAATGAAGGTTTTCCTCCTGATTGGCAAGATAAAACACTTCCATCTGATCAATGAGCTCCATGACCCGTTTTTCACTGGTCAATAAGGCAGGGATGACCACCATGGTACGGTATTCCTCCGGAATTCCTTCTTTCAGTTCCAGCTTGGGAATGTGGAATGGGCTGCATATTCTGGTGGCGGCCCAATGGACCAGACCAATGGCAATGCTATGGATTGGCAGAAAGGACAAAACGGCAGCAAGCAGCATATTCCAGAAACCCGGGCGGACGGAAGTATGGAAAACAGCGGCCAGGAACAATACCATACCCAGCGCCGTCAGCAAACCAATGGATCCGAAATAGAGAATTGCATTCCGTTTTCCTGTTTTCCGACAGGATTGTTTCCCGCTTAGTTTTGCTTCCAGCAGACTTCTGCCCTGATCGACAATATAGTATCCAATGTGCCGCATCTTCTCCCGGGAATCCTCCTGATTTTCCCTCGCACATTCCAATGCTTTTTCAGCAACCTGCAATTCATTGGCACGATGCTTTTTTGCAATCTGCTCCACCTTGTGACGGTAGTTGTTCCTGGATGCAAAATCCATCGCAGAATAGATACCGGCGGGATCCTGACGAAGGATGCGATCCAGGATGCTGAGTTGCTCAAAGATTTCATCCCATCTCATATTGGAAATGAGACGCAGACTGGTTACCGCATTTCCCATGGAACCCTGACTGGACGCCTGAGTCTGATGAACCTGCTGCACGATTTCATCCGCACTGGTATGCTGCACGGCAAGCTTCCCATCCACCCATCGGATAATGGGCGCAGCTTCTCCTCCTTCCTCCCTCAGCCGCTGCAACAGCCGTTCTGCATAAACTGGTTTTAGAACTTTATTCGCCGCATCGTGTTCGGTGATCACTTTTCGAAATTCATCCCGATAGTCAGGGCCCTCCCTGGATTTGGTCAGGCTGTTCACCAGTTTTACAGCCCATTCATCCGCCTGCTTTCGCAGCTTTATGGACTCGGAAATCATCACAGCGATATCCTTGATGGTTTCCAGCAGGCAAATCCGCAAAAACAACGGAATCGCCCAAAGTTCCCTGCAGGTTAACGGAGCGTGCGCCTGATATTCCTCCAGAAACGAAACAATGGTATCCTCCTCCAGTCTTCCGTTGAGAAACTCCACCATCTTTGCAGCAATTCCGTAAATCCTTGGAAATCCTATATGCTCTCCCTTTGTCAGAACCGGAAGATTCCGGGATAAATCACTGGTAATATGATACTGTGTCTCCTTAAACTGTTCCTCTATTACATAGAAATTATCCAGCAGCCATTCCGCAGCCGGAACGATGCTTCCCCTGGATTTGATCTCCTCATTTGTGGATTGATAAGCCTGAATCAGTATCTGATTGGCTTCCTCCAGCCTGGGGAGCTTACATCTTCTGTTCCTGCCCGGAGCTGCGGTTATCTGCTTTACGGCCATTTCCCCTGCAAGTTGTTTCAATTGTTCCAAGTTTGGCATAATCACAAATGCTCCTTTGCATCGACGATATGACCTGGATTTTTTCCAGTTCAAAAAAAGAATCAACAGCTTGGATCAAATAAGCCCTGATTCCTTCTCATAAAGGCAAAATATAGTATGTTCCGTATGGATTCAAATTATCCGCATTTCCTGAGCAAACTACGGCATACTATATTTTACAGCAAAAGAGTATGCAAATATTGTTGTTTTTGAAAAAAGAATGTTGAATCATGCCATGTTTCATTTATTAGAATATTATAGACAACAGCATATCCACATTATGCACAGAGTTATCCACAGGCCCGAGGCCAAATTCCAGAGAATCTCCTCCCTTATCCACATCCGGGTCCCACGGGTTATTCCCAGCGTTTCTTTTTTGTCCATGGAAAGGTTTATGAAAGATCCCATTCATAAACTTTCCGGACGTTTCGAATAAGCCCGTCCGGGCAGCGAAAGATGGGGAACGGCATTCAGGGATAAATCGGAAAGATTGCCTTTTTGCAGCTGATAGTAGCCGGCGCAGGCAATCATGGCAGCATTGTCCGTACACAAAACGGGCTGCGGATAGAGTACACGGATGTGCCTTTTTTCCGCTTCTTTCTCCATTCCTTGTCGTAAGGCAGAATTTGCCGCTACTCCTCCTGCCATGGCAATGCACTCACTATTCAGCATTCGCGCACTGTTCATCGCATTTTCTATGAGTACATCCACCACTGCTTTCTGAAAGCTGGCAGCCACATCTTCACAGGAGACCGTCTCTCCCTTTTGTTCCTTGTTGTGCAGATAATTGATCACGGAAGTTTTGAGACCGCTAAAGCTGAAGTCAAGAGGATGATCCTTGATATGGGACCGTGGAAATGCCACAGCATCGGGATTTCCACGTTTGGCCAGCCGATCCACAGCCGGTCCGCCGGGGTATTCCAGTCCCAATGCCCTTGCCACCTTGTCGAACGCCTCTCCTGCGGCATCGTCCCGGGTTTGTCCGATCATTTCATAACAGCCGTAATCCGTTACGGAGACCAATTGGGTATGACCTCCGGAAACAACCAGGCAAAGAAAAGGAGGAACCAGTTCCTTGTGCTGGATATAATTTGCACTGATATGTCCTTCCAGATGATGGACACCAATCAGGGGCCTGTTCAATCCAAATGCAAACGCCTTGGCTGCGGAAACCCCTACCAGCAGGGCCCCCACCAGACCCGGGCCATAGGTAACCGCCACAGCGTCCAGCCGGGATTTGGGCACGCCGGATTGCCGCAGGGCCTCTCCGATGACTTCATTGATTGCCTCCACATGCTTTCGGGAAGCGATTTCAGGTACCACCCCTCCATATGTCCTGTGGGTGGCAATCTGAGACGCAATGACATTGCTAAGTACCTCCCGTCCGTTTCGAACCACAGCGGCAGCGGTTTCATCGCAGGAACTCTCAATGCCAAGTATGAAAACTTCTTTTTGTTCCTTTATGGAATTTACTTTTTCCTTCATTTGTTGAAAATACGACATGTTTTCTCCTTCTTATTTGTAAGCCGGCTTTTCCTGCCCTGCATTCTTCCGGCGCTGCCTTCTGGACTGCCGATGCAGAAAAATCGCCGGGATCGCCAAAATAATGCTTCCCCCTGCAAAAAACACCATTACACGCTGTACCGCATGATTGAAAAAGGATTCGGGAAGCATTTGTATCATAATGTCCGTTTCCGGATTTAACAGCCATAAATCATTATCAAAGAACAGATAATGAAACTGATCCCAATAATAGGTAAAGTTGGAACGAACCAGAGGAATCAAAACAGCAAGCAGCACCAGCAAAACCGCACCGGCTGCCAGGTAAGAGGAAGCAAGAAACCGGAGAGGATGCTTTCCACTGTTAAAATACAGGATCGTACCAAGGAGCAGAATTCCGAAAATGGAAAACTTCCGAAGCCGTTCTGCAAAATTGAACAGTTTTCGGACATCCACCATATGGGCGGTTTCCCGATCATTAAACACCAGGCGGCGTTCTCCCCGAATTTCCGCTTCCACGTCCAGGGAGTCCCGCTTTCCCCGGATGTAATCCACCAGCACTCCGGTTACACGGGACAGATCCCCCCGGGAGATTCCGATGGTCTCTGCGGTATTCAGCCGGTTATACTGCCTTTCATAAAATGCTTCGTTATAGGCAGTCCATTGGATCCCGGTAACCAGCAAAACCGGAAAAACAAGAGCGGAAATCAGAAAGCCTGTCAGATAATTTATTTTGCTTCTCATTTTGATATCCGAACCTCCCCCCGTATATGAAAGTTCCACATAATCAATGCATCTTCCCGATTGTTGCTGTAATACCCTTTCCGGACTCCTCCCCTCTCAAATCCCATGGATTCATACAGGTGAATGGCAGGGCGGTTGGATACCCGGACCTCCAGGGTCATACGTTCGATGCCCAGCCGGGAAGCTTCCTGCATCAGGGTCTGCATAATCATGCGGCCAAACCCCCGGTTTCGGTAATCCGGATGAACCGCAATATTGGTAATGTGCGCTTCGTCCAGTATCAGCCACATTCCCCCGTATCCGACGACTTTGCCATCCGCCCGGACGGTGAAGTATCTGGCACATTTATTTTCCTCCACCTCCAGCCGTAATGACTCCCTGGACCATGGCAGGGAGAAGCAAAGTTTTTCCAGCCGGGATATGTCTTCCAGCTCTGCGGAGGTCATGGGTCCGATCTGCCCATTCATGGCGTTTCCCTCTTTTCTTTTCCACTGGCCTGCTGCTGTCGGGCTCTTTTTTGCTCGGCCTGCGACGGTCTCAGGTAGAACGGCTTTAAGTTCTGGTACGGGACCGCTTTTCCTTCCGCCGCTTCCCTCATACCAAGCCATCCGATCACCGAAGCACGTTGATAGGTGAGATAAGGGGGGACGAACCATGCAGACTTCCCCAGTCTTGCCGATAGCCTGTCCCGATAAACCGGAATGCCGTCTCCCACAAAGTATACGCTCTTTTGAGAGAGAATCAGCTGATCCGCCAGCTGTTCCACAGGAAGGGCGGAATACGGCATCAGGGGAACATAGCGGCTTCCTTCCCGGCGATAGAGGCAGGTATAAACCTGGTCTCTTCTCGCATCCATAACGGGACAAACCAATGCATCCTCCGGACCTGTCACATTGTACGCCAGAGCATCCAGGGTAGAGACAGCTGCTGCAGGCTTTTCCACTGCCTGGGCCAGTCCCTTGACGGTGGAAATGCCAATGCGCAGGCCGGTAAAGGATCCCGGTCCTCCGGAAACTGCAAACAGATCGATCTGCTTCAGTGTCAGCTGACAGGAGTCCAAAGCTTGCTCCACCATGGGCATCAGGATCACCGAATGGTTTTTTTCATGATGCTGAACTTCCTCATACAAAAGCCGGTCCGCATCCAAAATGGCTACGCCGGCGACAACAGAGGATGAATCAATGGCCAATACCTTCATAAGGGCGAAGCACCTCCTCCAACTCTTCAAATCTACTGCCAAACGGTTCCAGAGTGATTTTCCTCCGGGTCGCAGAATCCATTTGGGACAGGCCTATTTTCATATATTCCTCCGGAAGCAGACCGCCCATTCGCTCCGGCCACTCTACAATGGCAATCCCGTCTCCATAAAAATACTCTTCATAATCCAGGTCATAAAGCTCTTCCGGCCGGATCAGACGATACAGATCAAAATGATAGACCGGATATTTGCCGACATACGGATTCATCAGGGTAAAGGTCGGACTGGTAATCCTATCGGAAACGCCCATGCCACAGGCAATCCCCCTGGCTAAAACGGTTTTGCCGCTTCCCAGATCTCCATACAGCAAGAGGATATCTCCCGGTCTTACGTTTTCCCCGATGCGTTTGCCAAAGCTCAGGGTATCCTCTTCGGACTCTGATATCCATATCAAAATCATTCACCTCCAAATCAATTTATTTTTGAAAGGAAATCTCCAATCCTTCCGGTATGATATCCCATATTATATCATAAGGAATCTCCTGCGGAGAATTATTTATGCAGAACAGGGGACAGCTTCTTATAGATCAGCATCGTTCCCGCAGACAGGACAATGCTCTTGAACAGGTTAAAAGGGGCGATACCAAACAAAACCAGGGTCCTTACACTGGTAATGGCATTGCCCGGCGCTGCAGCAAGAATCTGGTCCAGTGGCATGAATTTCTGATACAGGGGAAGAATCAGGAAAGCATTGGTAAAGCATGCCACCACCGTCATAACCACAGTACCAATCAGCATCCCGACAACGGCATGCTTTTTATCCTTGTGCCGCAAGTAAAACACGGAGGCCGGCACGACAAAACAGCACCCCACGATAAAATTGGACAGCTCTCCGATTCCTACGGTATCGGTTCCCTTAATCAGGATAATCAGGATGTTCTTGATCAATTCAACCAGAACTCCGGCTGCCGGACCGATGGCAAACCCACCCAGCAGTGCCGGAAGATCACTGAGATCCATTTTCAGAAATGCCGGAAAAACAGCGACGATGGGAAAGGAAAGCATCATCAGTACAAAGGACACGGCGGAAAGCATGGCAATCTTCACCAGATTCCTGGTGCTCCAATTCATTTTCAAAGTCCCGGCTGCCCTGACATGACGATCGTGATTCATAGATATCTCCTCCTGAAAATATAGAAATAACAAAGAAATAAAAAATACCATGAACGTAAAAACGCTCCCGAAAAACCTTCAGAAGCGTCAGAAAACAAATATAACACCTTCTCCTATCCAGACTATACTGTCGGTCCCGGAATTCCACCGGATCCATCCTCTGAAGACTACTCTCCAAGGATTCGCGGACTTTACCGCCGGTCGGGAATTGCACCCTGCCCTGAAAGTTTATTGATGATTCATTTATCCATGATTATATCATTAATATTACAGTAAAAGCAAGAATAAAATTACAGCATTTTACAGTCCTTTCATGGTCAGAGAAACCCGCTTCCTTGCAATATCCACACTCAGTACCTTTACGGTTACAATATCCCCGACCTGCAACACATCCATCGGGTGCTTCACGAAATGATCCGACATCTGAGAGATGTGAACCAATCCATCCTGGTGTACACCGATATCTACGAAAGCGCCAAAATCAATGACATTCCGCACCGTACCGGTCAGAATCATATCCGGCTTCAGATCCTCCAGTTTCATGACATCGGTCCGAAGAATTGGTCGCGGCAGCTCATCCCTTGGATCCCGCCCGGGCTTCTGCAATTCCCGGACAATATCCTGAAGAGTGGGAAGTCCCAAGCCCAAAGAATGGGAAACTTCTTTCAGATCCCATTTTTTTGAATTCGCAGCCAATTCCTTCAATCCTTCTTCGTTCATGCCTTTCGGGCAATCCATCCTCTCCATTAAACCGGTCACTGCTTCATAGGACTCCGGATGGACACCGGTATTGTCCAGAATATTCTCTCCGCCAGGTATCCGGAGAAAGCCGGCACATTGTTCAAAGGCTTTGGGTCCCAGCTGCTTTACACGCAGAAGCTGCTTTCTGTTTCGAAATTTCCCGTTTTCCTCCCGGAAGGAAACGATATTCTTTGCCATGGCAGGGGTAATGCCGGAAACATACTGAAGCAGGGACACCGAGGCAGTGTTCAAATCTATGCCTACACTGTTGACGCTGGACTCCACCACACCTTTCAGTGCTTCTGTCAGCCGCTTCTGATTGACATCGTGCTGGTACTGACCGACACCGATGGACCTGGGATCAATCTTTACCAGCTCCGCCAGTGGATCCTGAAGTCTCCGGGCAATGGAAACAGCACTGCGGAGGGAAACATCGTACTCCGGGAACTCCTCACTGCCCAGCCTGGAAGCGGAATAGACCGAAGCACCCGCTTCGTTTACCATGACATAGGAGACCTTTCTGTCCAGTTCCCTGCACAGCTCTGCGGTTCCCATTTCACTTTCCCTGGAAGCTGTCCCGTTTCCAATGGCAATCACCTGCACATGGTGTTTCCGGATTAGTTTCTTTAAAGTGTCCTTTGCCCCGGCCTTGTTGTGGTTTGGCAGTGTCATGTAAACCACTGACGTATCCAGTACCTTTCCGGTATCATCGACCACAGCAATTTTATTCCCGGTCCGGAATGCAGGATCCATTCCCAGAACGGTTTTCCCTTTCAGCGGTGGCTGTAGCAGCAGATTGCGCAGATTCTCCCCGAAAACCCGGATGGCCTGCTGCTCTGCTTTCTCCGTCAATTCCTTGCGGATCTCCCGTTCAATGGAAGGGGCGATCAGCCGTTTATAGGAATCCTCCGCTGCCTTCTGCAGAAGTTCGAGGCCGATGCTGGGCCGGAGAATCACTCTTTTGGACAGCCGCTCTATGATTTCTTCTCCCTCCAGCCGAATTTTTACAGAAAGAAATTTCTCTGCCTCTCCCCGGTTCATGGCCAGGATCCGATGAGGTACGATCCGTTTTACCGCCTCACTGTAATCGTAATACATTTCATAGACGGACGGTTCTTCCTTTGCCGCTTTTGTTTCCAATATGCCATGGTTCCAGGTGTATTCCCGGACAAATCTGCGATGCTCCGCATCGTCTGAGATTCGTTCCGCCAGGATATCCAGGGCAAAGCGTACGGCGTCTTCGGCCGTATTGACCCCCATTTCCGGATTTACGAAGCTCTGAGCCAGCTCCTCCGCCTTGCCTTCCCTTCTGTCCTGATTCCACAGAATATCGGCAAGAGGCTCCACGCCCTTTTCCTTTGCAATGGTTGCCCTGGTTCTGCGTTTGGGGCGAAAAGGACGGTAAAGATCCTCCAGCTCCGTCATGGTCTGTGCCTTTTTGATTTCCTGCCGCAGTTCTGCAGTCAGCTTATCCTGATCTTCTATGAGATGGACAATCTCTTCCCGGCGTGCGTCCAGGCCCCTGATATAGAGCAGTCTGTCGTGCATGTCCCGGAGGACGGCATCGTCCAGGCCGCCGGTTGCTTCCTTCCGGTATCGTGCAATAAAGGGAATGGTGCACCCTTCGTCAATTAATTTCAGTGTATTCTCAACCTGATGTTTACGGATATGGAACTCCTCCGCCAGCTGATCTACAATATTTGTCATATGTACCCTCCGCTTGTCCTTAAATTGGAAAATCACTCCCATCTGCGCATGAATACATGGACGGGATTCCATAAGAAACATGGGTGGCTGATCTCCCTGTTTTCCCTATATGCAGTTTATCACAAAAAACCGCGACAGAAAACAATGATTTCCTGTACTTTTCTTGCGGTCTATCTTCTTCTATATTATAATAAGCCATGAAATATATTTATAATTTATAGCAGTACAATCAAACAGGAGGTGATTGTATGAATCCGGTTATTCTTATTGATTCATGCGCAGATCTTCCCCATCATTATGTGAAAGAGCATAATATACCTGTCATCCATTTTATGTATCGCTTCGGTGGGCTGGACTATTTGGATGACTTTGGGCAGAGCATGGGTTACAAAGCTTTCTACAATGGGGTGCGTAACGGGGAAATGCCCACCACCACCCAGGTCAATGCCGATGTCTATGCCAAGTTTTTTACTCCCTATGTCAAAGAGAAAAGATCCATCATTTATCTCTGCTTCTCTTCCGCCCTGAGCGGCAGCTACAACAGTGCCGTCCTGGCCCGGAACATACTGCTGGAAAAGTATCCGGACGCAGATATTACGATCATTGATACCCTTTCTGCATCCATGGGAGAAGGCCTTCTTGTCTGGTATGCAGTCGATCTTCTGGAAAAGGGTGCCGGCAAGGACGAGATTATCCAATGGGTGGAAAGCAATAAGCCAAAGCTGGCCCATTGGTTTACCGTAAGTGATCTGAATCATCTGAAAAGAGGCGGGCGCATCTCCGGCACCTCGGCTTTTATTGGTACCATGATGGATATTAAGCCTATCCTGCATGTGGATGAGGAGGGCAGGCTTATTCCGGCATTCAAGGTAAAAGGAAGGAAAAAGTCCGTTCGGGCCTTGTTTGAAAAAATGGAGGAAACCATTGTCCATCCGGAGGATCAAATCGTGTTCATTTGCCATGCAGATGCGGAGGAAGATGCCAATCATCTGGCCGATATGATTCGATCCAAATATAAGGTAAAAGATATCTGGATTCACCCCATGGGCCCCGTTATCGGTACCCACGCCGGACCGGACAGTCTTTGCCTATTCTTTCTGGCAGATAAACGATAAAGGTGGATAAAGACAAGCAGTAGTTCCGAAGGAACTACTGCTTTATCTTTTTTATACTGTTTTATCTTTTTATACTGCTATGCCGTAGGGATGCAGATGCGCTGCCCGATCTGCAGACGGTTCGGATCCACTCCGGGATTGGCTGCCATAATCGCTGCCACCGTGGTATTGTAGCGCTGGGCCAGGGTGTAGAACGTATCTCCTGCACGGATCGTATAGGGCGTGGTTCCTGCCGGGCATTGTCCGGGCATCGTGCCACCGGGAATGCAGATGCGCTGCCCGATCTGCAGGCGGTTCGGATCCACTCCGGGATTGGCTGCCATGATCGCTTCTACCGTGGTATGGTAGCGCTGGGCCAGGGTGTAGAACGTATCTCCCGCACGGATCGTATAGGGCGTGGTCCCTGCCGGGCATTGCCCGGGCATCGTGCCACCGGGGATGCAGATTCTCTGTCCGATCTGCAGCCGGTTCGGATCCACTCCGGGGTTGGCTGCCATGATCGCTGCCACTGTGGTATTGTAGCGCTGGGCCAGTACATAGAACGTATCTCCCGCACGGATCGTATAGGGCGTGGTTCCTGCCGGACATTGCCCGGGCATCGTGCCACCGGGGATGCAGATTCTCTGTCCGATCTGCAGACGGTTCGGATTCACTCCGGGGTTGGCTGCCATGATCGCTGCCACCGTGGTATTGTAGCGCTGGGCCAGTACATAGAACGTATCTCCCGCACGGATCGTATAAGCCGTGGTCCCTGCCGGGCATTGTCCCGGCGTCGTGCCACCGGGAATACAGATTCTCTGTCCGATCTGCAGCCGGTTCGGATCCACACCGGGATTCGCCGCTATGATGACCGCCATGGTGGTGTTGAACCGCTGGGCCAGGGTGTAAAACGTATCTCCTGCACGGATCGTATAGGGCTGTGTTCCTGCCGGACAGGTCAGTAACATATCGTATTCGTCATAATACATACGGAATATCACCTCCAATTGGATATTACATTATATGATATGCAATCCAATGGGTGATGTTCTTTCCGAAGTGGATATTCTATTTCTCAGTCATTTGTTTATTTTCTTTTCGATTGATGTGTTCCAGTATGAAGTCCATATTCTGGACATTTTCCTCCAGCAGGAGCGGTTGAAACAGATCCCCCTTTTCCTTCAGCCGCGATGTTGCGTTGAGCAGATGGAAATCCTCCGGGTGGATTCCCGCCCGGACTTCTTCCCAGCTGACCGGCATGGAAACCGTTCCTTTGGGTGTAGCCCGTGGGGAATAGACCATGGTGATGGTTTTTCCGTTCCACATCTGCAGATAGTCAAAATACAGTCTGTATCCCCTTTTTTTCACCATGCGCTCTATAGTGATTTTCTGAGGGTATTTCTGACTGAAGTAGCGGCCAAAGAATTCATTGATTCTTCTGGCCGTATTGTAATCATAGCGCTGCCCGATGGGGATGTAAATCTGGAGTCCCGTAGCGCCGGAAGTTTTGATCCAGCTTTGGATATTCAATCCGATCAGGGTTTCATGGATATCCAGTGCCACTTCGATAACATCTTCAAACTTCTGCCCCTCGGAAGGATCCAGATCAAAAACCAAGTCGGTCGGGTTATTTTCCATCTGCACCCGGTTAAATCCGGTATGAAACTCCAGTGCCGCCTGATTGCCGAGCCAGGCCAGTGTGGACAGGGAATTCAGCAGGGTATACTGATTCTCCTTCCATTCCGCTTTTTCCACCCATTCCGGGGCATAATCCGGCGTGTTTTTCTGAAAAAAGGATTTCCCGCCCGCCCCATCCGGATAGCGAATTGCCGTCAGCAGGCGGTTCCTGGCATGAGGAAGAAGATATGGCCCCATTTCGATTAATGTTGTAATATAGTCAATTTTCCGAATGCCTAAATCCGGCCACAGCACCTTTTCCGGGTTTGTAATCCTTACCCTGTTGCCATCCATCATGAAATCATTCATCCATCGACCATTCCCTCCCGTTTGCTTCTTCTGCCCGAAAGTCTGTAAATCCCAGAATCCTGGGGTGCCGCAGGTATCCTTTGTCCGTCCACTCCAAAAAACGGACCCAACAGGTGATTTGCGGATTCAGCCAGACGATGGGAACGGAGGAACCCTCCACGGAGGACCGGACGGCATCGGGAAACGGACAGCTTTCTTGTTTTTGGATCTTCGAAAATCTTTTCAGGCTTTCCAGGTCTTTCTGGGTCAGGCCAAGAGAAGCCTTTCCGATACAGATCCATTGATCCTGCGGATGGATGCCCAAAAC
>DHDO01000071.1:104947-105836 GCA_002399435.1 Firmicutes bacterium UBA4874
AGGCTGTCTCTTCTTTTGGATACGATTCCTTCCCAGTTTTTCTCCTTCATCAGCTGAAACAACGCCTGTCCATCGGAAAAATCATCGGTAATGGCGATATTGGAGCCTGCCGTGAATGATATCGTATCGCGCAGGATTTCCGCTCGCTCCTTCCAGGGCAGCCCGGTTAAAAGGCGGTCATTCCGAAATAAAATATCAAACAGGACGTAGGCAACCGGATAAACCCGGGTATAATGGGCAAGTCGGTCTGAATTGCGCACTTGCTCGCGTATCAGGCTGGAATGGAAGGACGGCTTGCCATTTTGCCCCAATACCACCATTTCTCCATCCAGAACGGCGTTCTCTGCCCGAATCCCATCCCGGATGCCATGCAATTCCGGATAGAATGGTGTCCGGTCCCGGCCGCTTTTCGTAAAGATATGCAGGCCTTCGTTGTCGGAACCGGACTGATAATAGGTCATACCCCGGATCCCGTCCCATTTGATCTGATGTACCCACTCCGGCCCGGCAGGCAGGGTTCCGGTTGATATCGGCTCCATAGGGGGAATCCATTCCATGCTGTTTCCTCCTTTTAACCGCTGGTTGTTTTTTTCTTTCTTGCAGTTCGTTTCGGCTTTGGAGGAGAGTCGGTCGGTTGTTTCAGCCGTTCCGTTTCCTTCACGCTTTCCTGAAGGGCCTGCATCAAATCGATCACATTCTGCCGGGGAGCCTTTTCCTGAAGGATCACCTCATCCCCTTCGATCTTTTTATGGATCAGTTCCAGAAGTTCCTTCCGATACTCATCCGTATATTTTCCCGGATCGAATGCAGTCGTCAGATTATCAATCAGCTGCGTCGCCATGGATAACTCCTTTTCATCCGCCTTGCCCGCCTCCGGTATATTTGGCAC
>DHDO01000071.1:106070-106504 GCA_002399435.1 Firmicutes bacterium UBA4874
GCGATCCTTTCGGATTGATTCATGGCTTCTCTTAGCAGATTATATGCCTTTTCTCCGGTATCCTGCGGAGAAAGATAATAGGTTTTTATGAAATAAATGGGATCAATCTCCGTAAGGTTTACAAAATCAAGAATCTCTATTGCCTTGCCGGTGGATTGCCGCAAGGATTCCAGATCCTTGTCGTCAATGATCACAAACTTTCCCGGCTCATATTCGTAACCCCGGACAATATCCTCCTGTTTTATCTTCTTGTTGCAGGTGGGGCATACTTTTTCATATCGAATCGGGGTCCTGCATTCCTTATGAATATATTTGAAGTGAACATCCTTGTCTTCCGTTGCCGCAAACATTTTAACGGGAATGTTCACCAATCCGAAGCTGATGGATCCTTTCCACATTGTATGCATAAAATTCCGTCTCCTTTCCTATTTAAA
>DHDO01000071.1:106820-107694 GCA_002399435.1 Firmicutes bacterium UBA4874
TGTCCTCTATTTGTGAAAGAAGCCTTTCGTATTCTTCCCAGTCATGGAACCGATCTATGCTTTGACCAAAGAGGATGGTTTCCAGACTTTTTCTTATTTCATGGATCGGCTGGTATACCGGATTACCTGGATCCTCCTTCAGCACCTCCCATGTCATTCTCAGGCTTCTCATTGCCTGCTCCCTGTTGAAGGGCTTGTGGAGAGTATTTTTGTTTATCCCGGACGGGTGTTTTGCAGGCTTTCCATTCAGACAGGACTGAATCAGTGTTTTGGTGGAACCGACAATACAGTGGTCTCCCTGGCACTTCCCGCACTTCCCGGTACCCAGGCAAATACGGTCGAAATCCCTGCCGATCTGATGATAATAATCATACAGTTCCCTGGATTTCCGGATCAGGGCAGATTCCCGTCCCTGCTTTTGTGCCCGTATCAGTTTCCTTACCGATTCCGCCAGGGCAATCGTCAGAAGGATGCCAAACAACAGACCATTCCAAACCGTCCAGTATCTCTTTGGAACACTTCCTACCAGTTTTGAGATACCAAAAAACAGGAAAATAGCAGCGGAAGCCAGCTTCAGCGCCATTTCCGGTATTTTGTCCCCCAGCTTTTTCCCAATGAAAATCCCAATTCCGCCCGCTCCGATCATCCCGGATACCGTCCCTGCCAGAATGGCGAGGGGAGCCTCAGCATCGGATGCCAGCGCAATGGCCGTCAATTGGGTCTTATCTCCAAATTCACCGATAAAATAAGCCGTTCCAACGGTCAAAACCGGTCCGAGTTGAAACTTTTGATTGCTATCTTCGGTTTCCTCCCCTTCTTCCACCCTCAGGGACCAGAATGCGAATAAAAGGAACGCGAAAGCTGCAATCATCTG
>DHDO01000071.1:107886-109396 GCA_002399435.1 Firmicutes bacterium UBA4874
CCCATGAGTACTTTCTTCAAGGGATACCTTGTGGCAAAGGTGATTGCCAGCAGTTGGCTTTTATCCCCCATTTCTGCCATAAAAACAAGCAAAAAAGCCTGAATGAATTCTTTTATCATCATTGTCTCCGCCTTTATCCATCGTTTTCAAAATATATTAAAAGATATAAAGAAAGCGAAACGTTTCAGATTAAGAGCTAATCCCTTAGCAGATTAATCTAAAAGTCTCGCTTCTTTAAGTCTCTTAAAGCAAATAAAACCAGGATTTCTCCAGTATGTTGATTTTATTTACGGCTGTGCCGTAGCTACTCCCTTTTAGAACTGAACTCATTCTAGCATACTATGCCTATGAAAACAAGGGGCAATACAGAGTCCCACCCTACCAATGGCCGGTGCATGGAGATCACCTTTTTGCCGCAAATAATTCGTTGAAATAAGAAACTGCTTCTTCCAAACATTTGTTCTCGATATTATCCACTGCACATGCATCAACGTCTAATATCGTTATACTGTAGCGTAGATCTCCTTCATCAATATACGCATAAAAAATAGTAAAAATCTCATTTTCCAATTTATCTCCTTCATCGGTGAAAGATGAGTAGGGTAATGTATCTTTATGCCCAATATTTCATTGGATTTTTGAAGTGATATGCCTTTTTGCTCCGATAGTTCCTTTGCTGATTCTTTTTCTGTAAATGGATATGGACGGTATTCCGCATAGAACATTGTTTTGCCTTGCGTCCTATATGCGGTTTCAGGCTTAACACATGTGTCAGTTCTTTTATCAAACATAGTCCAGTCCCCATTTTCACGTTGTAAGTCGATCCCTTTATACTCCAAATGGCGAAAATCATTTTGTACATGCGTTGCATTTTTTAGTTCTATAGAATAACCTGTCTCAATTGGTCTATCAGGTCCTGGTGCCCATGTAACAAAATATTTGACGTCATATTCCCCCGAATAAAGATTGGGGTTTGATTCCGGAAATACGATCTGGAAAGGTAAACTTTTACTCATGTTGTCAAATGATTTGCACCTGGTACGTGGAATTTTGGGTTGACATGCTGAAAGAAGTATTAACAGCAGGATACACACTATAGTAATCGAAACACTATATTTCATCCTGTTAACCTCCCTATAAAGATTTTGTCTCAGGTTACTGTTATAAGACACTAAATACCGCCACAAAAAATAGTGTCAGTCAGCAACCATATGATCTACCTTGATACGAGAACCATTTCTAGATTAACATGTAATATTTATCTTTTCAATACCCTTTTTAGAAAATTTTTCTATTCGGGCGGTTCTTTGGCTCTTTGTTCTTTGACAAGTCAAAGACTATAAATCTTTCCATAACCCTATCCACGGCATTGTGAATGCATTCACTCACTTACTTACTGCAGTTTGCGGAAGAGGTCATTGTGCTTGCCCCGTATTTTGCGGAATATCTGGGCTACATTGAGAACCACGGAGGAAAAGTTGTCCTGTCCCCCTGCAGTACCGGGACTTTT
>DHDO01000071.1:109608-114579 GCA_002399435.1 Firmicutes bacterium UBA4874
ACCGGTGTCGTTTATTCCTCTGCCATCCTGGAGAAAATGGCTGAGCTGATTGAGGCAAAGGAAAAGGAATTTCATACCCAAATCCTGGTTCTCTCCGACGAGCCTTATACCAGGCTGGTTTACGATGGCTGCACCGTACCATCCGTGCTGCGCATCTTCCCAAACTCTGTCGTCGTCAATTCCTACAGCAAATCACTGGCCTTGCCCGGAGAACGGATTGGCTATATAGCCGTTCATCCTTTCATGGAGGATGTGGATTCCCTGGTCAACGGATTTGCTTATTCCAACCGGGCTCTTGGATTTGTCAATGCACCTTCCATGTTTCAAAAGGTGATAGCCGAGTCTCTGGAGGAAAGCGTGGATACCGATATTTACAGGCAGCGCAGGGATCTGATCTATAACCATCTGATCCGGCTGGGTTATACCTGCAGGAAACCGCAGGGGGCCTTTTATCTGTTCCCCAGGGCGTTGATCGACGACGACATCGCATTTGTGGAGCATGCGGCCAAATTCAATATCCTTCTTGTCCCTGGTACCGGATTCGGCTGCCCCGGATATTTCCGGCTCTCCTACAGTGTAAGCAGGAAAACAATCGAAAACTCCCTGCCGGCTTTTGAAAAACTGACAAGGGATTTTCACTGAAAAAGCACAAATGAAAAACCGCAAATGAAAGATCATACCAGTTTTGCCCGGTACAGGGGAATGTATTTCAACTGTCCATGAACCCTGGTACTTTGCATCATGGAAAGAAAGCGGACGGGGATTTTCCTTTCCTCTACGGACAATACGTCCGAAAGATCGGAGAAGTCCCGGTCCGTCACCACTTCCCTGCCCAATGTAATATGGGGGGTATAGGGTTGTCTTTCCTTTGGATAACCGCAGGCGGACAGCTCCGTCTGCAGACAATCATATACTTCCTGCAAAGCACAGCTCTCCTGAACACCGATCCAGAGAATCTGCCGGTTTCCTCTGGGAAAGTGTCCCAACCCATGCATTTGAATGAAAAAGGGCTCACATTTTCGTGCGGAAGCATCCATGGCCCGTTGCAGTTTCTGCCGTTCTTCCCTCCCGGCTTCGCCCAAAAAGCGAAGGGTCAGGTGAAAATTGTCCCGGCGGGTGAAATGTCCGGACCGACACATTTTACTTATATCCTGCTGCAGGCTGTACAGATATTGCCGAACGGACTCCGGTAATTCCACAGCCAGAAAAATCCGCATGGTATTTTCCTCCGACTTCATGATTACACCGGCTTTCCACTAAAACTCATTCTGCAACTTATACAGGATATTGAATCCCTTTTCCCGAATGGACTTTTCTATTTCCTCTGTATTCATGGAATTGATCCCGACCACAACGGCGCTCTTCCCGTTTTCCCCACGGTAAACGGCAACGCGGGTGATATTCGCGCCAAACTGTCCAATGATGCTGGTCAGATTGGACATAATACCCGGCTCATCAGCTGCCTCGATGGTCAAACGGGTCCCCGGTTCACGGAATCCGAGCAGTTCAATAAAGGAATCGAAGATATCACTTTCAGTGATAATGCCTGCCAGCCTGTCATGATCCATCACCGGCAGAAAACCGACTTTGTTGTCTCTCATCAGGGTGGCAGCTTCTTCCAGCAGGGCATCCGGTGAAATGGTAACAGGTTGTTTGCTCATGATCTGCTTGATTTTTGTCTTGGCAAGCAGATAGGTAATCTCCCCCATGCTCAGCGATGTCGCCCTGGACGGGGAATAGCGGTCAATATCCTCTTTGGAGACGACTCCCACCAACTTTCCGTTTTTCAGGACCGGCAGGCGCTTGACATCGTACCGGGTCATGATTTCATGAGCGTCGGGAATGGTCTGTTCCGGAGAAACAGTAAATGGATGGGTCGTCATCTTTGTTTTTACAAACATATGCTAACCTCCTAAATACGCTTTTCGGATTTCATCACTTTGCATCAAATCCGCACCAGTCCCGGAAAGAACAATGGATCCGGTTTCCAGGACATAAGCCCGGTTTGCTATCTGCAGCGCCATGCTGGCATTTTGCTCTACCAGCAGAATGGTGGTGCCTGTGCTGTTGATATCTTTAATAATAGCAAATATCTCCTGAACCAGCAAGGGGGCCAGACCCATGGAAGGCTCATCCAGCAAAAGGATTTTTGGCCGGCTCATCAATGCCCGCCCTATGGCCAGCATTTGCTGCTCTCCGCCGGACAAAGTACCTGCCGCCTGTTTCTTCCGGTCGGATAAAATGGGAAAAAGATCATAAACCTTCCTCAGATCCGCGGCGATCGCTTGTTTGTCTTTTCTCAGATAGGCGCCCAGCTCCAGATTCTCCAGGACGGACATGGAAGAGAAAACCCGGCGCCCTTCCGGTGCCTGCGAGATCCCTGCCCGGACCCGACCCTGCGACGAGGTATGAGTAATATCCTGCCCGAAAAGCAGGATTTTTCCATCAGCAGGCTTCTTCAAACCGGATATGGTTCGCAGAATGGTGGTCTTTCCCGCGCCGTTGGCTCCGATCAAAGTCACGATCTCCCCATCGCGGACCGTCAGGGATACCTTTTTCAGCGCATGGATCACGCCAAAATAGACATCCAGGTTTTGAACTTCAAGCATCATGAACCTCCTCTCCCAGATATGCTTTGATGACATGCGGGTCGGAACGGATTTCGTCCGGGGTCCCGTTGGCAATCAACATGCCATAATCCAGCACATAAATCCGCTCGCATATTTTCATGACCAGGGACATATCATGTTCAATCAGCAGGATCGTCAGTTGGAACTGTTTCCGGATCCACTGAATCAGTTCTGTCAATGCCGCTGTTTCCGCCGGATTCATTCCGGCAGCAGGCTCATCCAGCAACAGCAGGTCCGGTTTCGTGGCAAGTGCGCGGGCGATTTCCAAATGACGTTGTTCTCCGTATGGCAGATTCTTTGCCAGCTCATCCTTTTTGTCCACCAGCTTCATGATTCGCAGAAATTCCAGACTTTCCTCCTTTAGCTTCCTTTCTTCCCTTTGATAGGAGGGCAGATGCAAAAAGGCGGATAGCAGCCCGTAATCTACGTTCTGATGCATGGCAATCCGGACATTGTCAAATACCGTAAGATCCCGGAACAGCCGGATATTCTGGAAGGTCCGGGCAACGCCTGCCTTGCAGATGTTGTAGGGCTTTTGCCCTTCCAGGGATATCTCCCTGCCGGCTGTTGTAAGGGTTATGGTTCCCTTATCCGGTGCATACACCCCGGCCAGCAGGTTAAACACCGTGGTCTTGCCCGCGCCATTGGGCCCGATAAGACCAACCAGCTCTCCCTGCTCCAGTTTCATGCTGACATTGGAAACGGCCATCAATCCGCCAAAGGATTTTGTCAGTTTTTTTACACATAACAGCGCCATATTATTCCCTTCCTTTCCCGGGGGACAGGAATTTCCCCAGTTTGCCGAAGGTGGAAAGGGAGATTTCTTTGGATCCCATCAGTCCCTGCGGACGGAAAATCATGATCACAATCAGGAGCAAGGAATAAAGAACCATCCGGAGCTCCGGAAACGACTGCAAAAATGTGGAGATCAGGGCCAGAAGAACAGCTGCCAGGATGGATCCGGACATACTGCCCATTCCTCCCAGCACAACAATCACCAATACATCGATGGATTTCAGGAAGCCAAAGGTTCCCGGCTTCAGAAAATAGAAGTAGGAAGCGTACAGACCCCCGGCAATTCCTGCACAAAAGGCTCCCACCGTAAAGGCAATCACCTTGTATTTGGTAACCGATATGCCTACGGACTCTGCGGCCATTTCATCCTCCCGGATGGAAATACAGGCACGCCCGTGAGAGGAATTCAAAAAGTTTAAAAGGAGCAGGACCGTCCCGACGGAAAACAGATAGAGCCAGAACCAGTTTACAAACTGCGGAATACCACTGAGACCTGCCGCTCCGTTGGTAATCTCAAGGTTTGTGAAGACGACCCGTATAATCTCAGACATCCCCAGGGTGGCAATCGCCAGGTAGTCCCCCTTCAGGCGCAGGGTTGGCAAACCCACCAGAATTCCAACCAGGGCGGCCAGAACGGCTCCTGCCAGCAATCCTGCGAGAAAGCCCGGAAGAGTGGGAAACCGCAGCAGAATCAATGCACAGATATAAGCTCCAATGGACATAAACCCTGCGTGTCCCAGAGAAAACTGACCCGTAAAACCGGTGATCAGGTTCAGACTGGCCGCCAGAATGATATTGATGCAGATCGTTGCCAATGTAGCCTGCAGATAGGAATTGATGACATTGGTGGATATCAGGATCTGAACCACCACAAAGGTGAGCACGATGCCGATCATTTTTTTCAACTCTACACCTTCTCTCCGGAGCTTTTTCCCAAAATCCCCGTTGGTTTCACGATCAGGATCAGAATCAGAATGGCGAATACCACAGCATCCCGATACATGGAACTGCCATATCCGGAAACAAACACCTCAACGATCCCGATAAGATATCCGCCGATCATGGCCCCCGGAATCAAACCAATGCCCCCCAGAACGGCAGCGACGAATGCCTTCAGTCCGGGCATCATTCCCATCAGAGGATTGATGGAATTATAGTACACACCCACGAGAACACCGGCGGCGCCTGCCAGGGCAGACCCCAGAACAAACGTAAAGGATATGGTCGTATCCACATTGATGCCCATCAACTGGGCTGCATCGTTGTCCAGGGACGCAGCGCGCATGGCCCTTCCGATCCTGGTCCGTTTCACAATGAACTGGAGTACCACCATGAGAAGGATTGTGATGGCAAGGATCAGAATTTGCTGCATGGTGACAACCACGCCGCCAAGCTGATATCTCTCTGCCAGAAGACCGGTCATGGCAGGATAAGTCCGGACATTGGCCTTTACAAAAAACATGGTGCCGTATTCCAAAAAAAGTGAAACGCCAATGGCTGTGATCAATACTGCGATCCGGGGGGCACTCCGCAAGGGTTTGTAGGC
>DHDO01000071.1:114770-132613 GCA_002399435.1 Firmicutes bacterium UBA4874
CCAAGCTTCAGGATTGTCATACAGAAATAGCCAATATAGGCCCCCAACATATAAATGTCGCCATGTGCAAAATTGATCAGTTTGATGATCCCATAGATCATGGTATATCCCAGAGCGATTAATGCATAGATGCTGCCCAGGGATAACCCATTGACCACCTGTTGCAGAAATTGTTCCAATCCGCATCCCTTCCTTCCATTGCCATCGAACAATACAATTGCCCTATGCAATCCCTTATACCTAATGTATACCTAATGAGTTCCTCCGCAACAGCCGGATATCGAACAATACAATTGCACTAATTACATTATGCAATTTCCCGACTGTTTTCAGAATTTGGCCGGCATCAGTCTTCCGGATGGATTCTCTCGCTGGAAGCCTGCTTTCCGTTCTCCAGATTGATGACAACCGTGTCCTTCACGGCATTGTGATTTTTATCCAAACGGATCTTACCGGTTACTCCTTCAAAATCTTTGGTATCTTCCAGAGCGGACTTGATGGATTCCCCGTCCTGCTTTTCCGCACGGCCGATGGCCTGTACAGTGAGTTTGGCAAGATCATATCCCAGTGCGTTGAAGGCATCAGGCTCTTTTTTGTACTTTGCCTGAAAAGCCTTGAGGAACTCCTGAACGGTGGGATTATCGTCCAGGTTAGAGTAATGATTGGAGAAATAGACACTGGAAAGCGCATCTGCACCAGCCAATTCTGCAAGTTTCGGGGAATCAAACCCGTCTGCGCCCAAAATGGGGACATCGATCCCCTGAGCCCTTGCCTGCTTGATAATCAGTCCGGCTTCCTCATAATACCCCGGAATAAAGATCACATCAAAGTCCTGATTCCGGACACTGGTCAGAATGGCGTTGAAATCCGTATCTCCTTTTACATAAGCCTCCTGCTTGACGATGGTGCCGCCGGCTTTCTTGAAAGTTTTGGTAAAACTCTCTGTCAGGCCTTTGGAATAATCATTGGAACTATCCCGGATAATAACAGCCTTTTTTTTGCCGAGATTCCCAATGGCGTATCTGGCCATGGCTTGTCCCTGAGCAGAATCCATGAAGCAAATACGGAAAGCGTATTGCTTTACCCCTGTTTTATCCACCGTTACATCATCTGCTGTGGCGGATCCTGACAGTACGGGAGTTTTGTTCTGATCCGATACCGGTATCGTGGCCTTGAAGGCTCCGGATGTGGCGGGACCAAGAACGGCAGACACCTTGTCCTGCGTCATCAGCCGGGTCGACAGAGTCGTAGCTTCTGCTTCCTCTGATTTGTTGTCGTATTTTACGGCCTGAATCTTTTTCCCGTTTAAACCGCCGGCTTTGTTTATTTCCTCAATGGCCAGCTCAATCCCTTCCACGGAGCTCTGCCCATAGGTGGCAGCTGCGCCGGAAAGCTCGTAATTCAAACCGATCCGAATGGTATTGGAGTCCTTCGATGTGGTTTGGGAACATCCGCCAAAAATTGCCATCATGAGGGTCGAAATGGCCAGGAAAGCGATTGCCTTTGTCTTTTTCATAATCTATACTCCTTCGCTCCGAAAAAAATTATTAAACTAAATATTACTATATATCAATACCCATTGTCAATAGCAAATGCCTTTCCGGCGCCTTTTCAGACTGTTCAGAAAAGTTTTGATCCGCTCCTGCTTTGGATGATTCAGGATCTCATTGGGACTCCCTTGTTCCACAATGGCTCCATCATCCATAAAAACCATCTGATCCGCCACGTTCCCGGCAAATTCTATTTCATGGGTAACCAGAACCATGGTGCGGTGTTCTGCCGCCAGATCCCGGAGAATCTCCAGTATCTCTCCCGTCAATTCCGGATCCAATGCAGATGTCGGTTCATCAAAAAACAGGATTTTGGGATTCAAAGCCAGAGCCCTGGCAATGGATACCCGCTGCTGCTGGCCGCCCGATAGCTGATAGGGATAGGAATCTTCCCTGTCGGACAGGCCCATCCGGGATAAAAGCTTTCTTCCTGCCCAATAAGCCTCCTCCCTGCTCTTTTTCTGCACCGTCATGGGCGCGTCAATAATATTCCGGATAACAGAGTAATGAGGGAACAGATTAAAGTTTTGAAATACCAATCCAAAAGAGCTGCGTATTTCCTTCATTTTTTTCCTGTGCGCATAAACCACTTTCCCATCTGCATTCGTCACAGCCGCATGCTGGCCGAGATAAAGCAGTTCTCCGGAGTCCATGGGATCCAGCAGGGCTGCGCATCTCAGCAGAGTGGATTTGCCGGACCCGGAAGGACCGATCACGGCCGTTACCTGTCCTTCCTCCACGTTCAGGGAAAGATCCCGGATCACTTTCCGATTCCCAAAGCTTTTCTGCATATGCCGAATTTCCATCACCATCATTTTTTCTTTCACCCTTCCGACATGTTTGGTTCGATCCATCTGTTTCGCTGCCTTATTCGACCTATCCATCTGTCCCGCTGTCTTATCGGTAATAGCTCAGCTTCCGTTCTGCCCATTCCATGGACAGGGCAACAAGATAATTGAACACGTAGTAAAAAATCCCCGCTGCAAAGAGGGGCAGCATGGATGCCTCTTTCGCTGCGATGGCGCTGGCGGCAAGAAACATCTCCGATACGGATATAACCTGCGCCAGGGAAGTATCCTTTACCAGGGTAATCATTTCGTTGGTTACGGCAGGCAGGGTCCGCCGAACCATTTGAGGCAGGATGATTTTTCGAAATGCCTGGGCTTTGCTGTAGCCTAAAATGGCCGCCGCTTCGTATTGCCCCTTCGGAATGGATTCCATCCCGCTTCGGTCAATTTCCGCAAAGTATGCCGCATAATTGAACAGGAAGCCAATCAGAACCGCGATGAACCGATACCCTCCCGGCAAGCTCACATGAAAGAGCAGAAACGGGCCATAGTAAAAAACCATTAACTGAAGCATCAGCGGAGTGCCGCGCATAACGGAAATGTAAAACTTGACAAAACCACGCAGAAAAACGTTCCCGGACATACGTCCGAAAGCAACCAGCAACCCAAGCGGCAGGGAAAGCAAAAGCGTCCATGCAAAAATCTCAATGGATACCAGCATTCCTTCCCCCAATTTTGTTAAAATCATGGTCCATTCCATTTCAGATTGCTCCCATCCTCCCAATGAATCCTTCTATTCATATCCTGTTCCCTATTTTCCTATGACCGTAATATCCTTGCCAAACCATTTTTCCGATATCGTTTTCAGGGAACCATCTTTCGCCATGTCTTCCAAAGCGTTCTGTACCTTGTCCCGCAATGCTGCATTGCCCAGCCGGAATCCGACGCCATACTCCTCTTTCGTCAGTTTTTCCTTTAAAACGGCGAACTGATTCTTTTCCTGTTCCATCCGGTAGTCTGCCACGACTTCATCCATGGCGACGGCATCCACACCTCCGGCCTTCAGATCCATCAGAGCGCTGTTGTAATCGGAAGCCGTAATGACATCCTGAAAGGAATCTGTTAGATCCGGATTGTCTTTCAGAGCAGTCTCCGCACTGGAGTCCACTTGTACCGCCACTGTTTTCCCCTTCAGATCCGCCGGGGAATCGATCCCGGAATCAGAATTTACCACAAACACCTGCCGATTGGCCATATAGGGTTCCGTCCATGTATACTTATCCTCCAGACCATTGATGGTAAAACCGTTCCAGATGCAGTCAATATTTCCGGCGGAGAGCTCCATGTCCTTGGAATCCCATTTAATGGGCTGCAGCTGAAGTTCCAGATCAAGACGGCGGGCGGCTTCCGCTGCCAGGTCCAGGTCAAACCCTGTAAACTCACCGTCCTCCCCTATAAAGCCCATGGGCGGAAATTCCTGGTCAAATCCTACAGTAAATTTGCCGGGAACAACCGTTTCCGCTTTTTTGGAAGTGCATCCACCCAGGAAAAGAATCAGACATACTGTCAGAATCCATGCAGCCCGTTTCCATCCAATCGAAATCATGTGATATCCCCCAATCCTATTTGTTCCGTTCCTTTTGATTTATTGGTTCATTATGATATCACATTAACTCGTTAAAGTAAATAAGAATTTTGAAAGGAATTCATGCGCGTGTTATACTGATTCAGGTGATAAGAATATGTACCAAACGAAAAGTTATTTGAAAAAATGTATGTTATGCCCCCGCAGATGTGGTGCAGACAGGCAAAACGGGGAAAAAGGATATTGCGGTGCCGGCTTACAGCCCAGGGCAGCCCGGGCAGCACTTTATTACTGGGAAGAGCCCTGTATCAGCGGCAGCAAGGGATCCGGAGCAGTATTCTTTTCCCGATGCAATCTCTCCTGCCTTTTCTGTCAGAATTATAAAATCAGCCAGGAAGGATTTGGAAAGGAGATATCCATCACGGATCTGGGAAAGATTTTCCTGCATCTGCAGGACCAGGGTGCCAGCAATATCAATCTGGTTTCCGCCACCCAGTATATTCCGCAAACGGCAGAAGCCATCCGTTTCGCGAGGGCAAATGGGCTCACCCTTCCCATTGTATATAATTCCAATGCCTATGAGTCCATAGAAGCACTAAAGCTGCTCGACGGGCTGGTCGATGTTTACCTCCCGGATCTGAAATATGCGGATAATAAATACTCGCTTAAGTACTCCAATGCGCCGGATTATTTTTACCACGCAACCCGGGCCATTCTGGAAATGTACCGGCAGACGGGAAATCCTTCCTATGATACAAACGGGATGATCCAAAAGGGAATGCTCATCCGTCATCTGTTGCTACCGGGACTGCAGGAAGACTCGAAAAAGATCCTGCGATGGATCAGGGAAAATCTGCCTGTTGAGGTACCGGTCAGCCTGATGGCACAATACACTCCCCTTTTCCGTGCAAAATCCTGCAGGGAACTGAATCGGCGGATCACGAAACGGGAGTATGAAGGAATGATCGACTATTTCTTTGAGATCGGACTGCAAAACGGGTATGTTCAGGAACGTTCCTCGGCAAAGGAAGAATATACACCGGAGTTTGATCTAAGCGGAATCGAGTGAGGATTTGATCTCTCAGATCATTCTTTGTCAGATGAATCCTTATCAGGTGGATTCTTTGCCAGATCATTCTTTGTCACGTGACTCCTTTGTCAGGTGGATCCCCTGTCAGATGCGTTCCATGGCGTTTGAAATCATGCCATCGTCTTCAGCATTTCTTCCGTTATCTCATACCGGCAGGGAGTCCCGGATGCAAAGGCTTCATATTCTTCTGCCATATACTGCCCCATGCGGGCGACTTCCTCTCCTATGCTGCCGGCAATATGCGGCGTCAGAAAAACATTTTCCAGAGTGAGGAAAGGATGGCCCGGCTTTACCGGCTCCGGAAAGGTAACATCCAGGACAGCTGTGCGGGTAGGGACTTCGGACAGGGCACGGGCCAGATCGTCCTCCACCAGCTGCGCTCCCCGTCCGGTATTGAGAAAGACCGCATTGGGCCGCATACGGCTGAATTGTTCATAGGTCATCATTCCCCTGGTCTGCTCATTGTTGGCAAGATGGTTGGAAATCACCAGACATTCTTCAAAAATCGTATTCAGATCACACTTCTCCACACCCAGCCGGTCTGCTTCCTCCTGCGGAAGAAAGGGGTCGAATACCAGAATGCGATATTTGTAATTTCTCAGATAGGAAATGACCAGCTTCCCTATCGTCCCCGCTCCGATAATCCCAACCTTTTCCCCATAGTTGCCGGGCATCTTCCCCATGTACTCCCTGGCTTGCGGATAACCTTTTATTCTATACAATCGCTGCGCCAGATAGAACCCTTTCCCTGCAAGCAAAATCTGTGCAGTGACATACTCCGCCACCGGAACTGCATTGGCGGCAAACGCGCTGAAAACATGCACTCCACAGGCCAGATAAGGTTTTGCAAAGCCCTGAACGGAGCCTGCTGCATAAAAAACGGCCTTCAATTTGGGAAAAGAGTCCCGTATCTGATCCTCCTTCAGCGGAAACATCCCCCATGTCGAAAAGATATAAACCACTTTTTGTAAATCGGCCCTGCGTGTTTTCAGCTGATCCCTGTCATATATGCCCTCCAGGAAAGAAAGGCGCTCTCCCAGGGTATTCCTGGTTTCCTGATCATAAGCCTTGTTGATGGCTTCCTGACCGCCAAGCGTCATAAATACAGCCGTTTTTTGTCCCATCTGCCCAGCCTCCATTGTTTCTATTTTCAGTTTTCCTGCTTTAACCTTTTGAAACCAGAACCCGGACTTCCCTTGCCAGCTCATGGACCCGGTTTTCGATTTGCTTCAGCTCCTCCTCCGATGCATTTCCCCGAAACTCCACAGGCTCCAGAAAGTCCCAGTTCATGCGGTTCTTTGACAGAATTTCGTCCAGCTCTCTTTGAGCTCCTCCGGACCAGCCATAGGATCCCATACGGAATGCTCTCCGGTTCTGTACTTTTTTCTTTCCCATTTCATCCAGAATAGCTGCCATCGGTGGAAACATCTTATATTCATAAGTGGGCATGGCCAGCACAATTCCGGTAGAGGTCCAGACGGATGTCAGTACGGTCCCCCATGATGCTTCCGGTACACGGTGGATATGATAGGAAATGTTTTCCTCCTCCAGCGCCTTCACAGCCCGATGAACCGCTTTCTCCGTCATGCCGTACATGGAGCCCCAGAGGACCGTAATTTCCTCTTTGGCCGGCCCCTTTTGCCAGGATGCGTAACGGGCATAGTCCCGGATTATCCTGGATGGATCTTTCCTCCAGACAATGCCGTGACCCGGTGCAATAATCTTTATGGGAAGCGGTGCACACTTTTCGATTGCCTTTTGTACCGGTCCGGTAAATGACGCAACGATATTGGAATAATACCGAAGAGCTTCCTTTTCATAAAACTCCAGTTTCTCTTCGCTGAGCATATCGTCATAATTGGATTCCCCAACCTTTCCGAAGGATCCAAAGGCGTCGCAGGGAAACAGGGTACCGGTCAGGGTATCAAAAGTGGCCATGGTTTCCGGCCAATGTACGTTGGGAATCTCCCGGAACTGAAGAACGTGCCCGCCGCCCAGATCAATAGTACTGTCGTCTCCCACGCAGGTCACCGATTCCGTACGCCCGTAAAAATGCTCCAGCACTCCTGCTGCTTTTTTACTGCATATCACTTTGAAATCCGGTCGGATCTTCTGAAAATCCTCAATCCATCCGGTATGATCCGGCTCCATATGGTTGATGATCAGGTAATCAATGGACCGGGGGTCCACATCCAGCTCATCCAACAGCTCATACAGATGCCTGGGAACGCCGTCCCACCCGCAGACTCCGTCCACAATCGCCGTCTTTTCCCCTTTTATGATATACGAGTTCATGGAAACTCCGTTTGGAATTTCCCAAATCCCTTCAAATAGAATATTTTCCATATTGATAGAAAGCTGATAAGTGTCTTTTGCTACTTTTGTTGCATGCATGTTTCTAACCTCCCAGAACGATTTCATGCCCATTATACCATTCTTTTTTGGATTCTTGTCAACCTTTTGGATTCTTCTCCAGTCTTTTGTCGGAAAACAGATTCTCGTCCTCTGTCCTGAATGAAAAAACAGGGCTATAGAAAATAAAGCCCTGAAAAAAAGTAAGGCCTTGGCCATAATGGCCAAGGCTCGTACATAGGGGAAATATTTTAAGGAGGCAAATGAAAAAAAGACTTTTTCCTTTGACCTACAAATAACATTCTAGAAGGGAATTATGAACTCCCTATTAGCAGAATGTAAACAAACTGTTAATAAACCATTTTCTTTAACAAGCTCCCGGTTGTTAACGCAGCACCACGGAAACAGGGGCTCCGCAGCCCGGGCAGACCGGCTGGTCCATCCGTACTCTAATCCGGTATCCCTGCCTCTCGATCAGCAACCGGCCGCATTGGGGGCAACGGGTCGAGCTGTCCGGATCTTCCATATTTCCAAGATAGACGTAGCTCAGGTGCTTTTTTGCCGCTTTCTTTGCCTGGATCATGACGCTTTCCTCCGTTGGCGGGCGGGTCATCCGGTTAGCCGGGAAATATCGGGACAAATGCAGTGGCATATCCGGATCCAGAGCAGCCAGCCAGGAAGCGATCTCTTCTGTCTCCTCTGCGGAATCATTGAGCCCGGTCACCAGCAATACGGTGATTTCCACATGGCATTTTCCGCAGGCTTCCTTTATGGTACGCTGAACGGATTTGACATCTCCCCCGCATACTTTCCGGTAATAGTCATCTCGGAAGGATTTCAGATCAATGTTCATGGCATCCACATAAGGTAAAAGCTTCGTGAGAGCTTCCGGTTCCATATACCCATTGGTCACCAGAACGGCTTTCCGGTCCGGATGGGATTCCTTCAGCTTCCTTACCGTATCGTAAACATATTCAAACCAGACAGTCGGTTCATTATAGGTGAAAGCGATACCGATGTTGTCTGCCGAAATCATGCTGTATGCCACCAGTTGTTCCGGAGAAAGGTACTCGCTGTCCCCTCTGGACTGGGCAATGGAAGCATTCTGGCAAAACTCGCAGTTAAAATTGCATCCAAAGCTTCCTACTGACAGAATCCGTCTCCCAGGCATAAAATGATACAATGGCTTTTTCTCAATGGGATCCATCGCCATGGATGTGATTTCCCCATAATTGATTGTTTTCAGCTTGCCTTCCTGGTTGGTCCGCACGGAACATAATCCATATTTCCCGTTTCCAATCCGGCAATGATGCGGACACAGGCAGCATCGAACCCGGTTGTCCTCCGCATTCCAGAGCAGTGCATCCCGGATCATGATGGACTCCCGTTATGCCGGAGAACCTCAAATCGTTCCAATGTATAGGAACTGCCAGGGGCAATGCCCGCCTTTCGGAGTGCAATGCGGATCTGCTCCTCCGGGGTATCCACCCCTTCCAGATCCGGCAGCAGCAGTCCGGTCTTGTATCCGCTTCTTACAATCACTCCGTATCTTTTGGGATCCAGCTCTGCCTGGTTGGTCTTTTCCGGCTTGTCCAGGACGTCGACGGAAAAATCCAGCTTTTTCAGTTCTTCCTCTGTTATGGGAGGAAACCGGGGATCCGATGTTCCGGCTTCCACTGCGTTCCGGATAATTTCCTGCGCAATGCAGTCCGTAACCGGTGCAATGGTTCCAATGCAGCCCCGCAGCTCTCCATTTTCATGAATGGAGACAAAGATGCCGCGTTCGTCTTTCCTCATTTCATCGGTTGCATAATCAGGAATTTCCATGTACTTCCCATAAAGAACATAATTCGTCAGACTCTCCCGGGCAAGCCGCACATAAGCATCCTCCTGTCCGGAGTCGGACGGTCCGGAACCGGACAACTGCTCTTTTTCCTGCCGGATCAGCTGATTCAGGTTCTCTTTTCCATTCCCCTTGCGAAGCACAAAGCGCATAACCAGATATCCCACTCCCAGATTTCCCTGATAGGAAAGGGGCTCTCCGGTGAAATCATATTCATTCATGGCACCCAGCAAAATATAATAGGAGCGAAGGCCGCATTCTCCGGCTTCTTCCACGGTAACCGGATCCATATGGAAAACACCTGGAACATCTCCCTCCCGCAGAAGGGAAAGTATCTCCCTGTCAAACTTTGCACCATATGGACTGTATTCATACGGGCCGTCCTTTGTGAGTCTGTGGGATAAATCCCCGCTGGCGATAAAGACGGCGTTTTCATTGCTTTTCTCCACTGCTTCGGCAATGCACATGCCAAAGCGATAGAGCTGCAGCTTCGGCAGAAGTCCATAGGTGATATGAACCAGACGGTAATCCGTATATCTTTTGTTGATAAAATGCATCGGAACCATGACTCCCTGGTCCAGCTCGCAGGGAATATCGTAACGTCTGGCAGTCTTTCCGGTTATTTTTACGGACGCGATCCCTTCCTGATCCGCACGGCGGATGATACTTTCCGTCAGAGGAACATCAATCTCCGCATGAAAAGCGGCCTCCGGCACTCCATACCGGCCGAAGTCCCCCCGAATCTCCCTTTCACAGGATAACGCAACCGCATCCCGGAACATCGGCCCGTGAGGTGTTATCATAATAATCACATCCGGCCCTATGTGTTCGATTTCCTCAGCGACCCTGTCCAATGCATCCGATGTTTCCTTTACGGCAGATTCCTCTCCCTTGCCTACCTCCGGCACAATAACCGGTGGATGGGGCATCGTGTAAAATGCAGATATTTTTCCCATGAAACCACCTCTCTTTCTATTCTATCACAAAAGAAGACAAATCCGGCATTCCCGTTTCCCTACCCTGCATCAGTCCAGCGGATTGGCGCAATTCGGGCAGTACCGGTAATCTTCCTCCGTTTCAAAACCACATCGGGAACAGCGTTTTTTGCCATGCCCATGTCCGCCATATCCGGTCTTTACAAGCTGCAAATCCTCTTCCCGCAGCGTTACCGGCTCTCCCCGGGCAATCCGGCGTCCCAGATCCCCGTTAATCGTATAAAGGGTACCGCAGCAGCTGCTTTTGACGTAATAAACCCTGTTCCACCTGAAGACAGGAAGAAAAAACAGGCTGAAGCAGGTAAATTCCATATATACTTCATAACGGCCATACCCTCCACAGACTGTACAGATCATCGTTTGACGAAAATCCAGATCTTTCCGACCGGATGAAATCCCGAAAATAAAAAACATGGTATCTCCTCCCTTTCCCCATGGTCCTTTCACAGAAATAGGATATCACAGCAGCGTCCAGGCAATTCTCAGATACAGGTTGGGTCAGACTTTTTCCAATGCTTTCAGATAGGCATGAAAGGCGGAAGGAATGGAATAGGAACGATGGATCTCCTCCTGCCTTGCCCATACAAAACTGCAGGTTTCCCTCTTTTCCTTTACCCGGACAGCATACCCTTTCATATGCCATTCCAGATGAGAAAAGACATGTTTCGCATCCGGCAGGGGCGTAATGGTTTCAGGACAGATCCCCCATTCCATCAGTACCTTCCCAATGTCCTCCGGGGATAAATGCCCATACCGGTTGGGAAATTCCCAAAGGCCGGACAGTAACCCGTGTTCCTTCCTCTTTCGAAGAGCGATCCTGTGCTGAAAGCGGATTATAAAAACGGTTCGGTTCTCTGTTTTCCGCTTGGCTTTTCTGGTTTTTACCGGAATCTGATCCACAGCATCCTGACGGCAGGCCTCACAAAAGGGCTGTACCGGACATTCGCCGCATTTGGGCCTCCCGTTGGGGACACAGAGAAGAGCGCCCAGTTCCATCAGCGCCTGATTGAAGTCTCCCGGCTTTTGCCGGGACAAAAGTTTTTCTGCCAAAGCGTTCAAATCCGCTCGGACGGCTTTGTCTTTCAGATCCCCACGGTTCCCGGATAATCTCGCCAGAACCCGGAGTACATTGCCGTCCACGGCAGGCTCTCCGGCTCCGAACGCAATGGAGGCAATTGCTCCGGAAGTATACGGCCCAATGCCGGGCAGGGTTTGTAAGGATTTTCTGTCAGAAGGCAGCCTGCCATGATATTGTTCCATTACAATGCAGGCAGCCTTTTTCAGATTCCTTGCCCGGCTGTAGTATCCCAGTCCCTCCCATAGCTTCATCAGCCGGTCTTCCGGCAAAGCGGCCAGATCCCGTATTGTCGGAACTTCCTGCAGAAACCGTTCAAAATAGGGCTTGACAGCATCCACCCGCGTCTGCTGCAGCATTATTTCCGAAATCCATACCCGGTAAGGGGCCGGATCCTCCCTCCATGGCAGGATTCTGGCATTGCCTCCATACCAATTCAAAAGTGACTGCTGAAATTTTTGTAGTTTATCCGTTTGTAGTTTATCCATTAGTTCATTATAAAACGAATTGATGCCCATTTTCAAGGAAAACAGAAGAAAGCATAGCATTTCCATGCTATTCCCGCCTGAAGCGTATCCTTCAATTTTACGGAAATAGATTCCTGTGCTAAAATTGGAATGGCATTGGAAAGGGGGAATCTCATCCATGAGCAAAGAAAAATCGGTACGGAAAACCGGCGAAGTTGTTTTGCGGCAGGAAGTCTATCGTGACGATGCCAGGAAAATTGCACAATGGCTGGAGAGTAAAGAAGTCACACAGTTTTTGAATGAATATCAGAATGTGTCTGCGGGGATCCGACAAGTTCTGGAAAGGGTCCCGGTCCCTGTTGTAACACACCTTTTTAATCAAAATGGGAGCTTTTTTATGGTCGATGCAGAAAACAAGGAACCAGTTGGCTACCTGAAACTGGTTCCCAGATGGAATGAGACGGAAATGATCATTGTCGTGGGCGACCGGCAAAAATGGGGACAGGGATTTGGCACGGCCGCCGTTTCCAAGGGCCTTCGGCATGCTTTCTTTGAATGGAGGTCCGATAAAGTAGTAGCCATCATCCACTCGGCAAACCACCGGTCCATCCGGATCTTTCAAAATGCCGGTTTCCGAAAGGAAAAGAAACTCTCCCAGGAAATTCAATTTTGCATCACATTGGATGATTTCCTCAGGATGATCTAATTTCCTTCATAATCACAATATTTTTCTGCGATCCGGATCAGAGTTGTAACACACCGGTCCATCTCCTGCACGCAGGCATATTCCATTTTTCCATGATGATTATGACTGCCGGTTCCCAGATTCGGACAGGGCAATCCTATAAAGGACAGTCTGGAACCGTCCGTCCCTCCGCGAACCGGTTCGCTGACCGGATCTCCCCCGGCGTCTCTTACTGCTTTGCAGGCTGTTTCAATCAGATGACGATGTGGCTTGATCTGTTCAGCCATATTCTGGTATTCATCCCGGATCGCAACACAAACGGTATCCGCCCCATATGCCCTGTTCAGCTTTTCCGCCGCTTCCCGGACTTCCTGCTTTTTCCGCTCCAGTTTGGCCGCATCGTGATCGCGAAGGATATAACTCAGCTCTGCTTCTTCCACCGTACCCTGCATTTGCGTCAGATGATGAAATCCCTGATATTTCTCCGTCTTCTCCGGAACTTCTCCTTCCGGAAGCAGGGCATTGAATTCCATGGCAATGCGCATGGCATTTTTCATTCTCCCCCTGGCCGTACCCGGGTGGATATTCTTGCCTGTTATGCGGATATTTGCGGATGCCGCATTGAAGGTTTCATATTCCACCTCACCAAAGGCGCCGCCATCCACAGTATAGGCAAAATGGGCACCGAACCGTTTCACATCAAATAAATCCGCTCCCCTGCCAATCTCTTCATCCGGTGTAAAGCCGATTTTGAGGGTACCATGCCGGATATCCGGATGATTGCAAAGCGTTTCCGCCATCGTCATGATTTCCGCTATCCCCGCCTTGTCATCCGCGCCCAGCAAAGTGGTCCCATCGGTGACGACCAGGTCACAGCCCTTATACCGGTTCAGGGAATCAAATTCTTCCGGGCGGAGAAAAATGCCCTTTTCCTGATTCAAAAGGATTGAGGAACCGTCATAGTTCCGTACCACCCTGGGTCTCACATTCTGATACGGTACATCCCTTACCACATCCATATGGGAGATAAAACCGATTACTGTTCCTTTCCATTCCGTTGTGTTGGACGGGATGGTGCCAAAGACATAACCGTTTTCATCCATATTCGCATCCCGGATGCCAATCCTCTTCATTTCCTCCACCAGAGCCTTGCCAAACTCCAGCTGATCCGGAGTGCTGGGACAGGCCGGATTGTTGCTGTCAGAAGCCGTCTCGTAGCCGGCATACCGGATCAATCTTTCATAAGCTTTCAATATTATTGCCTCCTTCTTCCTGCTACCATTGTGACAGATCCTTTCCGTCGTGTCAAACGCCATCCACACCGCTTTGAATGCACTTTTGAATGTGCTTTTCAGTGCAGCCCTGCCCGGCTCCGGCGTTCCTATGTCCGGAGTGTCCGCTTCAGGAACTCCCTGGTCCGGTCCTTTTGTGGATGGATCAGCACCTGCTCCGGGCTTCCTTCTTCCATGATAACCCCCTGATCCATGAATACCACACGGTCCGCCACATCCTTCGCAAACCCCATTTCATGAGTTACGACCAGCATGGTAAGCCCTGCCTCAGCCAGGTGCTTCATCACGTTCAGCACTTCCCCGACCATCTCCGGATCCAGGGCGGAAGTCGGCTCGTCAAACAGCATGACATCCGGTTCCATGGACAATGCCCTGGCAATGGCGACACGCTGCTGCTGGCCCCCCGAGAGCTGCATGGGTCTGGCGTCAAGATACTGTTCCATTCCCACTACTTCCAGGTATTTCATGGCAATCTTCCTTGCCTCTTCCAAAGGCCGCTTCAGTACCTGCCGCTGGGCAACAACACAATTGGTCAATACGTTCAGATTATGAAACAGATTGAACTGCTGAAACACCATCCCCAGTCTGGCGCGATAGGAATAGATGCTATTTCGTTTATCCAGGATGTTCGTGCCATTATAAAGGATCTCTCCTCCGCTGGGCTTCTCCAGCAGATTGATACACCGCAGCAAGGTGGACTTTCCGGAACCGGATGCACCGATGACACAAACCACCTCCCCCTTGTTTATGGTAAAGTCAATGTCCTTCAGCACTCCATGGGTTCCAAAGGATTTGCTTAAGTGCCGTATTTCAATTACCTTCTCCATACTGCACCCCCTTTCCTTTCCGTGCCCGACTCGTCAGGGCATAATTCTTTGGCCCATCCAGTCTCTTCTCAACCATCCGAAGAATTCGGGTCACTGCATATGTCATAATAAAATACAGGATACAGGCGATAAAAAAAGGCCCGAAAAAGCTGAAATGAATGCCTGCCACTGTACTGGTCTGAAAATAAAGCTCCGTTATGGAAATGACATTCAGCACCGAAGTGTCCTTGATATTAATAACAAACTCGTTTCCGATGGCTGGAAGAATATTGCGAATTGCCTGAGGCAGCACCACTTTGGTCATAGTTTGAACAGGATTCATTCCCAATGCCTGAGCTGCTTCAAACTGCCCTGTGTCAATGGATATAATGCCGCCCCGTATAATTTCCGCCATGTAGGCGCCTGTATTGATGGAAACAATCATAATTCCGGCAGCCATCCGGTCCATTTCAAAGCCTGCCTGGGCTGCTCCATAATAAATCACCATAGCCTGTACGATCATGGGCGTACCACGGAAAATTGCGATGTAAACCGCCAGAATGGCGTTGACTGCCCTCAGAAGGATGCGCTTCCATCCGTCTTCCGGAACAGGTATGCTTCGTATGATTCCAGCCAGCAGCCCGATTATAAATCCAAATACGGTACCCAGAATGGACAGATACAGTGTGACACCGGCACCCCGGAGATACATCGGCCAGTATTTTATAACGATTTCCCAAATTTGTCCCATTCTATTTGCAAACCTCCTTCAACAGGAAACAGCGTTTTGCTCTTCCCGTTTATCTCGCAGATGGTTGATTTTTGATTGCGTCGTCCATTATTTCCACGCGTTTATCTTCGGATAGGTTCTTCAGGATCTCATCAATCTCTTTCTTCAATGGACTGTTTTTAACAAGACCCGCTGCGATTGCCGTATCATCCTCCGATGTGACAAAGCCATCCTTGAATTCGACCATCTTCAGGTTTGGGTCCGCCGACTGCGCACTGATTCCTTCCGGACGCTCGGAAACATATCCGTCCACGATGCCGGACTTCAGCGCCACACGCATGGTTGCAAACTTTTCCATGGCGGTTTGCTTCTGTACCCCCTTGATTTGATCAATGACGGAATAATGAAATGTGCTCAACTGGGCGGTTATCTTTGCTCCCTTGAAATCCTGAATGGACGTTGCGTTTTCATAAGAGCTGCCCTTTTTCACCACCATAACCAGGTCCGAGTGATAATAATTGTCCGTAAAATCAATGTTTTTCTTTCGCTTGGCTGTCGGCGACATACCAGCGACAATGGCATCAATTTTGCCCGAATTCAGAGCGGGCTCCAGGCCCTCCCACTTGGTCTTGACAATTACCAGTTTCCGGCCCAGACCTTTTGCAATCCGTTTTGCAATCTCCACATCATATCCCCCGGCATATTCGGCATTGCCGTCAATTTTCACGCCGCCCCCGGACGAATTCAGCTGCGTCCAGTTGAAGGGAGGATAATCGCACTCCATGCCAACCCGGAAGACATCCTTCTTTACCGAAGATCCGGCGCTCCCGGCATTTTTACCGGTGCAGCCCGTCATATAAAACAGGGCTGCCATGGACAGAGCCACTAAAATGGATATTTTCCTTTTCCTATACATTCAATTTTTCCCCCTTTTATATTCCATATTATATTCCATAAAATAAAAAGCCTGAGATGAACTCAGGCAGTGAATGCGTTACTTCCTTGATCCCCCTCCCCAAATGAGATAGCACAACGCAGTAAACCGGGAAGTCTACTGAGACAGTCCTGAAGCTCTTAACTGCAGACCCAACATGCAATAATCAGCCAATATTGCAGCTTCGGCGATATTTCCTTCTCCACGGTTTCCCTGCTCGGCTTACGCTCCACCGGGGACTAATAAATACCGCGCCTCTACCTCACCCGCTAAGAAGTGAGGTCATATATTAATTTCCTTAAGTTTATACGAAAAAGCAGAGTCTGTCAAATAATTTTAACGTTAATGCGCCTATTTTCAGCTTTCAATATTTTCCTTTTTAAGGAAATGAAAGATCTTGAAAATCAGCAGCGAATCCTATAGAATAACTTTACGTATTGGGATACTGAAATCACTCATTCTTCGGGGGAGGAAGATTCATGGAAAAGCTGGAGAGAGGGTTTTATGGTCATAGTGCCATAGAAGTGGCAAAGAATCTTTTGGGAAAATATCTGGTACATCGGATCAACGGACGGGAACGTCTTGGTAAAATAGTGGAGACGGAAGCCTATATGGGACCGGAGGACAAGGCTGCCCACTCCTGCAACAACCGGAGGACGAAGCGGACCGAAATCATGTTTGGCCCTCCCGGCTATGCATATGTCTATCGGATATATGGCATGTACTCCTGCATGAATGTTGTTGCATCGGAAAAGGAAAGCCCTCAGGCAGTTCTGATCCGGGCACTGGAACCGGTAAAGGGAATGGAAGAAATGGCAGAGGCACGGTATGGAAAAAGTCTGTCGGATTGCGCCAAAAAGGATCGTCTTGGCCTCACCAACGGTCCCGGCAAGCTTTGCATGGCCATGGGCATCACAGACCGGGACAGCGGGGAGAATCTATGCGGAAACCGGATTTTTCTCCTGAAAGAGAACCGGGAACCGGAATTCAACATGGTGACCACGACCCGTATCCATATTGATTATGCAGAGGAAGCTGTCCTTTACCCCTATCGGTTCTATATTGACGGGAATCCCTATGTCTCGGTGCGGGACCGGAAGTCCGCCCAGGGTGCTTCCCCTTCCGGCCCGGACTTAGAGCGCCGCATACCGGCCCGCAAGAAACCCTGAGGACCAGGCCCACTGAAGATTGAATCCGCCGCACCGTCCGTCCACATCCATGATCTCGCCTGCAAAATATAAACCCTTCACTCTTCTGGATTCCATTGTTTCCGGGTCAATCTCCCTGGTATCGACGCCTCCTGCCGTGACCTGTGCACTGGGCCAGCTTCTTGTTCCGCGGATCCGGAATCTCCAGTCCGTCAGGATTTCCGCGATTCTTTCCCGTTCTGTGGCAGACAAACTGGAAGCAGGACGGTTTCTGTCATCCAGACCAGCCTCAAGTAGAACAACGGGAATCAAACGCTTGTTGATCAGTCCCACGAAGTTGAATTCAGCCGTCTTTTCGGGACCAGCCTGAATTCTCCTGTCGATGAGATTCCTGATTTCTCCTTTGTCCATCCGATCCAGAATACAAATCCTTAGAAACGGTTCTTTTCCCTGCTGGAGCAATTCCCCCGCTTTTCTGCTGATCTGAAGAATCGGCGGGCCGG
>DHDO01000109.1:0-330 GCA_002399435.1 Firmicutes bacterium UBA4874
ATACATGGACTCCATCATTAAACGGAAAAAGCTGAGGCGGCAGGATATTTTTCAAAAAGCAGATTTACCGCAAAAGTATGGATATAAGCTGCTGAGAGGCGAGACACACACCACAGACCGGGATAAGCTGCTGCGGATCTTTATTGCGATGAATATGACATTGAAGGAAACGCAAAGGGCACTGTCTCTTTACGGTATGCCGCAGCTGTATGCAAAGAAAAAAAGGGACGCCATGCTGATTATTGCTTTCAACAAAGGGATGTCCTCGGTGGATGATGTAAACGAATATTTAGCGGAGAAGGGAGAAGAGGAACTCAGCCGCAGCTCCGG
>DHDO01000109.1:606-1392 GCA_002399435.1 Firmicutes bacterium UBA4874
CTATGGAGAATAAGGGAGGAACCAGTGGGGGCACTGGGATATTTACTGCGATCCTTATTCTTATTGCAGGTATTGTCGCCATTGCGGCCAGAAACAGCAAAGGAGGCAGCATATTCTGCGCGGTTTTATATGCGTTGGCCGGTATAATCGGATTGACCAGCCACGGTATTTATGAAGACCTGATGGTATGGGGCTCCATTTGCCTGATTTTCGCTGTGGTGTTTCTGATCTCTGCGATTACTTTCAAGGGCAGGAAGCAGAAGAACGCCTCAGAATCGGAACAAGCTCCTCAAAACAAGGAAATATAAAGGGAAAGGTTATAACAAAATGGGAAAAAAGTCATTCTGCTGTTAGCTGAAGTCTGAAGCCATGGAATTGCCAGGCGCATCCTCTTGTCAATCGGAAGGGCAAAATGGTGCTATACTATTCCTGTGAATAATATTTGGGGGATAAGAATATGAAACTGTTTGATAAAATCAAAAAGTCAGCAAATGATTTCAACCTGAATAACGAATTGGTTTCAAAAGCAAAAAGAGGAGAACTGGACGGCTTTACCGATTCAGACAGAGAGTTTTTCATACAGGAGCATCATCAAACGCCGGAGAAATATAAAGAAGATTATGACAATGGGCAGGCAGATAAGGAGATCGCAAGAGCTTTAAGAAAGCACGATCACATGGCATTTGTGAACCCGGCCTTAAGGAAGGACATTGACGGATATTATTATTTTGGATCGTTCTATAAAAAGGATACTCCAAAATACTATCTGGTTGGCTTTAAATGGGA
>DHDO01000109.1:1679-4227 GCA_002399435.1 Firmicutes bacterium UBA4874
ACAAAAGGGTTACTTTTTTTCATTGATAAGGATACCAAAGAAAGAAAAGCGAAATCCGTTCTGTGTGATTCCGCTGTGGAAGAAAAGATCTACAACCTGAATTTTGTATCGGAAGACGTCGCGCTATCCGAAAATCCGATTGGGATTTCAGACCGATTGATGGAAGCAAAGCGGCTGCTGGAGAAGAAGGAAATTACAAAAGAGGAATTTGATGCAAAGCTGAACAGCATCCTTCATTAAGCAGAATGATCTCATGCTGGTTTTGACGAAGATTACTGAAAAAAGTATAATATGGGGAAAGTGAGTGAGGAGGGTCTGCATGACAGAAGTAGTGGCAGCCTTGATTTGGAAGGATAACAGGTTTATGATCTGCCAGCGGCCGGCGAACAAGGCACGCGGCTTATTGTGGGAGTTTGTCGGGGGAAAGGTGGAACCGGGTGAGACAAAGGAACAGGCGCTTATCCGCGAATGCCGGGAAGAGCTGGCCATTACTGTTTCGGTCGGCGATGTGTTTATGGATGTAGTGTATGAATATCCGGACATCAAGGTGCATTTGACCTTGTTTCAAGCCTCGGTTGCAGAAGGCGTACCGCAAAAGCTGGAGCACAACGATATCCGCTGGATTCCGGTAATGGAGATTTCGCAATATGATTTCTGCCCGGCAGACCAGGCAATTTTAAGGAAACTTCAGGCTGAGGTGAAATGAATATCCTTTAATATTTCCACCATTCATTTCCATCACTAACTGCCATCATTGATTACCGTCATTGATTACCATCACGAACTGCCATCGTTCATTATCATACTGAACTACCATAATGAACTGCCATCATTAACAGATTCATTACCACCATTGAACATCATTGAAATAGCAGTCTCCCGAGAGCAGGGATTGCTATTTTTTTATGTATAAAATCGGTTCGGACGCCTTTGTACAAACCATGCAGCAAATGATATACAATATTATACTAAACAGTATAAAAGATGTCGTAAAAGATAGAGATTTGTAATATATCATATCATTTTGTCAAAACAAATAGCCAGCTAATAGCCTAAAGTGTGCAAATGTAAAGAATGAAATATATAAAAATTATACAAGTGTGTTGACACAATGCTGCTATAACTATATAATGAGAACCGCATATATCAATTATATGAATGATATATAAAGGAAAGGAGAGCTGCGAAATGGTATATTAATTAATGGAGAATGAAGGTGTGCACAAATGAGAGGAGGAAAAGGAATGCAAAAGAAGTGGAAATTCAGGTTATGCGGCAAAGGAATACTGGCAGCGGTGCTGACAGCGACCATGCTTATGACTCTGTTGACACCTATGGCAACACAGGCTGCGGAAGCGGGAACTCTGGAGCCGCAGGTTTCCGGGACGGCGACCTCTGGGGGAAAAACCTCTGCTGCCGCAGAAGCGCAGAAGGCCCATTTTCCCCGGTTCAGGATCCTGAAGAAAGCAGAGATCAGCAGCAGGACGCCTTCTGTAGGAGATGTCCTGACGGCGGATGTCAAACCGGCGGATGCAACGGTACGGTACAGCTGGAGATGCGGATTGAAGGAAATAGGCAGGGATCAGAAATGCCGGGTTTCCTCTGCACTGAAGGGAAAAAGGATTCATTTGATTGTCTCGGGAACCGGCAATACTCTGGGCATTCGCATGGATCATACCGAAAAGGTTACCGGGGCGGAAGTTCCCCCGAGGGATCCTTACGTCAGAATCGAGGCGGAAAGCTTTGACGAAAGCTTCGGCGAAGGCATGGTGGTGGAGGACAGCGTTGACGGGGGGAAAAACATAGGCGGCACCAGGGACGGTTATTATACCGGCTACCGCAATGTTCATTTCGGGTACAAAGCAGCCGAATCGGTAATGTTCCGGGCTTCCTCCAGCTCCGGCGGAACCGTGGAAGTCCGGCTGGACGGTCCGGACGGAAGACTTCTTGGCAGCTGCAGCATTCCTTCCACCGGCTCCTGGGAGGATTATCAGACCTTCCATACCAAAATTGAACAAGTGAAAGGGATACAGGATATCTTCCTGGTATTCCGGGGAAAAGACTATCTGGTCAACCTGAACTGGATTCAGTTTTTCACTCACCCAACCAGGAACATTCGCAGTGTGCGTCTTGACAAGGACAGTCCGGTGGCAGGGGATACGCTGCATGGAATCCTGACACCGGAAGACGCCATGGTCCGTTATATCTGGAAAGCAGACGGAAAAGAAGTTGGCTACAACGATCATTATACGGTGTCTGTAGGGGACATCGGGAAAAAGATAGAATTGGAAGTTACCGGTATTGGGGACTACAAAGGAACCAAAACAAGCAACAGGACCCATCCGGTCCAGGCTCCGGATTATGGTGTCGACTTCAAAGAGATGGCATACGATGGGTTTACGGCATTTATTGATAAATACTATCAGTATGACGAAGAGAAAGATATCCATCGCTTCGGGGGGTTCTGGACGGGTGCGGAAATGTTTGAAATTGTCGTTGATGCATACAGTCATACCGGGGAAGCACGTTACAAAGAAATGATGGATCA
>DHDO01000109.1:4557-13646 GCA_002399435.1 Firmicutes bacterium UBA4874
GGGCCGGGTGCCATTGCAGCCTGCCTGCTGGGTACGGCTCTCGGAGACGAAAGTTACTTTGAAAAAGCAAAGGCCATAATGGATTGGGAAAGAGAAGTCCTGTTTGATCCGGAGACAGGACATGTTGATGACTGTATCGGGATGGATGGCGTCAAAAGCACATGGGCTTCCACCTATAATCAGGGAACCTTCATCGGTGCCAATTGCATGTTGTATGAGCATTACGGCGATGAAAGATATTTAAGTGATGCGATTTCGGCTGCAGATTATGCAATGATTGACATGTATGGCTACGGCGTGATGAGCAACGAAGACGGTGGCGCCGATTTACCGGGATTTAAAGGGATCTTGACCAGATGGCTGAATTATCTGATAGTGAACCACAATCAGCCGCAGTATATCGACTGGATGCAGTACAATGCCTGGACAGCATGGAATAACAGGAATTCAGAAGGCATCACCGGCACCAGATGGGGTAAAAAAACAGAGGACAGCGACAAACCAACAGATTGGAGCGCTTCCGCTGCCGTTGCATTATACCAGAATACGCCGCCGTCCGGAAATTTGATCAAGGATGCCTATCATACCATCGGGGCAAAGGACTTTGATTCCTGTAAGGCCATACTTGTCAAAAAGGCAGGGGACGGAACGAAATACATAGGCAATATCGAAGACGGAGCCTATACCATGTATCGTAATGTGGACTTCGGTGATGTGGCACCTGGATCCGCGGAATTCCGGGTTACCCCCATGACAGAAGGAGGAACCATTGAAATTCGGATTGGTGGTCCGGATGGAAAGGTGATTGGTTCCCTTGATGTGGAAAACATTGGCCTGCGGAGTGCCTGGAACAGCCAGGTTGTGGAGCTTACGGAGAAGGTTACCGGTCTTAAGGATCTATGCCTGGTTTATCGGGCAGGGCAGCAGGATCCATTCCGGTTGAATTCCTTCCGCTTTATGACAGGATCGGAAAAAGCAGTCGAAGGAGTGACAATTGATCCGGTAAAACCGGCATACCGGGATGTTCTGACAGCTGCGGTGACCCCTTCGGACGCAACGGTGACCTATGTCTGGGAATCGGGCGGAAAACAGGTTGGTACCGGTAAAAACTATGAAGTGAAGGAAGCGGACATCGGGAAAACCTTAACGGTAACGGCGATTGGAGAAGGCGAATATATCGGGACCGTAATCAGCAAAGAAACGGAGGCAGTCGTGGATCTTCCAGCGGACGACCTGCGCAATCCCTACAGTACAATCGAAGCGGAAAGTGCGGATCGGCTGGAAGGGCCGAAAGCTAATCCGGACTGTCTGACCGGTATCAAAAATGGACATTCTGCTGTTTACCGGAATCTGCTGTTTGGAGAAAAAGGAAGCAGTCATGTCCGTTTCCATTATGCCACATCTGCAGAGGATGCAGCAGTGGAAATCCGGCAGGGAAGTGCCGGAGGAAAACTTCTTGGGACCTGTAAGCTTCCGGGCACAGGCGGTTGGAACACCTGGAAGACGGCAGAAGTTGAAACAGCCGACATAACGGGCAGACAGGATATCTGTCTTGTGTTTCATGGCTCTGCTGATCTATTATGCAATCTGGACAGCTTTGTCTTTGAGGAAGAAGAAGCCGCTGCAAGGAATCCTTATCAAACCATGGAAGGAGAAGATGCGGACGAAGTATCCGGCATGACGGCAGGAGAGAAATACCTAACGAATATGGAAAATGGCGCTTACGCTGCATTCAAAAATCTGAGATTCGGTGAAAGAGGCGCGGTAAAGGCAACTTTGCGGTATGCAACACCGGTGAAGGATGCCTCTGTGGAAATACATCAGGACAGTGCAGACGGGGAATTGCTTGGAATCTGCCGGCTTGAAAACACCGGAGGATGGGAAAACTTCACCGAGACGACCGTGACGGTGGAAAGGCCTCTTGGACGACAGGATATCTATCTTGTGTTCAGGGGCGGAGATGGGATATGTAATCTGGATCATCTCGTGTTTACCGAGCTGACCGGAGAAATCCGGGATCCTTATACGACGGTGGAGGCGGAGCACTGCGACAGGAAAAAAGGCTGCGGAACGGAAACCAGGGACGGAGTCACTTATCTGGCAGGGATTCAGGACGGAGCCTGGTCAGAATACAGAAACCTGGACTTTGGAAAAAAAGGAGCCGGAAAGATCATTTTGCGATACGCTTCACCGGCGGAGGATGCAACGATCGAAATCCGGGAGGGAAGTGCGGACGGGAAGCTGCTTGCCACCTGTCCCCTTGAAAATACAGGTGATTTCTGGGCATTTACCGAAACCGAATATGAAATCGAACCGATAGCCGGAATAAAGGATATTTATCTTGTGTATCATGGAGCGTCTGAGATCTGTAATATGGATCATTTGCTGTTTGGGAACGGAGATATTTGAAAAATGAGATGGAGCAGCCTGGATTGCCCGGTCCGGGCTTCCGGGCTGCTTTCCTCCTTCAGGATGCCAGGCATCTGGCATCTGCATACGGACTTTCCATTTGCTTTTTTCCCGGTATTTATCTATAATCATTTAGTAGAAAAAAGGCGAAAACGGAAATGTTTCAGCCAGGGGGGATACGGTATGACATTTGAAGAACTTTATCAGCACGCATATTCCGTACTGAATCCGCGAAAGCTATCCGAGGATGCGGAAGCCGGGGGAGTCGGCGCAGCTCTCCTCACGGACAAAGGGAATGTATATGTGGGTGTTTGTATTGATACTGCCTGTTCCATGGGATTTTGCGCAGAGCATGCCGCTGCAGCGGCTATGGTGACAGCGGGGGAAAGCCGGGTCGTGAAGATGATAGCAGTAGGCTGGGACGGACATATTATGCCGCCATGCGGTCGCTGCCGGGAGTTTATCAGTCAGCTTAATGATGGGAATGTAAATACCAGGGTCATGGTCCGAAAGGATGTGGTATGGACTCTGGGAAATCTCCTGCCTTACGGCTGGCGCAGAACAGAAGAGGAAACGGCATCTGCGCATGATGACGGGGATCAATGACCATCCTGGAAAGGAGTGCGGGAAACAAATACGGGAAACAACTACAGGAAACAAATGCAGGAAGGCAAAAGGCAGAGAGGAAGAGCCATATGGAAAAGTACAGGGAACTCACCGGACTGTGTCTGATGCCCGGCGTCAACAATGACAAGCTGGAGACTTTCCGGCAGAAATACATCAATGATCCATCCAAAGTGGTTCCAATGCATATCACGTTGCTGAATCGCTTTTTTCTGCCGGGCGCAATGAATACAGAAATTGTTGACAAATTAAAGGCCATCGCCAGCAGAACCCAAAGATTTGAATTCTGGGCAAAACCGCTGTCCTGTTTTCCCACCAGCAATGTTCTGTATCTGACGCCCAGCCCGTTGGCTCCGGTGGAAGCCATGACTCAGGTATTGTACGATACGTTCCCTGAGTATCATACGGATTTCTGCGGCTTTTCCACCTATCATATGACCATTGCCATTGGAAATCCAAAAAAGAAAATGAACGATATTATCAAGGAATATCTGGAGATCTTTGAATATGCCCCCTTGCGGTTTGAGGCACGGTCTATGGACATGTTCCATTTGTCCGAAAATAAATGGACGAAATACCTGTCCTTTGATCTGGCATAATTGCGGCTAATTCCATTCCAGTGGACTTTCAATTCCTGTGGTATAATGAAAAAACAATGGATCTGTCTTTCATATTTCATTACCGAGGGATCCGGATAGGAGACAACATGAGATTCATCAACGACATCACAGAATTTATCTTTTTGGAGGATGAACCCCGGCCTGCCGACATCATCTTCATACCGGGAGGGTCCTGTCCTGAGATCGCTGAAAGGGCTGCGGACCTTTGGGGGCAGGGGCTTGCTTCCTATATTCTCCCATCTGGCAGGTACAGCATGAAATGGGGGCATTTCCGGGGGCCGCTGTCCAAAGCAGAGGTTTATAACAGGGATTATCGTACGGAGTGGGAGTTCCTGAAGGATGTGCTGATTTCAAACGGGGTGGAGGAAGGTGCCATCCTGCGGGAGGACCAATCCACCAACACATATGAAAATGCTGTCTGCTCCAGGCAGATAACAGACCATCTGAAACTTGATATCCAAAAAGCCATTTTGTGCAGCCAGGCCTTTCATGCGCGCCGCTGTTCCATGTATTATCAGTCCATCTATCCGCAGACGGAGTTTATTCTCTGCCCTTCCGATACGCAGGGCATAAACAAACAGAACTGGTTTCATACCGAATTTGGCATAGAAAAGGTCATGGGGGAATTGACGAAGTGCGGAAGTCAGTTCGTTGATATCATAAAGAAATATGACAGGGCGCAAAAAGAGATATACGGCAGATAAGGGTATGCAAAGATAGTGTAAGTTACCTATTCACCATAGTTACCTGTTCAGCTCAATGTACCTGTTCACCTTTTGCTTTTTCACATTTGCAAGGTTACTTATCTAAATTTATCATAATAGGTTATATTTTGTAATTTTATATATTATTGTTTTTCTTGAGCTCGTCCTCCATATATGGTACAATTTACATATCGTGATATAGGAAGATATAAAAGGAAAAAAGGGGGGATCTTCAAGTCGCTGCCAATTGCTGATTTATTTCCAAATACGAGGGAATATGAGGAGGGGGAAAATGAAAAAGTTACAACTCGGCAAAAGCATCTCCACTGTTCTTATTTTGGTATTTCTTGCAGGTACAACACCTGGGTTGGCTGCGAACGCGGCTCAAAACAGGAAAAACAATTATATACCCTATGCTAAGGTACAGAAGTCTGATGAGGGGATGTATTGGCCGGACGGTCAGGTGTTACCGACTTTTGCAACCCCGGCTGATCCAGTTGACACAATTTCCATTGGAGCATTTGACCACAGCAATCAGAATGAACGACTGACCATAACCGCTTTACAGGGTATTGTGAACCGAACGAAACCAAGAATCCTTTTTACAGATATGAATCCGGATGAGGGTCCGGATACATGGCGTGAAACTCCCAATCTGCATCTGAACTGCAATGTGCTTGCAAACAGTCAAAAGTTTGAATTCATTCAAAAGTACATCGGGGAAACCAGAGGCATCGTTATCTTTCCTGCAAGCAAGGATGCGAATCAGATGCATATGATGAACCTTGCCACGACTGTGGCGGGCATCCATGATATGCTGCCGATGGACGAGAATACCTATGATTTATGGAAAAGTCATGGAATTTCATTGCCTGACATTGACAACCCTGAAAACGAGGATCGCCTGATTGATCTGCGGAACCTTGCTCTTCATGATCCATTGGAGATCTACACCTATCTGTATGATAATTACTGGGAGCTTTGCAATCACCGGCTCCTTATCAGTCTTTCACCCGACAAACGGCATTACGTAAGGGATTACGCAGCTGCTGCAAAATCGGCCGTTGTCTGGCTGGACAACAGAGACGAAGACCAAAGGCAACTCTTTGAAAAATTCCTTACCGACATGGAGGCCGGGAACGGACTTGTTCTGGGATGGGCGCCAACCGAGCGTTCCGGCGTCACCATATGCGCAAAACACGGGCTAAGTCTGGTGCCGGCAGATCACTACATAAACGGAACCGTCTTTGGCGGAACAGACCCTGTCATTCAGATTCCGAAGGTTCCCGATAAACCTGAGCTGGATGACAAAGTATATATTGCACCCATTATGACGGATGGCGACAACATCCAGTATATCCAGAGATACATGCGTAAATTATGGGATAGTCCCGGGACAGTGAACAGCCGCGGAAAAGTTCCCATATCCTGGACGATAAGCCCGGCTCTTGTCGATGCAGGCCCCGGCCTTTTGAACTATTATTATTCCCAGGCGACGGATTGTGAGAACTTTGTTTGCGGGCCTTCCGGCATGGGATATGCCATGTTTGAAAACACTCTTCCGGAACCCGGTGTACCCGCCAGGAACTATTTGAAAAACGATGAGCTGCTGGCAGATTATGCACGCCTGACAAACAGGTATATGTATCAGTCAGGTTTGCGGGCCGTTACCGTATGGGATACCCTTTCCGGGAATCAGCGGGATATCTATACTGAAAACGCCAGGTACCTGTATGGTCTTACCGTGCATGACTTTCGGAATCTTGGCACGGTGCCCACCAGCCTGAACAACAATAAGCCTGTGTACAGCCTGGATCAGGCCTATTATTCGGCAGGCGAAAATTCTTTTTATAATCTTTTGAAGGATTATATCAAGTCATGGGATGGATCCGCTCCTTATTTTCTGGCGCTTGGCATGAACGTATGGGGAGATACGAAGCCAAACAACATCGTGAACGCAGCGGAAAGGCTGAAAGAGGAATACGGAGATCAGGTGGAGTTCGTCCGATTGGATCATTTCATGGCCTTATACAGCGAAAAAAACAGGCTTCCTTTCAATCTGGGGCTTTCCTCCGGCTTAACGGTCACGGCCACCAGTCATTCAGATAAGGCGGAGCTTACTGTGGATGGCACGCCAGCCGGCCGGATCTGGACAGCACCGGAAGCCGGAGTGCAGTCCCTGACCTATTCCTTAGGCGAAACGTATGTACTGTCCAGATATCTGATTCAACATGCCGGAAGCAATGGACTCGATTCCTCCCTGAATACCAGGGATTATACGATTGAGATAAGCATGGATGGCAAGAAGTGGACTCTGGCAGATCAGTATCAGGGCAACACTTACAATGTCAGCGATATTGATATTGATCCGGTGGAAGCAAGGTATGTTCGGCTCAACATAACCGATCCGGGTGCCGACGGAATCGCCCGCATAGCTGAAGTGGAGCTATATGGGGCGGTTGCCAAATCTGAAACCGGGATATCCATTACAAATCGGGATGCTTCCATTATTCAGGGGCAGTCCCTTCCGTTTGAGATAACGAGAGGGTCCAGATCTTCCGAAGGCGGTCCGGAAATATGGAGCGTTGTTGGCGGCGGAAAGGGTACAACGATTACTGAAGACGGTGTCCTGACAATTGATAAGGAGGAAACTGCAAAAGCCGTGAAGGTTGTAGCAACCGTGAAGGTTCCGGGCTTTGGAGAAGTATCGGATGACGTAACCGTTGCCGTTTTGCCACGGGTCCGGGGAGTCCGGATCCATGGTCCGTCTCTTGTAACACTCAAGGCGGGATCATCAGCGGAATTGGATGTGGGCATCACACCATCTGACGCTGCTGATCCATCTGTCTCCTGGGCATCTTCCAATCCAATTGTGGCTGTTGTTGATGAAAACGGTGTGGTTACCGGCATTTCACCTGGAATGGTTGTGATTACTGTGGAAACTTCCGATGGCGGTTATCAGCACTCGATTGTGATGAAAGTTAATTAGCAGGGAAATAAACGAAAAACAGGGGGAGAAAGTCTGATGAAAAAAATTAATTCTAAGAACAAAAAAGCAAGGGTAATATTGGTGACCGTCATCGCGTTCATCATGGTGGCGGGTTCGGCCTATGCGTGGTGGTATTCCACGACAAGCGTTGATGCAGATATTCGGATGGGGAAGCTCAACGTGGAATCGGATTTCAGCAAGGTGGATGTAAGGGCGTATGAGCCGGGAGACGTGGTTTCCAGCAAGGGAACTGTTAAGAATACGGGAAATATTGCTGCTGTTGTTTCCATGAAGGAAAATACGCAAATCAGCTTTGTGTATGCGGATGATGATTTCAATCCGTGGACAGGGGACAAGTGGGTTCCCGATAAAGAAGACGCGGTGAAATCAGATTTTTACAGTACGGAAGGATATGGATTTCATCTGGACGTATCCGGCAATGTTGTTTGGTGCTGGTTTGTTAATAGGGCCGATCCAACGGACAAATATCTGCTATTGGCTCCAGGTGCAAAAATCAGCCTGGCTTATGATGCCAATCTGGATGGAGAGGTAATGACCCGCAAGTATCAGGGAGCTCTGATTAAGATTATAGACGACCTGAAATCCACCCAGACGATGGACGGCGCGATGAAAAAGCTATTTGGGATTACCTATGACGATCTGGATATTTATACGGGAAGGGATTCTTCCGCCAGAAACGATGTACCGGAATCCGTCATGATGCAGATCAAAGCAATGTTCCATCACTGATTCAGACTGGTTCAGACTGATTGAGGCAAATGAAGAAAAGAAAAGTTACGATTTACTGTCTCATAATAAGGCTTTGCGGGACAAGGCGGATATCCTATCAGCCTTGTCCTGAAATCTTCTGAATGTTCAAAAGGGCCGTTCTCAATATTTATACTTTTTAAATGCCTTTCCGGTATCCAGTTTGACCTCTTTGAAGAAAAGGACCAGCCACGCAGCAAAGGCGAGGATAGCGAAATAAAGGCTTACCACCCCTGTCCCGGCTGCCCGTTATGTGAAGAGCAGGTCTCATTTCTTCTTTATTTTACCATAAGCGATGGTTTATTTTCAAACGGAATTCTGTTGCCATCGGTTCAGGCGATACTGCAGCGGAGTGCAGTTTGTATCTTCCCGGAAGACCTTTATAAAATAGCTGGAACTTTCATAGCCGCATATTTTGCCGATTTGCTCTACAGAATAGGAACTGTAGCGCAGGAAATCCTTTGCTTTTTGCATGCGGATCTTTTTGAGGGCCTGCATTACGGTTTCGCCCGTATCTTTGGCATAAGACCGGCAAAGGCTGAACCTGTCCATACCGGCATGTTCTGCGATCGTGGACAGAGTGAGGGGCTTGTCATAATTATGCTGCAGGAACAGGGTCACTTTTTCCGATCCGGAAAGGGGCTTTTGAAAAAGAGCGTCCAGCAGTTCCGCTGCCCAGGCATATCCATGTGCGGAAAGAATTGCTCTGGAGGAGGAACGGCTGCACATCTCCATAAGATGCTTCGTGGAAGCGGTTAAAAAGCCCGGCACATCAAAGAAGAAAGAGTCCCCAACATGGTAGTAATCCAGCAGGTATTCACCATTCTGAAAGGTTACCCACATGGTATCGAAGGCGCCGCCGCTGCTTTGATAACAATGAGGTACATTCTTGCGGGAGAAAAAGCCATGGCCGTCTGTCAGCTTTACGGTATTGCCTTCCGCGGTGAATATGCCCTCTCCTCCGATCACCCACAG
>DHDO01000109.1:13924-16336 GCA_002399435.1 Firmicutes bacterium UBA4874
GTATAATTGCAATATAATCATATTAATCAATGAGATAAAAGTCAACAGCAAATCCTTGTCAAGCCATGATCAAAATGAAAAGAGGGAAGGCCATGAAAAAAGTACGTGTCGGACTGATTGGCTGTGGAGGCAGGCAAAACGCACACATGGATGCACTTCTTCAAATGAAGGATGTGGAAATTGTGGCAGTTGCAGAGCCGGTGGAGGAAAGAAGGGCGAGAGCAGCTGAGGTTACTGGAGCAAAGCGGCAATATGGGAACCATTCGGAATTCTATGAGAAGGAAAACGGAGAAAGTGTGGATGCCATTTTTATTGCCGTGGAACCTACTGCGCATGATCATATCGAAACCAGAGCCATTGAACTGGGGATTCCATTCCTGGTTGAAAAGCCGATGACTTTGGACCTGCAGCAGGCGGATTCCATTGCCTCCATGATCCGTGAGAAAAATCTGATTACCGCCGTAGGGTTCCAGGATCGCTATCTGGATCTGATGGAAAGAATGAAAGAAGAGATTCCAAAGCACAAAAAAGGCGGGATTGTAAACGGGTCCTGGATTGGAGGTATCCCCCCTGTATGGTGGTGGCAGAAAAAATCCACTTGCGGCGGACAGCTGGTGGAGCAGAATATTCATTTGGTGGATGGATTACGTTGGCTGTTCGGTGAGCCGCTTTCCGTATATGCGGTAAATGCCACCGGCATGATTCAGCCAGGTGTGGATGCCAGTCCGGAGTATGATACGGATGATTACTCTGTCTGTCTGTTCCGGTTCCAAAACAACATCACCGCCACCCTGGAGAGCGGATGTTACTGCAAGGGAGTGGCGCCGAATAACGGTTTGGTGGTTATACTGAATGACATCGTTTTGGATTATCGGCTGCGGAACAATCTAATTATGAAAACGAAGGGTCAAACCCTGGATATCAGGAGAGGGAACGATCAAACCTATGATTTGGACCGGGATTTTATTGACGCGGTGAAGTCCGGAGACGGAACGCGGATACGTTCTCCCTATGAAGATGCCCTGCGGTCCCTCAAGGTTGCCTTTGCAGCCAATCGTTCGATGGAAACCGGTAAAGTCGTCTGCCTGAAGGAGGATGAATAATGAGGATCTGTATTCCCATACCTTGTTTCTTTCCGGACATGGATTTTGTAAGCGCCATACATAAAGTAGGCGAACTTGGATTTGACGCGGCAGAAACCTACAACTGGAAGGGTCTGGACCTGGAAGCGGTGCGCAATGCCTGTGAAGAGACAAATGTGGAACTGATCAGCATGTGCACCACCGAATTCAATATGACCAACCCGGAAATGCGCCAAAAATGGCTGAAAGGCCTGAAAGAAAGCTGCCGGGCAGCAGGACTTGCCGGCGTGAAACACCTGATTACACAGGTTGGCAGGGATACCGGTGCGGAGCGGCGATTACAGCATGAAAGCATTGTGAATGCGCTCAGGGCAGCCCGCCCCATATTGGAGGATACAGGGGTAACAATCATGATTGAACCCCTGAACACTCTTGTCAATCATCCGGGCTACTATTTGTGGAAGGCAAAGGAAGCTTTTGACATCATCCATGAGGTGGATCATCCTTTGGTGAAGGTGGTGTATGATATTTATCATCAGCAGGTGATGGAAGGCAACATTATTCCCAACATAACCAACAATCTGGATTGTATCGCCCATCTGCACGCCGCAGGGCATCCGGGACGAATTGAGCTGCAATTCGGTGAAAACGACTATCATGTTATTTTTGACGCAGTGGACAAAGCAGGGTATCAGGGTGCATGCGGGCTGGAATACAATCCTACACTGGGCAGCGTGGAAAGCCTGGAGAGCTTTAAGCGGATCTATAGGAAAGGCTGAATGAATAACTGACCCTGTATCATTTGAAATCACTTACCCGGAGGAGGCATGATGAATATGGATGACAAGACTAGATTTGTTGTGTACTGTATTGAAGAATATAAAGCGGCAAAGGGACTGACTGGCAAAGATGTCATCAATTTGTTTATCCGCTATCGTGTGATTGACTATATCCGGGATTATTATGAGGCCCTGCATACTACCGGCGGACAGTATATTGTAGACGACATCAGTTTATATATAAAAGCCAGGCAGCCCTCCATGACTTAAAAACATCTCTACCGCATTGACAAAGCCCCTTACCATCTTTACCTTCGTAGCCACCTGGAACGACTATTTGGGCCCCCTGATTTATTTGAAGACCGAAACCAAAAAGACAGTACAGATTGGATTAAAGATGTTTATAGGACAGTATACAGCAGAATATGGTCTGATCATGGCCGGCGCTGTAGTGGTTTTGATTCCCGTTTTGATTGTGTTTCTGATTCTCCAGAAATACTTTGTGGAAGGGATTGCGAGTACCGGCATAAAAGGATAAAGTATAGCTGAAA
>DHDO01000109.1:16595-21554 GCA_002399435.1 Firmicutes bacterium UBA4874
CCGGTAATGGAATCTCTGGGCAGGGGAGAACTGAAAAAGCGGATGCCGCTGGACTTTCATGAGGATCGGAAAGAGTATGCTCCGCTGGAGGCCTTCGGCAGAAGCATGCTGGGCCTTGCGCCGTGGCTGGAGGCGGAAGGAGTCTGCGGGGAAGAGAAAGGGCTGCAGGAGAAGTATCGCAAGCTGGCGGTTCTGTGCATGGACCGGGCAGCCGATCCGGACTCCCCGGATTATATGGGATTCGCGAGGGGGGGACAGAATCTGGTGGATACCGCTTTTCTGTCCCATGCCCTGGTCCGCGCACCCAGGCATTTGGCGGAAGCGCTGCCGGATGCGACAAGGAACAATCTGATCCGGGCGCTGAAATGTACGAGGGATTTTATTCCCGGGGAATCCAACTGGATCTTATTTTCTGCCATGGTGGAGGCAGGACTGTATGTGCTGGGCGAGGCGGAATTTGATAAAATGCGCATTGTCTATGCACTGCGTACCTTTGACGACTGGTATAAAGGGGACGGCGTCTATGGAGACGGAGCAATATTTCACTGGGATTATTACAATAGTTTTGTGATTCAGCCCATGTATGTGGATCTAATGGACTTATTCGGGGACATGTCAGATGAGTTCCGGATGCTGAAACCAAAGGTGCTGAAAAGGGCAGTCCGATATGCAGCCATTCTGGAGAGAATGATCGCGCCGGACGGAACCTGGCCGATCCTTGGACGATCCATCTGTTATCGTTTCGGAGCCTTTCAGATGCTTGCCCAGGCAGCTTTGGAGCATCGTCTGCCGGACAGTCTGCATCCCGCTCAGGTTCGCTGTGCCCTTACGGCCGTTCTGGAGAAGGTGATGCAGGCTCCTGATATGTTTGATCAGAATGGATGGCTGCAGCCCGGGGTATATGGCTGTCAGCCGGAGCTTGCGGAAGGGTATATCAACACAGGAAGCCTTTACCTGTGTACTGCCCTGTTTCTTCCTCTGGGCCTGCCGGCGGATGACGAATTCTGGAGTGGGGAAGAAGAGGCGTGGAGCAGCCTTAAAGTCTGGAGCGGCGGACAGATTTGCAGGGATCATGCCATTGATTAGAGCTGCGTCTGTATGAAAGAGGACAGGCAGGCAGGCAAGGAAAATCTGGAGATGAAAGCGGATATGGAGAAGGACAGAAAGACGGACGAATGGCTGGGAGATGAGAAAGAGGTGGATAGCACCAAAGTCGGACAGCTGATACTTCAACTGCGAAATGAAAAAGGGATGACACAGCAGCAGCTGGCAGATCGGCTGCATATCAGCAATAAAGCCGTGTCAAAATGGGAATGTGGGATGGGATGCCCGGACACTTCCCTTTGGCCCGGGCTTGCCTCTGTTTTGGGCGTGGATATTCAGAAGATGCTGCAAGGCGGACTGGACCCGAATGGGCCGGATATCGGGAAGATACAGAATATCCGCTTTTATGTATGCTCCTCCTGTGGGAATATTCTGGTAAGCACAGGGCAGGCATCTGTTTCCTGTTGTGGACGAAAGCTGCAGCCGTTGGTGTGTTCATCTGAAAAGTCTGCTCATGAGATTACAGTAAAGGAGACAGATGGAGAGTACTATATTGCAATACAGCATGAAATGCGGAAGGATCATTATATTTCCTTTGTGGCATATGTAAAGAACGACAGGATATTGTTGGTTCGCCTGTACCCGGAGCAGGATGCGGCAGTTCGTGTACCGGTTATGGGAAAAGGCGGCGATCTGTACGTTTACTGTACAAAACACGGATTGCAAAAAGCGGCATTTTCATGTTATAAGCCTGCATAAATACATCTGCTATGATGACAGCCATTGGTAATGGTGATATATTGGAAGAGGATATGTACAAGGAATTGATCCGGTACTGCACAATCATCGTTGCTACGGTACCCATTTTATGTATTTATCCGTCCCTGCAAAAATATTTTGTAAAAGGCGTTATGGCAGGTGCAATAAAAGGTTGAAAGGACGTGAGGCTATTATGAGTAAGCCCAATATACTCTTGATCACTGTAGATCAAATGAGAGGGGACTGTCTTGGAGTATTGGGGCACCCCGTTGTGGAAACACCTCATTTGGATACAATGGCGCATCAGGGTGTGACATTTACAAACGCATATTCTGCTGTACCTTCCTGCATCGCTGCCAGGGCAGCCATTATGACAGGGTTGTCTCAAAGATCTCATGGCCGGGTAGGCTATCAGGACAGAGTGAAGTGGAACTATAATCATTATCTTGCCGGGGAGTTGGCGCAAGCGGGTTATCATACCCAATGTGTCGGAAAAATGCATGTGTATCCTTCTCGTTCCCTGTGTGGATTTCATAATGTGGTGCTGCATGATGGATACCTGCATACCAATCGAAACAAAAAGACAACCGCCAGTGAAAGTTGGTTTCATACGGATGATTATCTGCCCTGGCTTCAGGAAAAGCTTGGATTTAGAGGCGATATTATAGATACTGGACTGGATTGCAATTCCTGGGTGGCAAGGCCCTGGATTTATCCGGAGTATACCCATCCTACCAACTGGGTTGTGGATCAATCCATTGATTTCCTGAGGCGAAGGGATCCCGATAAACCTTTTTTTCTGATGATGTCCTTTGTAAGGCCTCATTCCCCGCTGGATCCACCGCAGTATTATTATGATATGTATATAGATGCAGATATACCGGCGCCACGAATGGGTGACTGGGCAGATTCAGAAGATGGGGATGGCAACGGACTGGTCTATAACGGAATTCAAGGCAGGCTTACGGATAGGGCGCTTAGGAGAGCCAGAGCTGCATATTATGGCTCTATTACTCATATTGATCATCAGTTGGGACGTTTCCTGCAAGCCATGCATGATGAAAATGTGCTGAACAATACCGTTATTTTGTTTGTTTCAGATCATGGAGACATGATGGGAGATCACAACTTTTTAAGAAAGTCTCTCCCTTATAAAGGCAGTGCAAATGTTCCGCTTATTCTGTACGATCCAGCCAACCACCTGGGCCTGAGAAACGGATCTGTTATAGACAGCGTGGTGGAACTGCGGGATATTATGCCGACGATACTGGAGATAGCAAACGTGCATGTGCCGCAGGAAGTGGAAGGGCAAAGCTTATTGCCGTTGGCAAAAGGGAAAGATACTCCCTGGAGGGAATATCTTCATGGGGAACACCAGTATGGATACCTGTCCAATCACTATATCGTAACCAGGCAGGATATTTACATCTGGTTCTCTCAGTCAGGAACGGAGCAATACTTCAACCTTGAAGAAGATCCGTGGGAGTTGCATAACGCAATAAGGGATATAAAGTATAAAGAAAGAATAGAGTCACTTCGCGAAACTCTGATCAGGGAATTAAAAGGCAGGGAAGAAGGATATACGGACGGGAAGATATTGATTTCAGGGCAACGGGCGGTATCAACCCTGTCTCACATACGAGAGCATTGAAAGATACCAATATGAATAAAAGGCTGCTTCTGCCAGGACAGGGAGCAGCCTTTTTATGGATTTGGCAGCGAGCCAGCCGGAGACTTTATCACAGATGATATAAAAGTTTTCTGTCATGCTAAAGAGGATTTGTATCTCAATATCTATAATTATAGAAACAAGGACTGCGAAGATTTTTCAGCAGGGCACATCTATCATCGTTGGGGCAGAACAAAAGGAAGAGGAAAATAACTGAGGAGGGAGCAACATGAAGGTCAGGGACATGACGCTGTACCAGGTACCGCCGCGATGGCTTTTCCTCAAAGTGACGTCGGATGATGGCATAGTGGGTTGGGGCGAGCCCATCGTGGAAGGCAAGGCGGATACCGTGCGGACAGCCGTGGAGGAGATGAGCGATTACCTGATTGGGAAGGAAGCCGGAAACATCGAGGATCTTTGGCAGGCACTGTACCGGGGTGGCTTCTACCGGGGAGGCCCGATTCTGACCAGCGCCATTTCCGGTATTGAGCAGGCCCTATGGGATATGAAGGGCAAGAAGCTGGGCGTGCCGGTTTATGAGCTGATGGGCGGTGCGGTCCGGGATAAACTCCGGGTTTACTGCTGGATCGGCGGCGACAAACCATCCAATGTGGCTGCCGATGCTGCGGAGAAAACAGCGGCAGGCTATACGGCTTTAAAAATGAACGGGACAGATGGTATGAGCTGGATCGATTCCTTTTCAAAGATTGATGCCGCGGTGGCACGCCTGGCGACGATTCGGGAGAAAATCGGATATAATACGGACGTTGGGATCGATTTTCACGGTAGGGTTCATAAAACCATGGCAAGAATCCTGATGAAAGAGCTGGAGCCTTACAGGCCCCTGTTTGTGGAGGAACCGGTGCTTCCCCAGAACAACGAAGCGCTGAAGGAACTGCGCGCCCATACAGTTATTCCCATTGCCACCGGGGAACGGATGTACACCCGTTGGGATTTCAAGAGTGTTTTGCAGGATGGAGCAGTGGATATCATCCAGCCGGATTTGAGTCATGCAGGCGGGATATGGGAAACCAGGAAGATCGCTGCCATGGCGGAAGCCTATGATGTGGCGGTGGCTCCCCATTGTCCCCTGGGTCCGATTGCCCTGGCGGCATGTTTCCAACTGGACTTTTGTACCCCAAATGCCTTTATCCAGGAGCAAAGCCTGGGCATCCATTACAACAGGGGATCCGATTTGCTGGACTACCTGATGGACCCGGGAGTCTTTGCTTATGAGAAAAGTTATATAAAGCGACTTACCGCACCGGGACTGGGAATCGAAATCAATGAAGACAAGGTAAAGGAAATGGCAGATCCGGATCGCCGCTGGAGAAATCCGGTATGGCGCGCCGAGGATGGAGGGATAACGGAATGGTAAAAAATACAACCGGCATTTTGCAGAAGTTAGGGGAATACGGGCTGGTATCCATTGTTCGCGGGGTGAAGGAGGATGCGGCATTACACACGGCGGAAGCATTATATCGTGG
>DHDO01000109.1:21773-35156 GCA_002399435.1 Firmicutes bacterium UBA4874
GGAACGGTTTTGGATCCCGAAAATGCTGTCAATGCCATTCAGGCAGGAGCGGATTTTGTCCTTTCCCCGACTTTGTCCATCAGGGTAATCGAGACCTGCAACCGATACAGCAGGCTGGCTGTCCCGGGAGTGCTGACACCAACGGAAATTCTGACTGCCTGGGAGGCAGGCGCACAGCTGGTCAAGATATTTCCTGCCAGGGTGTTCGGGCCAAAGTATATCCAGGACATAAAAAGGCCGTTGCCTCAGGTGGAGATGATGCCGGTGGGCGGAGTTTCCCTGAAGAATGCAGCGGACTTTATGAAAAATGGCGCCTATGTCCTGGGCATCGGTTCTGCACTGGTCAATCCGGAATGGACGGAGCGGGGCGAATTTGGAAAAATTACGCAGGCTGCTGAAACATTTGTGAAGACCGTAAACGGAGTGACTGTGGTGTAAACAGTTGCCAATAAAAGGCGGAGGTTGTTATGGGGATCAGACGGAAGTGCGGCAGAGAGGAACCCGCGGACCATAAACCGGAGTGGAAGGAACTCGCGGGCCGTAAACCGGAGTGTAAGGAACCCGCCAGTCATAATCCGGAGTGGAAGGAACTTGTCGGCCATAAACCGGAGTGGAAGGAACTCGTCCGGGAAGCAAGGATAGAGCCATTGAACAAGGGCTGGTCAAGTGACAGAAAGTTTATCGTGGAAACCACGGACAGACAAAAGTTTCTGCTGCGTGTTTCCGAATTTTCTGAATATGAGCAAAAGCGAGCCGAGTACGAAATGCTGAAGCGCATGGCGGATTTGGGGGTTCCTGCTCCGTTGCCTGTTGATTTCGGTGTGTGCAGCAATGGTAAAAGCGTTTACCAGCTGCTGACCTGGATTGACGGGGAAGATGCTGAAAAGGTTCTGCCATTGCTGACAGACACGGAGCAATACGTTCTTGGCATGCAAAGCGGGGAAATTCTGCGGAAGATCCATTCCATCCCTGCGCCGGACACCCAGGAGAGTTGGGAGGTTCGATTCAACCGTAAGGCAAGCCGAAAAATGGAAAACTATCGTAAGTGTGGGCTCCGCTTTAAAGGCGATGAACAGGTACTCGACTACCTGGAGCAGAACCGCGTTTTTCTTGCGAATCGTCCGCAATGTTACCAGCACGGCGATTATCACGTCGGCAATATGATAATCCGTGCAGATAAAACACTGTCCATTATTGACTGGAATCGTTCGGACTATGGGGACCCGTGGGAGGAGTTTAACCGCATTGTCTGGAGTGCTTCGGTAAGCCCGTTTTTTGCCACAGGACAGGTGCGCGGTTATTTTGGCGGCGAACCGCCAATGAAGTTTTTTCAGCTGCTTGCGTTCTATATTGCCAGCAACACGCTGTCGTCTGTTTATTGGGCGATTCCGTTTGGTCAGGATGAAGTTGACACGATGATGAAGCAAACACAGGACGTACTTGCCTGGTTTGATAACATGCACAACCCCGTTCCAACGTGGTATCTGAAAGATTTGTATATCCAGTATATTGACGGCGTTCCCCTGAAGCTGAAAGGACCGTTTGACCTGAACTTCATTCACCGCTACGGCAAGGTGTTTAAGGTGTTTGACGACCAGGATAGCGGCAATCTGTGCTTTGGCGTACAGGCCGATGACGGTGAAAGATACTTTGTGAAATTTGCAGGCGCACCAACCGAGCCATACAAAGGCGAAATTACGGACGCAGTCAACCGTCTCAGAGTGACTGTACCGCTTTATCGTGACTTAGCGCATCCTGTACTGATAAAACTTGTGAAAGCTGAGGAAATCGTTGGCGGGTTTGCAATGGTATTCAAATGGGTTGATGCGATTTGCGCTCATCCGATGTATCCCGCAGACCATCAGAAGTTCAGGCAACTGCCGCTTGCTGTGAAACAGCAGATATTTGAGAGTGTTATGGAATTTCATGATTACGTTGCCGCAAAGGGCTATGTGGCCATTGATTTCTATGACGGGAGCATTATGTGGGATGACAAAAATGAGCGGACGATTCTCTGTGATATAGACTTTTATCAGAAATCCCCGTATATCGGGCGGATGGGACTGTGGGGTTCCTCGCGCTTTGTTTCACCGGAAGAATGCACCAACGGTGCAGTCCTTGACGAGGTTACGAACGTTTATACGATGGGCGCGACTGCATTCTGCCTGTTCGCTGATTCCGACCGTTCACCCGAAGCATGGCCGCTCTCGCCGGAATGTTATGCTGTTGCCCGGAAAGCGATAAATGATGAGCGCAGTCAGCGCCAGCAGTCTATAAAGCAGCTGCAGGAGGAATGGAGAGCGGCGCAGTGAAGAGGGGAAAAGTACTTCATCAGATAAAAAAGATTCCATAAGACAAAAGATAAGTAAAAAGGCGAACATATGTTTGACAAATCTTTCTGAATATGATATTTTGTAGCCAGATCGTTATCGTTCAGGAGGAGTCGCAGGATGGAACTAAAGGATAAAATAGAACTACTCGCAGCGGCAGCAAAATACGATGTTTCCTGTTCTTCCAGCGGCAGCAGCCGCCAGGGGAAGGAAGGGGAGCCGGGCAGCGCCCATTTGGCCGGGATCTGTCACAGCTGGTCCGATGATGGCCGCTGCATCTCCCTGCTCAAGATTTTGATGACCAATCAGTGCGTCTATGACTGTAAATATTGTGTTAATCGGGCATCCAACGATACGAGAAGGGTGATGCTGACACCGGATGAGTTGTCCTATTTGACCATCAGTTTCTATCGGCGGAATTATATTGAAGGTTTGTTCCTGAGTTCAGGGGTGATACGGGATCCTGATTATACCATGGAACGGATGATAGAGACCGTCAAAAAGCTACGCTTTCAGTATCATTTCCATGGTTACATTCATCTGAAGGCGATTCCCGGATGTGATCCCCGGCTGCTGATCGATGCAGGCCGGCTGGTGGATCGTATGAGCGTGAATATTGAGATGCCCACCGGGGAAAGCCTGAAGCTGCTGGCCCCTCAAAAGAAAAAAGAATCGCTGATTGGCCCCATGCGTTTTATCCGGGACACAATTGCAGAGCAGAGGGACAGCTCCCGCTCGATTCGGAGCACTCCCGGGTTCATCCCGGCAGGCCAGACGACACAGATGATCATTGGAGCATCACCGGATAATGATGATAGGATTCTTACCCTGTCCGAAGGGTTATATCGCAGTTATCGGATGAAGCGGGTCTATTATTCCGCTTATATGCCGGTCGTTTCCCATCCCATGCTGCCGACAGTGGACAAGCCGCCCTTGCTGCGGGAGCACCGTCTTTATCAGGCGGATTGGCTACTGCGTTTTTATGGTTTTTCCGCCGGCGAGCTGCTGGATGCAGATCACCCCAATCTGGATTGTCTTGTGGATCCCAAGTCGGATTGGGCGGTTCGAAACTATGATTTGTTTCCCGTGGAGATCAACACGGCCGATTATGAGACATTGCTGCGAGTACCGGGGATTGGAGTGAAATCGGCCGGAAGGATTGTAAATGCCCGTCGCGTCGGGGCACTGGATGGTGCTGATTTGAAGAAAATCGGGGTGGTATGGAAGCGCGCCCGGCATTTTGTAACCTGTCAGGGCAGATATTACGGGAGCTCTTTCCGGCAGATGGATCAGCTGAAGCAGGAGCTTATGCCTTACCAGGCTGCCAAAAAGCTGCAGACAGGTGGCAGTGAACAGCTGAGTTTTTTTCAGGAGATCCTGCCGCGAACCAAGTCCGGTCCCGAATCCGGTTTTCAGAATCTTTTCCTGGTGAAGGCAGGTGAGATTGGATGACTGATTGTTTCAACTACTTCAGCTATCAGTATGACGGCACGTTTGAAGGGCTGCTGACCTGCATCTATGAAGCTTACTATCGACATGAGGTACCGGAGCATATCTGCCGGGGGGATACAGTTCAGGAAAGCCTGCTGGATTGCAGCATTCAGATTCCAACGGACCGCCGGAAGGCGGATAAGGTTCTTGAGTCCATCCGTGTAAAGATTTCGAAAGAGGCTTTGAGACATGCTTTTTATGCATATCTTTCTGAGTTGGATGATATCGGTGTGTGGATATACCGTTATTTGCGCCTTGGATGGAAAGTCGGTTCCGCGGTGGATCGCCATCTGCGGGAGGAGGAGGTATGGACGGTTCAGGAAGCAAGCCGGAAGGTGGAAGGGGAAGCCAATAGAATGCTGGGCCTGCTTCGATTCCGTGAGCTGAAAGGCGGGATTTACTATGCGCCAATGGGGCCGGATCACAATATTGTCAGTCTGATTGCACCGCATTTTGTTGATCGTCTGTCGGATCAGCAATGGATGATTCACGATGTGAAAAGGGATATTGCCGCTGTATACAACACAAAAGACTGGGCTATAGCAGCTGTCCGGCAGAAACAGGCATTGTCCCCTGATAAGGACGAGCTGGAGTTTCAACAGCTCTGGAAGCAATACTTTCAAAGCATCACGATCCAGGGGAGATATCACCCGGGGCTCCAGCGGCAGTTTATGCCCAAACGATACTGGAAGTACCTGGTCGAGAAGAATGGACAGGCATAAGATGGTCCTTTTACCAACAGACATAACAGAGATCCCTGGGCTTTGTCCCAAAGGGCTGCACTGTTATGATGGAAATTATGGAATTGCGGATTTCAATGCAAGAAAAGCGATGGTGGATCAGAGTGACCGCAGTGTTTTTAAAGTTGCGGATCAATTGAAATCAGAGGGATATGATTGCTCAGTACTGGTCATGGGAGAAACGCCTACATTTCCTTGTCATGCGCAGTATGAGAATGTATATTTATCACCGGGTACAAGCATTGTCTGTGATTTTGGATACTCTGAATTATATAGGGATGAGCCGTTTATCCCAGCGGGAATACTGCTGACCAGAGTAATCAGCCAGGCGGCTCCAGGTTATTTTACAATAGATTTGGGGTACAAGGGAATCGCAGCAGATCCGCCGGGCCAAAGGGGTAAGCTTCTGAATGTGCCGTATGCAGAGTCGGTTGAGCAAAATGAGGAGCACTGGATATGGAAGATAAAGGCAGGATATGAGGAGAAGAGGCCCACAATCGGAAGTGTGTTGTATGTGATGCCGACCCATATCTGCCCAACCACCGCCTTATATGAGGAAGTACTTCTTGCGGGGAAAGGTGAAGTGATAGGCAAGTGGAAGGTAACCGCCAGAAACAGGAGGCTCACGATATAGAAGAAATTGAGTTCTTCACTGATTTGTGTAAGTGAGAGGGATACGGTTGGAAGGATCATTCCTCAAAACGATATCCCAGACCAGCACCGCAGGATTCGCGGATGATCCCTATGCATACTTATCCCCAGCAGCAACCGGCGTGTGCATGATAACCATGGGCAAAAGGGTATCCGCAGTACAACGTCGAACAGATGAGAAACGCTATTGATTGGAGGCATCAGAATGGATATTCATTTTGTATCAGAAGAAGACAGAGAATCGATAAAGCATATTCTGGCTTATTGCTTTGACTTGGCAGATGAGACCTTACAGTCTGAAAATTGTTTGGGAGCTTTTGATGAAGGTAGATTGGCAGCTCTTTTGTATATTAACCCACTGGATATGTATTTCCATGGGAAAACAGTAGGCATGGGAGGGATTGGAGTGGTGTCCACGCTGCCTGAATATAGACATTCCCATTATGCATCCGGTCTGCTGATAAAATCTCTTGAGGTAATGAGGGACAGAGGATATCTGTTTTCCGCCCTCGGGCCTTTTTCCTATTCCTTTTACAGAAGGTATGGCTGGAATCTGGCGTTTCACAGGAAAAGATATCGGATATCCATGGAGAACCTGAAAGCCTTCGAAAAGAGGAAAAGCACATTACGTCCCCTTGCCTTGAAAGATGCGGACAATGTAAGAAAACTATATGAAGCTTTTATGGCAAGGTATAATGGCCCCATACGCAGGAATGCAGAAAACTGGGAATCCAGGTTTAAAAAACTCAATACCAATGGAAACTATGCCTATGGCTGCAGCCATGATGGCAAAGGACTGGATGGGTATATTTTTTACTCCCTGAAGGGCATGGAATTTCATATCCATGAGATGGTGTATGATTCCTTGGAGACCAGACTGGACCTCCTTTGTTTTGTATATGCTCATAAAGCACAGGCAGATGATGTCATATGGCTTGCTCCCCCGGACGACAATACCCCCCTTTTATTGGAAAATCCGAACATAGAACAGAGTATAAAAGCGGGTATGATGATCCGGGTCGTGGATGTGAAAAGGGTATTGGAAGCTTACTCCTTTCCACCGGAATATCATGGCTCATTTACTGTTAAGGTGGAGGATCTTTATGCTCCATGGAACAGTGTGCCTTTCCGGGTTGTTATTGGAAATGGGAATGCAGCCGTTGAGGGAATTGAGGATGGGCCCATTGATGTGAAATGCGATATTCAGACCTTTTCACAGATTATGTTCGGATATCTGGGTATGGGAGAAGCAATGGAATTGGGGAAGATAGATACTTGCAGTCCGGAATTGTTGGAAGATATCAAGAACCTGTTTGTGGGGCATCCTACCTGTGAGACAGATAGTTTTTAGAGACTGCGATCAATGTTTTTGTTATCTTCCTCTTAGCACTCTATAACTGTATTTTGTCGTCTGATCGCATTGTCGGCGGCATCAGAAGGGAGGACAAACTTAGCACTCTATATCTATATTTTATCGTCCACACTATGTGGTATTGTATATCGTACACCGCATGACTACCGTAATTTATATATCCCATTTTTATTACTTGCTTCTATTATACAGATGACACTTAAGGTGTCTTCAAGTCCTTAAAGTATTTACTGGCTGGAAGCCAGTGGTCTTAGACCAACTACTTGTTAACCAAATTGGAAAAAGGCCTATTTTATGATAAGATAAGAGGCGTAATTGTACAGTGAGTGATTTACAGGAATATACAAATCCTGTAAGCCATTCGAAACATAAAAGCTGCTCACTGTGATAAAGGAGGAGCTAATTTGCTTGTTGGTATACAGGATGAGATTTTGAGACTCCATTCGATGGGGCTACTCAAGCAGCTCCTTGCAGATAAAACTACGAAGACAAACATTATTTGGGCGACCGATGCCTATCAGGAGCTTGGAGCTGACTATCAGCGGGACAAGGAAATGCAGGCGCAGCTGATTACCGGGCAGAATTCCGATGTTATCAAAACACGAGCCAGAAAAGCTATGGAACAGCAGTCTGAGCGGACACGGAAGCATGCCGAAGTGTTTACACCGATCTGTATTTGCCATAATATGGTCAGTTACGCCGATGCCGTATGGTTTGGAGAGGCAGATGCATTTTTAAACGGTGAGCAACCAACAGGGCGTGTCCAGTTTCCAAAGAGGCGCAGGTGGCAGCATTATGTGGATGCCAGACGGCTGGAGATTACCTGCGGCGAAGCTCCTTATCTGGTCAATCGCTACAGTGTCTCCACCGGAGAAGGCATTACGTTGCAAAATCGGCAGGGTATTCTGGACAGGAAGCTGCGGATAGTGAGCGAGAATGCAGCCGATGAAGCTGAATGGTTGAAATGGGCGCTCAGGGCTTTTCAGGCCACTTATGGATATGAGTTTCAAGGCGATAATCTGCTGATTGCGCGGGTCAATCTGTTGATGACTTTTGAAGAGTATCTGTACGCACAATGGAAGCGAAAACCGACTGCTGCCGAATACCGGCAGATCGTCAAAACCATCGTCTGGAATATCTGGCAGATGGATGGACTGAGCGGAACGATTCCCTATTGTAAGACTGAGGAAGAATTCCATCAGGTCGGCCTTTTTGAGTGGTTTGACAGCGAGGAGTATCAGGAAAAAGCAAACCAGCAGCCCCACTGCCGTATCTACGACTGGCGGCGGGAAAACAGTCTGGAATATCAGAATGTAAACAAAGGTGGGAGAAATATGAAGTTCGACTTTGTGATTGGAAATCCACCCTATCAAGATGAAACGATAGGCGATAATGATACATATGCGCCACCCATTTATAATCATTTTATGGATGAAGCGTATAAAATTGGTGAAAAAGTTGAATTGATTCATCCGGCAAGATTCCTGTTTAATGCTGGTAGTACACCAAAAGCGTGGAATCAAAAGATGCTGCATGATCCACATTTTAAAATAATACATTACGAATCTGATAGTGGTAAGGTGTTCTTCAATACTGATATTAAGGGTGGCATAGTTATCTCATATCGAGATTGCAATGAGGATTTTGGGGCAATAGATACATTCACTCCGTATGACGAATTGAATAGTATTCTCGGAAAAGTCAGGAAGAGCGATGGATTCGTGAGCTTCAGTACAATTATTGTGACAAGCTATGCGTATCACTTTTCGGAGCAATTATATATTGATTTTCCAAAGCTTAGAGGGGCATTGAGTAAGGGGCATGAATTTGACCTCAAATCTAATGTTTTTGAGAAAATGCCGGAAGCCTTTTTTGAAGAAAAGCCACAAGACGGTAAAAAATATATCCGTATTCTTGGACGCATAAACAATGAACGTCATTATAAGTATATACTTGAAGATTATGTTAAAGATGTGATTAATTTACATTACTATAAAGTGTTCCTGCCAGGAGCTACAGGAACAGGACAGTACGGAGAGACAATCGCGCTTCCATTCATAGGTGTTCCGGGAGATGGCTCGACAGAAACTTTCTTAAGCATTGGAAAGTTTGAGTTACAGTATGAGGCTGAAAATGTAGCAAAATACATTAAATGTAAATTTACACGAGCGATGTTTGGAATACTAAAACGAACCCAGGCAAACACACCTGGAAAGTGGCAATGCGTTCCCCTCCAGGACTTCACTTCTACTTCCGACATCGACTGGTCAAAATCCATTGCCGAAATTGACCGTCAGCTTTATGTGAAATATGGTCTGGATGAGGATGAAGTGGCTTTTATCGAGTCTCATGTAAAGGAGATGGTGTGATATGGCAGTGCAGATACAAAGTTTCATACGTGTTGTCCCGATGATCTATGCCTACAATACTCCGGGTGTCTCCTATCATGATGGCTGGACAAAAGTAGGATATACAGAAAAGCAATCGGTACAGCAAAGAATTCAGCAGCAGACACATACCGCAAACATCCGTTGGGTGCTTGCATGGCAAGATAATGCCATGTTCAAGGATGGCTCCGGTGAGTATTTTACCGACCATGATTTCCATGATTATCTGAAAACAGTACAGGTACAGCGGGAATTGGGTACGGAGTGGTTTCATGCAGATGGCAGGCAGCTGCATGCTTATTTCTGCGCTTTTGCCAACAGAACGACGGCGAAATCCGCAGAAAAAGCCACGTACGACTTGCGAAAGGAACAGCTGGATGCTGTAAAAATGACGGCAGAGTATTTCCAAAATGGCGGCACGGAATTTTTGTGGAATGCAAAGCCACGGTTTGGCAAGACACTGACTTCTTATGACCTGATCCGGCAGATGGGTTTTACCAAGGTGCTGATCGTTACCAACCGCCCCAGCGTTTCCAACTCATGGGCAGATGATTTTCGCAAATTCATTGGCTGGCACGGCAAGTTCGTTTTTGTGTCGGATACGGATGCGCTCAAAGGTAAGCCGGGTGTTCTCAGCCGGTATGAGTATCTGAAAAAATTGCCTGCGGATGAGGATTGCAATCAGGTCATGGTGGCGTTTGAGTCTCTGCAAGGTTTGAAAGGCTCTGTCTACTTTGGCGGCGCATTCGATAAGCTCAAATGGATGAGCGAGCTGAAGTTTGACCTCCTGATCGTGGATGAAGCGCAGGAAGGTGTTGATACCATGCGCACCGACCGAGCGTTCCGGAACATCAGCCGGAAACATACGCTGTATCTATCTGGCACGCCATTCAAGGCACTGGCCAGCGAACAGTTCTCGAAAGAGCAGATTTTCAACTGGTCATATGCAGACGAACAGGAAGCCAAGGTGTCATGGGATAAGGATGAATACAATCCTTATGAGCCTCTGCCTCGCCTTGCAATGTACACCTATCAGCTCTCCAATATGATCTATGAGCAGGTGCAGAAAGGGCTTGATCTGTCTGGAGAGGACGGCAGCGTAGACTATGCGTTCGATCTTAACGAATTTTTCTCTACAAATGAAAGCGAGAATTTTGTTCATGAGGAGGAAATAAAGAAATTTCTCCATGCGCTGTCTACCAATGAAAAGTATCCTTATTCAACACCGGAACTGCGGGAGGAGTTGTCGCACACATTATGGCTGCTGAACCGGGTGGCAAGTGCGAAGGCATTGGCGAAGCTGCTTAAAAAAGATCCGGTATTTTGCGAGTATGAAATTGTGCTGGCTGCAGGAGATGGCAAATTGGACGATGAGAAAGCGGCGATTGAAGCCTATGATCGGGTAAAAAAAGCGATTGCTTCCCATGATAAGACCATCACGCTGAGTGTTGGACAGCTGACGGTGGGTGTTACCATCCCGGAGTGGAGCGGTGTGCTCATGCTGTGCAACCTGCAAAGCCCGTCTTCCTATATGCAAGCGGCATTCCGGGCGCAGAATCCCTGCGTTGTCACAAAGAACGGTCAGCGGATGATGAAAGAGACGGCCTATGTATTTGATTTTGATCCGGCACGGACGCTGATTATTTTTGATGAATTTGCTAACAATCTGTCGCCGGATATGGTGGACGGCAAAGGCATAGGGGATGACCGAAAAGACAACATACGGCGGCTGTTGAATTTCTTCCCGGTTCTGGGTGAGGACGATCAGGGGCGCATGGTGGAACTGAATGCAGCACAGGTGCTGTCTATCCCCAGACAGCTGAAAAGTCAGGATGTTGTCCGGCATGGTTTTATGTCGAATTTCCTGTTCCAGAATATCAGCAATGTCTTTGGTGCGCCGGGTATCGTGAAGGAGATTGTAGAAAAGCTGACTCCTGCACATAGAGACCCGAAGAAACGGAATCAGAAGAATTTACAGCATATTTCCGATGTGCCTGTGGATGAGGATGGCGAGGTTGATGTCCCGAATGAGATCATAGTTGGCAAGGTGCAGGGGCTGTTCGGCGAAAAGCACTACGAGGAAATGACAGAAGGGTTTGAGCCGCAGCTTTCTCATCTTGCCGAAAGCGGCAGTGCTTCAGCTGTGGATCAGTCCATGAAAAAGCTGGCGGATACGGTCAAGGAAAAAATCAAGCAGGAAGTCGTTGCTCCGGTTGTAGATGCCTATGAAGTGAAAAAGGGCCAGAACCGTATGGAGCGGCAGGTGGAAAACGAGATTGACCGGAAGTTTGAACAGATTCACGGCGATTATGCACAGCAGACTAATATTGCAAAGGCTGAATTTGAGCAAAAGCAGCAGATGGCAGAAACGCAGGGCGAGGTTAAGGAGGCAGAGGAAGAGTATAAATCCAGAATGGATAATGCTCTGAAGAAGTTGATAGAAGCGGCGCAGACCGCTGTGCAGGATACCATTCAGAATAAGCCGACTGAGCTGGTCGAGCGCATGGAGAAGCACAAGGCAGAGGAAGAGAAAAAATCCGTTGAGGATTCCGTCCGTGCCCATCTGCGGGGCTTTGCAAGGACGATTCCGAGCTTCATCATGGCATATGGTGACGGGTACCTGAAGCTCCGGAATTTTGACGAATATACAGAAGCCGATGTATTTGAAGAAGTGACGGGTATTACAGAGGATGATTTCCGTTTTCTCCGGGACGGCGGTGAGTACGAGGACCTTGAAACCGGAACCAAAGAACACTTTGACGGGCATCTGTTTGATGAAACTGTATTTAATGATTCCATCGAGGAGTTTTGGAAAAAGAAGCGGGATCTGGAGGATTATTTTGATGAAACGCACACGGAGGACATATTCGATTACATTCCTCCGCAGAAAACAAACCAGATTTTCACGTCCCACTGGGTGGTAAAAAAAATGGTAGATGAACTGGAGCAGAACAATCCGGGCTGCTTTGATGATTCGACCAATACTTTTGCAGACCTGTATATGAAGTCCGGGCTTTATATCACAGAAATTGTCAAGCGGTTGTTCCGGTCTGAGAAGATGAGAGCCCAGTTTCCGGATGATGGCGAGCGTGTCCGACATATCCTGCAGCATCAGGTCTACGGTATGGCACCGACCAGAATCATCTACCTGATTTCTACGAATTATATTTTGGGATTTGATGAGCAGCTGAAATTGGAAACAAAAAATTTTGTTCAGGCGGATACGGCACAGGCCGCGAAAGACGGAAAGCTGGATAAGTTGGTAAATAATTTTTTTCCTGGCCTCTCCTGATAAAACGGTGGGGCGCTACTGGATAAGGCCGGCATAAAATCCGCCGTTTGAGATTCCTTCCTTCCTGAAAATAGGAGAGGGGACCGGCAGGGGTGGAATGGCAGATATGCCTAAACTCGAGCAGGAAGTGCAGGCAGAGAGACAACTGCACCATTGAATGAAGAAGATCATGATGAATGATATTACAATATTATCCGAATCATAGAAATGATGTGCAGCAGAAATAGTATTCCATGATTTTGTTGAAAGGCTGGAGTAAAATATACTCCGCCTTTTTTCTCTCTGATTATCAAATGCATGGCCTGAAGCGGTCCTGTCAATCGTAGATCCGGTATTTCAGATGAACTGGGCGAAATGCAGCAGCTTCCTTGCTCCATTTGTTCAGGATTTGATCGGCGGAGAGCTTGCCTTCCCGCAAATCCGTGTTCCCGGATGCAAGGTCAATATGATAATGTCCCCCTTTGGAAGACGGCGGATTAAATGCAAACTGCCCTGGGTACATTTCCCGGATCGTGCACATAAGCCGCACTCCAAGCTCTACGGCACGGACTGCTTTGGGCTCTTTAATATGGATCTGTACCCCATAGCAGCATTTTCCGGCGTGTTTTCCAAAGGAAGGGATGAAAAATGCCGGACTGAACGCAAGACCGGGACAGTGTTCCCGGTTCATCTGATCGGAAAGTGCAATCGGATTGATATATGGTGCGCCGATTGTGGTAAAGGGAGTGGTGGTTCCGCGCCCTTCTGAAACATTTGTTCCGGAGAACAGGCAGGTTCCGTTGTAAACCAGAATGGAATCGAGAGTAGGCAGATTGGGACTGGGTTTGACAAAAGGCAGACCGGTTTCATTGAAATACATTTCACGGTTCCAGCCCTGCACGGGAATCACAACCAGGTCGCAGTGCAGATGATGCTCGCCGTTGTAATACTGTGCCATTTCACCCATTGTCCAGCTGTGACGAATCGGGATTTGCGTCAGTCCAATAAAGGAAAGCAGATCCTTTGTATGGCAGTTGCCTTCCAGCACGGCTCCGCCGATTGGATTGGGGCGGTCCAGCACCACCATCTTTTTGTCCGCAGCTGCACAGGCACGCATGGCATAAAAGAGAGTGGAAGCATA
>DHDO01000109.1:35406-36698 GCA_002399435.1 Firmicutes bacterium UBA4874
AAAGGAAACTTTTTCTCCCGGTTCGAGAATTCCCCGCACTCCATGTTCAGGAGAGAACAGCACACGGAGGTTAAACTTTTCTTTCAAGACATCAATACTGGTTTTCATATTGCGGGCAAGACCAGAGTATCCGGTAATCAGGCCAAGCCGGGCGTTGCTGAAAACACGCTGGCACTCCTTTGTTCTGTCAATTCCGGTCAGGACACCAACAGTCATGGATTCCATCATCCTTTCCTTCAATGAGTCTTGCAGTATCTCTGCTGCGTGTTACAGAGCATCTCCCTTTTCGCCGGACGGTATATTTTCCGGATTCAATCCATCGATGTCAATGGCGTTCTTTTTTACCTCTTCCGGAATCTGAATCGGCTTCACCTTGTTATAGGAATTCACGGTCATTGACAAAGTGATTTCTTTTATTTTGGCAGCATTTTTTTCATCCTTTCCGAAAATCTTTGCATCATTCAGATCACCCAGATTCGCTGTAATTTTGGCGGGTAAACTGGAATCCTTATAAATATAAATATCCATGTTAATGTTTATGCGATCCGGATCCAAAACATTTGAAATATCTTTTGCCATATCTCCAAGAGAGGAAAACAGTTCCTTTACATATTCTCCCTTTAGTGTAACCCTCAGCAGATAAGCATCTTTCTTGCCGACTTTCTGCAGTTTATCATCCAGGGAAGCTTTAATCTTTTTATCAACGATTGCCTGGTACACATCCTTTTTGGCGAGTGTATCCATATTTAATTTTTTATCATTGGAAGCCAGTTTCATCCACTTGCCGGCTAATAAAGTGTATGCCATATATCCACCGTCAGTTTTGACAGAATAACTCTCGGTATCGGTCTCAATGCGGATTGGCCCGGACATGGACAACTTCCCTGAAGAATGGATCGCCGGCTTCGGTGCCAGGATGGACTGAACATCCATATTCAGCTTCATGCCCAAATCACCACCATTTATACCAATGGCCGGATTGGAGGGAAATGTCATTTTCAAATCAACTTCTGTGGCTCCATCCACAGACTTCAGATTCTTCATGGCTTCCACTACGTTTTTCGCAACGCTTATTGGGGTTGGTCTCGCGCAGCCGGATAAAAGTCCCATAAGGATGGTGATTGTGGAGAGGAGTATTATCGCTTTCCGGTATTTTTTCAAATGAGTTCCTCCTTTGCAGCGCTGATAGCGCCGCAACTTGTTCTAATGATCTGTTAAATTATATCATAGTTCCTGCATTTTTGATACAATGGAGGTAATGGAAATAGCAACTAAAGTATGGGATGAAAAGC
>DHDO01000109.1:36904-37219 GCA_002399435.1 Firmicutes bacterium UBA4874
TGGCAGGAGATTTTGTTATAATGGCAGGAGATTTTGTTTTGGGCATTTTTTACACCATCATCAAACCAAAAGCAGCAATGCCCACAACCGCATAAAGACCGTTTACCAGAAGACAGATTTTCATAAGGCTATTCTGCACCTTTGCTTTCATATAGGAGGCTATGGTAAATATGCCGCTGAGAATCATAAAGGCTGCGTAGCAGGCTATGATGATTCCCGCTGCAGGGGATTTCAACGCCCAGTCCAGCGTCCTGAGCGGAAAGATGGTCCACGGTATAAACATCATGAGGGTGCTGATGCCGGTAAGAATTTTAT
>DHDO01000109.1:37441-38011 GCA_002399435.1 Firmicutes bacterium UBA4874
CCATTTGATGGGTGCTGTGGAAAGACGCGTGGCCAGTTTTCCATATTCCGATACAATAACGAAGAATGGATAGGCCATGGGATAGACAAACCACACTTTTGTATTGATCATCAAAACGGACGGTACGATGGAAGCGAGCCCGAATCCGATGGAAAAAATGGGAGTCCGGATCCATACGGAGAGGAGCCAGAAAAACGTCAGCATGGGAATGGAGGCCAGTAAAATGGAACCTGCCTGTTTAAATACATAGGACAGTGGCAGCAGGAAGTTATAGTCCTGTGTCCGGGAAGCAATGCCTGCACTGACCCCATACATACCGATGGTCATCAGAATCTGGGCTGCCGCCAGTGACAGCAATACCATAAATTTGGCAAAACACAGCTTTGCGGGACAGACTGGAAGGGACAGCATTTTCAGAATGCCATGATGGTTTCGTTCCGTCTGCTGAAGCAATACGGTGCAAACGACCATGCTTGCGGGAAACAGGAATGCTGCCATTCCCATGAATCCCTGTATGAAAAAATTGTTTTCCGGTGAAATGCCTTCCGCCTGCATTTTAAAGTTCATATC
>DHDO01000109.1:38259-44074 GCA_002399435.1 Firmicutes bacterium UBA4874
CGCCTCCTTATATTGGCAAACAGGGCTCCTGCAATACCGATCGCCCCAATTTCGATGGGCACGGCAAGTAGTAATTTACCGGCCGTGTGCGCTGGCAGGCTTTTGGGGATCTGAAAAAGCAGCGCATAGGGAAACAGTGACCATGCAAAGTTTCCGGAAGGCAGCATTGTGGCTGTAAACACGCAAATGACACCGATTCCCAGGGAAATCCACATATTTTCACACACTGAGGCGATGAAAAGCGAAAGCAGCATAGCCGGCATCATCAGGAGCAAAAAGTATCCAAAGTTTTGAAGCAGCTCCAGGATGAGCCCATGAAAGCCTTCAGGCAGCGGAAACCAGCGGAAGGAACAAAATCCAACTGCAGCCGCTTCCAATGCGAGAATGACAATGCAGGCAGCAGCCATCAACAGAAACTTATCCACAAACAGTCTGCCTCTTCTTATCGGCAGGGCAGCCATTTTCCCAATGGCATGATTCTCATACTCCGTATGATACAGAATGCAGGTACCGACCAGAACAAGCAGTATGTTCAGCATGGCCATCATCTGCCAGTTTGCATCAAGCAGGATCCGGACGGGAGGCTTGCCCTGTCCGGTATAGAGTTCGGAACGGAAGGCCATATTCAAAACGGGAACCATGGCGGAAAACAGCCCGCCAAGCAGCAGCGCCGGAAAAAAACCGGTTCGTTTCATTTTTTTGCATTCCGGGAACACGCTCATCTCATGCCTCCTGTCTGCCGGTTATCCGCTTCAATCAGAGAGAGAAAAGAGTCCTCCAGGTTCTCCGTAGGGAACCCCTGAGCTCCGGCTCTTTGCTTCAGTTCCTGCAGCGTCCCTTCAAACAAAAGACGCCCGTGATTCAGGATGCCGATAGAGTCCGCCATCCGTTCCATTTCGGACAGCAGATGGGAAGATATCAGTACCGTACAGCCAAATTGCTGCGGCAGGGAACGAATGAGGGCCCGTATTTCATGGATCCCCACGGGATCCAGCCCGTTTGTCGGCTCGTCCAGAATCAGAATCGGGGGTCTGCCGATCAGGGCGCTGGCCAGGCCCAGTCTCTGTTTCATGCCAAGAGAGTATTTTCCGGCAAGCCTTTTTCGGTATGGAGTCATGCCTACAATCTCCAGTGCTTCGGAAACAGCGGACTTTGGCAGACCCAGGATTCTGCGGACAATTTCCAGATTTTCCTCTCCGCTTAAGTTTCCATAAAAAGCAGGGGATTCAATGAGGGATCCGACCTCTCCCAGAATCTCCATCCTGTTTTCCGGATATTTTTTGCCGTCAATTACAAAGGTACCGCGCGTAGGTTTGGTCAATCCCAGCAGCATTTTCATCGTCGTGGATTTTCCTGCCCCGTTGGGGCCGAGAAAGCCATAAACTTTTCCTCCTGGTATGTGAAGATGGATATCGGATACGGCGGCAAAGTCCCCATAGGTTTTGGTCAGGTGACTGGATTCAATGATATTCATATCTTTCTGCTCCTTTCCCGTTTGTTTTGTCTTTTCGGTTTGCATTGATTTCATTGATTGAATTGAATGCATTGATTGTATTGATTGCATAGGTTGTATTGATTTTGCTTTTTTCTCATTTCATACCCCTTCTCTTTTTGCTTCTTATCTGTTCCAGCTTTTTGCTTCTTATCAGTTCCAGCTTTTTGCTTCTTATCAGTTCCGGCTTTCCCTCTTTCCCTTTCTTACAGAAACATTCTACCGATCCAACCTTGCAGCAACCTTTCCCCTTCCTTACATCTGTCTTACATTTCGCCGGAAGGTGATAAAAGAAAGCGCCCTGTGCTATAATGAAATCATGCGAAAGGACGGAAACGGAAGGAAGGCGGAGTTCCTGTGGCCTCGGAATATTTAAAGACAAAACGCATCCTGCTTGTCGATGATGAGCCGGAGCTTCTGGATATGGTGGGCTCCATCCTGACGGAGGGTGGATTTGAAAGGATAAAAACAGCAGGCAGTGTGAAGGAAGCGATTGCGGCAGCAGAGGAATTCTATCCGGAGCTGGCAATCCTGGATGTGATGCTTCCGGACGGAAGTGGTTTTTCTTTAATGAAGGAACTGAGGGACAGCGGGGATTATCCGATCTTGTTCCTGACGGCCCGGGGCGAGGAGGAGGACAAGTTCAAAGGCTTTGGACTGGGAGCCGACGATTACATGGTCAAGCCGTTTTCGCCGAAGGAGCTGCTGTACCGCATCATGGCCATTCTGCGGAGATGCTATAAAGAGGAGGATTCCCTGGTAAAGCTGTGCCACAGTGAAATTGATTTTGCCCGTGCGGAGGTTGTAAAAGGTGGAAAATCCATTCCCCTCACTGCAAAGGAACATGCGCTGCTGCTGGCTTTGTATCGAAACGCAGGCCGCATCGTGTCCATCGACGCCCTGTGCGAAGCAGCCTGGGGCGAGAACCCCTTTGGCTATGAAAACTCGCTGATGGCCCACATACGCCGGATCAGGGAAAAAATAGAGCAAAATCCTTCCCGGCCTGTATCCCTTCTGACCGTCAAGGGGCTGGGATATAAACTGATGGTGGAGGGAGACTGAGAGTCGGATGATGAACAGCATTCCGAAACTGATTCGTCGCTTTGTTGGGATATGGCTGCTCAGCTCATTTTTGCTGATTGTTTTGAATTTTGTCATGCTGGTCATTGTGGCTCTGAAGCAATCTCCCAACGGCACCCCGTGGAAAGCAGCGGAGCAGGCAGCTGCGGCCCTTAAGCGGACGGAGAAGGGATATGTCCTGTCCGGCCCGGTGTCCGACGAATTGAAGTCCCATCACGTCTGGGCGATTTTTATCGAGGATGCCACCCATCAGGTGGTGTGGCACACAGACCATCTCCCCGATTCGGTCCCGCTGAAATTTTCCCTGTCTGATGTTGCAGACCTGACCCGTGGATATATTGACGGATATCCGACTTTTACAGGGAAATTGGAACAGGGCCTAATGGTATTGGGTTATCCGAAAGACAGCTTCTGGAAACATATGTGGCCAAGCTGGGACTATCAATTCATCGCCAACCTGCCAAAGATGATCCTTTTTTTGCTGTCCATCAATGTTGCACTCATATTTCTTATCTACATGATCGCCAATTCAAGGCTTTTGAAATCGGTCCGGCCGATTGCCAATGGGATACAGGCTCTGCCCACCGGGAAACCGGTATATATCCGGGAAAGGGGCCTGCTGTCCGAGTTGTCTGTCAATATCAACCGTACCTCGGAGGTGCTGCAGTCCCAGAACGATCAGCTGCGGAAAAAGGAAACGGCCCGGGCAAACTGGATTGCAGGGGTTTCCCATGATATCCGTACTCCGCTGTCCATGGTCATGGGATATGCAGAACAGCTGAAAAACGATTCCGGTCTCCCGGACAGCGTGCAGAAGAAGGCTATGGTGATCTATCAGCAGAGTCAGCGAATGAGCAATCTGATCCGGGATCTGAATCTTGCTTCCAAACTGGAATATAATATGCAGCCTGTAAAGCAGAAAAGGGAAAACGCTGTGGCACTGGTCCGGCAGGTGGTTGTGGATTTCATGAATACCGATATTGAAAAGAAATACCCGATGGAATGGGAAACGGAGGATACCCTGTCTTCCTGTTTTGTCAATGCGGACCGGGACTTACTGAAGCGGGCCGTGTCCAATCTGATCCAAAACTGCATCAACCATAATGAGAATGGCTGTACAGTGTATGTTTCGGTTCAGTCAACGGAAAAGAGCTGTAACATCTGTGTCGAGGATGACGGGATCGGGATTTCCGAAGCAGAAAGGAAAGCGCTGAATACAGCACCGCATTATATGGTCTGCGATACCAATACAACGGGACAGCGTCATGGGCTTGGTCTTAAGATCGTAAAGCAGATCGCAGCTTCCCACGGAGGCAAAACCCTTGTGGAGCACAGTTCCCACGGCGGACTCGCCGTAAAAATGATCCTGCCGCGGCTGCAATGAAGGGCGGAGGTGGAGGATTGTATAAATTCAAAGGGGTGGGGACACTCACATTTCTTTTCATTTCTGTGCCGTTTGAAAAGGACTATTGCCTGATGGTTTACACCAGTACATAATGCTTGCCGGTAGTACACCAGTATATAATGCTTGTCGGTAGTAAGCACCAGTATATAATGCTTGCCTGGCAGTACACACCAGTATATAATGGGCCATGTAAATACGGGCCGGTCATACAAGCTATTGCAGGATATCAATCCTGCTGATGACAAAGCGTGTTGCCTGCTTTTTAAGAAAGGGTGAGGTTCAGTGTGGAAGGAAAGGCTGGATGATCTCCATCTTCCGAAATTGCTGGAGTTTCCAAATGGCACACCGGTTCAAAGTGCGGGAGACTGGGAAAAAAGGCGGAAGGAAATCCTGGATTTACTGTGCAGGGAGGAATACGGACAATGCCTGGACCCTCCTGAGAGGATGTCGGCTGTGGTGAAGAAAGAAGACGATCAGGCCTGTGCCGGAAAAGTCCTGCAGCAAAGTATCCTGCTTTCCATGGAAATACAGGGGAAGCCGTTCTCTTTCCCGCTGCAGGTTTTTGTCCCGAAAAAGGTTGCAAATCCGATGACCATCGTATATCTGGCCTTTCGTCCGGATGCACCGGATCGCTATTTACCGCTTGAGGAGATTACCGACGAAGGGTTTGCCGTTGTCACCTTCTGTTATCAGGATATCGCAGCGGACCGGGACGACGATTTTACCGGCGGGCTGGCAGGCATTCTGAAAAAGGAAGGCGGGCGTCCGGCGGAGGATACGGGAAAGCTGATGATGTGGGCTTTTGCAGCCTCCTGCGTTTTGGATTACCTGGAGACCAGAGCGGATATTGACTTGCGTAATGTAGGGGTGATGGGGCATTCCCGTCTCGGCAAGACGGCTTTGGTGGCAGCAGCCTATGATCAAAGATTTGCCTTTTGCTTTCCAAATGATTCTGGATGCTCCGGCGATGCGATAACCCGGGGAAAAGAGGGGGAACGGATCAAACAGATAACGGACCATTTTCCCTACTGGTTCTGCCCCAATTACAGCCAATATGCAGGCCGGGAAGGGCAGATGCCATTTGATCAGCATTTTCTTGTGGCAGCCATTGCACCCCGCTATGTATGTGCCGGGACAGCGGTAGATGATACCTGGTCGGATCCAATGAGTCAGTATCTGTCCTATACCGCGGCGGATGAAGTTTACCGGTTTCTTGGGAAGGAAGGCTTTGTCCATCCCGACAGGATGCCAAAGGCAGGAGATACGTTTCAGGAAGGAACGATTGGATTTCACCTGCGTTCCGGGACGCATTTTCACAGTCGGTATGACTGGCAGCAGTATATGGAGTTCATGAAAAAGCATAGGATTAAAAGACAGGAAAACTAACGGAATGGAGAGGCTGAAATGGATCGAACATTGAAATTTGGTGCGGACGGTTGCTTTAAAATCGTTCAGTTTACGGATGTACACTGGATGAATGACAGTGAAGAAGACCGAAGGACCAGCGCGGTGGAACGGATGGTGCTGAAGGAGGAAAGGCCGGATCTTGTGGTGTTTACCGGGGATACATCCGTAGGGACGGACAACCTCGTTGCGCTGCGTAAGGCGCTGGAGCCAGTTGAGGAAGCTCAGGTACCCTTTGCAGTGGTTTTTGGGAATCATGATGACGAGCACGGCGAGAGCAAGGAGGCTCTGTTGGCGGTTCAGCAGGAAAGTGATTTATGTCTGACGCAGGCGGGACATCCGGGCATCAGCGGTCTGGGCAATTACATTCTTGAAATCGACAGCAGGAACGGAGATCGGACCGGATGGATCCTGTACATGATGGATTCGGGTAC
>DHDO01000109.1:44363-46185 GCA_002399435.1 Firmicutes bacterium UBA4874
GTATGCTGTCCAAAACAGAATTCCGGAATGTTTTCTGCAATGCTCGAAATGGGTGATGTGAAGGGAATGTTTGTGGGCCACGATCATATCAACGATTACTGCGGGGATTTGTATGGAATCCGTTTGTATTATGGACGTGCCACCGGGTATCACACATACGGAAAAGAAAACTTTGCACGCGGGGCAAGAATCATTCGGCTGAGAGAGGGACAATCAGAGGTGGAATCCTGGCTGAGACTGGAGGATGGCACAGTTCTCCGAAATCAGCCCATGCATCGGCCGGAATCACCGGAATCCTGAGAAACAGCAGCTGCCTGCCGAAGTCATAAAAAAGCGGATCGGCCCGGATTGACTTTTTTATGATCTGGGTGTTTCAGCCCGGATTGGCTTTTTTGTGTGATTTGGGTGTTTCAAAAGCGGCTCATCCGGAGAAGGATGGGCCGCTCTTCAAGTTTCACTCAGGTTAATAGTTTCGAACTTTGTCAGGGAATTCCCGGGAGCCTGTATTGTGCTGAAGGATCACGATCATTCAATCCCGTGTATGGTATGGGTAAGGTCCTGGATCGATTGATCCAGGTTCTTCAGCTGGTTTTCGATCCGGACCAGCAGATACACGGAAATCACAATGGGAAAGCCTACATTGGCAATCAAGCCGGCCAGTTCTTCCATATCCTTGCCTCCTTTCCTGCTTGTTTTGTGCATGGGCGGTTAACGGATGACTCTTTTACGGCTGTCCTTTTAAACCGCTTGTTCTGCGGGTAAGTGGCTGAGCCCCTGACAGCTCACGGGTTTGTCAGGAATGAAAAAGGGGGGAGGAGAAACTCCCCCTTGTTTTCTCAGGCAAATTCCAGGGCTTCCGTCTGGGTCGTTACGAGCTGAGCACTGTCGATTCCCGCCAGGCCGCCTTCCACTTCAAAAACGTCCTTGCCGATGACCGTTTCCATGGCTGCTTTGACTTCGGCGGGGTCCAGGTCTCCCCTGGGGCTGTCAAAGGTGACCCGGAATTTCTTACCCAATCCGGTTTTGAAAATCATCTCCAGCATTGTTTCCATATTTTCATCTCCTTTCCTCTGAAGTTGGGACTTCCTTTGACTGCTGCGGATCCGTTACTCGTCGAGCAGATCGGTTTGTCCCACTTTGCGGATTTCATTTGTTACTCGTTGATCAGGTCGGTTTGTCCCACTTTGCGGATTCCATTTGTTACTCGTTGATCAGGTCGGACTGTTCCACCTTGCGGATTCCGGCAACCGGGTAGCTCTGAAGAGCTGCCAGTGCGGAAGCCACATCATAGACATCCTGATCAAGGGCATCCGTTTTGATGCTGTTCAAAGACTTTGCCCTGGTCCGTTCCCTGCCGTTTTCCCCCATGCCAAGGCTCAAACGAATCTGTACCCTGGTGCTAAACGGCTTTTTTACCAATGCCATACGAAACACCTCCTTTCCTGATGAATTGGCAAGGCAATCAAACATTTGTTTGCCTTACACTATATAGATTTCATCAGAACAGGAGAAGTGGACACGGAAAAGAAAAAAGTTTGAATTTCCCTGAAGAAAAGAGGTCAGGAAATGAGCATGTCCAGCGCCAGGGCCACCGAACCCATAACGGGAGCATTTTCGCCAAAAGCGGAAATTTCCACAGGCACATATTTATATTTGCTGCTGGTAAAACGGGTTATGAATGAAGGATTATGGCATTACCAAGGAGAAGAAAGCCAAAAGTCGGGAAGAAAGAAGAAGCAGAAAGAGAAACCAGGAATAGAGGGCAGAAAGAGGGAGCAGGAAGAGAAACCAGGCAGAAGAGGCAGGAAGAAAAGGCAGGAAG
>DHDO01000109.1:46339-51791 GCA_002399435.1 Firmicutes bacterium UBA4874
GCAGGAAGAAAAGGCAGGAAGAAGAGCCAGAATTAAGGGCAGAAGGGAATTGGAAAATGAAAAAAGAGTATTGTGTCATATCACACACCCATTGGGACAGGGAATGGTACTTCACTTTCGAACAATTTCGATATCGGCTTGTGAAAATGATGGATCATCTTCTGAATATCCTGGAGGAGGATCCGGACTATATATTTCATCTGGATGCGCAGACGATTGTATTGGAGGATTATCTGGAGATCCATCCCCAGAAGAAGGATTTGCTGGAAAAATATATTGGGGAAGGAAGACTTTTAGTCGGGCCCTGGTATGTCCAGAACGACTTCTATCTCACAAGCGGAGAAGCGACCATACGAAATCTGATGATTGGGACCAAAATTGCGAAACGCTTTGGGAATTGTGCAAAAACGGGCTATATCCCGGATCAGTTTGGCAACATCAGTCAGCTGCCGCAGATTTTCAACCAGTTTGGAATAGACACATGCCTTTTGGGACGGGGGTACAGCTTTTATACTGTCGGACCAGACGGCAGGAGGAAGCGCAGGATGACCTATCCCGAATTCCGGTGGCGGGGAAAGGATGGTTCCGAGGTCCTGAGTGTACGTTTTACCGTTTGGTATAACAATGCCCAGCGTTTTTCGGAGGATGAGAACAAGAATGTACAGCTGCTGGATTTGATTGAAAAAATGTATGGCGGGGCCTGTGACATGCCATATTATCTCCTTATGAACGGCGTCGATCATCTGGAGCCGCAGGAGCATCTCAACAATATCCTGGGACGGACCAATCGCTTGATCGGGGACCGGGGAAAGCTGATTCAATGCACCATGGAGGAATTCACCGATAAGATCAAAACCTTTATCCGGGAACATCACATGACCATTGATGAATGGTGCGGAGAGCTGCGGCAGGGGGAGGATTATGATCTGCTGAAAGGCACCTTGTCGTCCAGGGTGTATTTAAAGCAGCGGAATACAAAAGCACAGAATATGCTGCAGAACAGCATCGAACCCATCTATGCGTTCGCTGATCTGCTGGGGTTGGAAGGACTTTATCCGAAAGATTATCTGGAGTATTTATGGAAGCTTTTAATTCAGAATCATCCTCATGACAGTATCTGTGGATGCGGTACGGATGCCGTTCATAAAAACATGGAAGACCGTTTTGCAAGGTGGGAGGAAGTTGCCGGCGAACTGTTGCAGGACGGTATGGATACGATCGCTTCAAGAATTACCAGAAAAGATATGGAGAAAGACGATTATCTTATTACCGTGTGGAACACAACGGAGGAAAAACGAAGTGGAATTGCCAGACTGTCTGTCCGGATCCCGGAAGAGGAAGGAATGAAAGGCTTTACCCTGACAGATGAAAACGGGCGGAACATTCCGTTTGAAATCGTGGGAGAATACCGGGAGGCCATGCGATCCACCAGTCCCATTAATTTGCCTGGACTGATTGACTGCGATACGTTTGAGACCGAGATCCTGGTGGAGGATATTGCCCCCATGGGCTACACCAGTTTTATTCTGAAGAAATCCGGGCAGGAGGTACCGGTTTGCCAGGAGGAGAATACACCGGTTCGTACATATGCCATGGAAAATGATTATCTGAAAGTGGATATCCGGGAAGACGGGAGTGTGGACGTAACCGACAAAAAAACCGGAAGGGTCTGCAGGGACCTGATTGCTCTGGAGGACAGCGGGGATTTTGGAAACGCATATGTTTACGAACCAGTGGAAGGGGATGTACCGATATCTTCGGAGGCATTTCCGCCGTCGATTGCGGGGAACAGGGATTCCAATCTGGTGCAGTCCGGTACGATAGCCTACGATATGATCCTGCCGGAGGAATATGATATCGTTAAAAAGGAGCGCAGCCGCCATACCTGCAGGAACAGGGTGGAGATTACATTATCTTTAGAGAAAGACAGCCGTATTCTGGACATATCCTGCAGAGTTCAGAACGTGTCCAGGGATCACAGGCTCCGGATGTTGTTCCGCACCGGCATATCATCTGATTTTACCTACGCCGGCGCTCCATTTGACATCATCAAACGGGACAGACGGGATGTGCTGAAGGGGATTGCCAATGGAACGCAGCCAAACGACGGATGCATATACATAACGGCGCAGGATGCGGAAAACAATGCAGGGGAGCAGGGAATGGCAATACTGAATGAAGGCCTGTACGAATACGAACATCTGTTGAGCGGAGAGATTGCCGTCACATTGCTTCGCGGCAATCATTGGATGTCCCGCGTGGAAGACCGGACTCAGAAGCATCCGGAAAGGCAGGAAGGGCTGGAATGTCTGGGCACCCAGACACTTCATCTGGGATTCTGTCCCAATACGACGAAGAGCGGAGCGCTGCATCTGCTGAAACAGTTTGCAAATGAACTGATCGCCTTTTATCAGCCTTATGATGTCCGGAAATTTACAGGCGGACGGCCTGCCGTCCAGGATACAGAAATCAAGGAATTATTCTTCCGGGAAAGTCCCTATAAAGAAATAACCTTGAGCCGAAGCACTTCCCTTTTTACTGTGGACGGCGCGGAGATGATGGTTACCGCAGTTAAAAAAGCAGAAGACGGACCGTCCATAGTGGTGCGACTTTATAACACAACCGACCGGAACGTCCGGTTTGAAATCTCAGGCAGTGTGGCCTGTGAAAAAGCAATGCAGCTTCGGGCGGATGAAACGTATCTGCATGATCTGGAAGTGGAAGACGGACATACGGTGAAAATGAAGGCAAAGCCATGTGAAATCATTACCATCGGCTGGGTAAAAAACCCGTATGTAAAAGACAGTCCGTCTTTAATAGTTCAATAAGCCATGGAAATAAAAGTTATTTGACAATGACGTATTTCCACAAGTGTAGACCGATATGGCATAGTTTTCTGGGCTTTTCATGCATCACTGTGTTGTTTGCTATTTCGACATTCTCATTGACGGGTCCCTTATTCTCCTGATATACTTTCATTATGGATGGCAGCTCCTTTGTTTTTGATGGTTTATTGATTTAACAACATTATTCTATCAGAATTCCCTGGAGCTGCCATTCTCAGTTTCAACGAAGTTTGGGGCAGGATTAAAGAATACTGATAGAGAGGAGATATATCATCATGATACAGGCATTAATGACAAAACCAGGCAAAATTATCTATCGGGAAGTGCCTATACCTGCGGTTAACCCGGATCAGATTAAAGTGAAAATGAAACGTATCGGAGTGTGTGGCTCGGATATTCATGTTTATCACGGTAAACACCCCTTTACCAGCTACCCTGTGGTACAAGGCCACGAGGTCTCTGCAGAAGTAGTGGAAGCAGGAAGAAATGTGACCGACTTTAAGGTGGGTGACAGAGTTACAATACAGCCGCAGGTGGTTTGTGGTAAATGCTACCCCTGTACACATGGAATGTATAACGATTGTGAAGTGCTAAAGGTCATGGGTTTCCAGACAACGGGGATGGCCAGTGAATACTTTGTAACAGAAGCATCAAAGGCACTGAAGTTACCAGGGAATATCAGCTGGGATCATGGTTCAATGATCGAGCCCCTGGCTGTGGCTGTTCATGCCGTGAGGCGTTATGGAGATGTGAAAAATAAGAATGTGCTGGTTCTGGGCGGAGGAACAATCGGTAATCTTGTAGCACAGACGGCCAAAGCAATGGGCGCAGATAAAGTGCTCATTTCTGAAATAAGTGAATATCGCTTGGAAGTAGCTGGAAAAGCAGGGATAGAGACAATCAATCCGGCTAAAAAAGACTTGAAACAATCAATACTTGAATATTTCGGGCCTGATCGGGCGGATGTGATATTTGAATGTGTTGGTATCAATGAAACCATCAACCAGGCAATTGAATATGCACGCAAGGGCAGCTATATCGTTGTAGTTGGTGTATTTGGAGATCTGGCGAATATCAATGCAGCCTTAATTCAGGACCATGAACTTACATTGCTTGGAACTGCAATGTATCGTGTGGAAGATTATAAAAAAGCAATTGAACTGGCTGAGGCGGGTCTTATAAAATTTGACTTGCTGATTACAGATCATATACCTTTCACGGAATATCAAAGGGCGTATCAGATAATTGATGAACAAAAGGATAAAGCGATGAAAGTGATAATTGTTATGGACGAAGAATGATTTGATAGGATTGCGGATGGTTCCTTGCTATGAATGTAAATAGCAGGGTAAAAAAGAAACTATGGATTCAGCTGCCAATGTACATAGGAATCAATACCGCATAGTGTCATAGCTTGGGGTTATGAGCCTGCACTTGAATGATGTTTATCACGTCTGATTTAGAAAATAAGTGCAGGCTTTTTCACTGCGAATAAGTGAAACTCACATTGACCCTCTTATCCATAACTTTAACTTTGGTATACAAGGACTCCCTTATCCCAGAAGCTCTGCCCTGGTGGGGTAACTCTCATGTGTGCCATATGTCTGTACCGCATGGCTGCCGGCCTTTACCCCCAAAGCCATGCATCGGCCGATCTTTTCGGTGTCCAGTTCCTGTCCGGCCATCCGGTATGTTACATACTGGTACAGAAAGGCTGAGAGGAAGGCATCTCCGGCGCCGGTCACGTCCACTGCATGGACTTTCGGAACTGCCCGGGAGATCGTCTGCCCTTTCCAGCAGGCACAGGCCTCATTGGGGCCGTCTGTTATGACAAATAGTTTGTCAGGATTATCCGGATGAACGTAATCGCCTGGATTAATACCCAGAATCTCCAGCTCATCCTTTGTACATTTCACAAGGTCCGCCATATCCACCAAAGTACGTGCCGCATGAATCATCTGATTCTTGTCTTTCCAGCAGCCAGGGCGGATATTGACATCCAGGGAAATCTTTGCTCCGCCTTTTTTGGCAAGCTGGAGTATGTTCAGCGTGGTTTCCTCCGATTGCTTTGTGGTGGACAAAAGAGTTCCTATATGAAACAGCCAGGTATCGGAAAAGATTTGTCTGGGAATTTCATGGATATCAATATTGCTGTCTGCTGTATTTTCACGATAAATGATATATCTCTCCATGTCGGCGGCTTTGGGCAGTATCACGCTGACGGGAGTATGACGCCCTGGGTCCACCTGCACCAGGGAATCCTCAACTCCTGCTGCCCTGAGGGTCTTTATGATTTCCAAACCGATGGGATCATTGCCCACGCGGGTTATCATGGCAACATGGTCCAGCAGGCGGGACAGTCCTATTGCTACATTGAGGGGAGCACCGCCGACTGCGGCTTTGTATTTTCCGCTGACCAGATCCGTTAAGGGGATAAAATCAATCAGGGACTCTCCCAAAGTAATGACACTGTACTTTTTCATTGACAGACCTCATTTCAATATTATATCAGGATCATTTTTTTCTTGTCATGGCTTATTATATATAAAATGATAACTATTTTCAATCGTGATAATCCTTGAATATGTGTCAAGTAACCGTGTAAC
>DHDO01000109.1:52016-54860 GCA_002399435.1 Firmicutes bacterium UBA4874
GTAACTGTGTATGTGTCAAGTAAGAGTAACCGTTGGCACGTTTATATTAAAAATATCGAATATAAACTATAAACGTAATCTGATTTTATCAACAGAAAGTACAAGGGCAAAGCCTATTTTATCCAACATAATGCAACATAGTTCATTGCAATATATTTATGGAAATTGCCCATGTAATGTGCAATTTAGGATAGAATAGAAGGAGTAATAGGAAGTAAAAAAGCAGTGGGAGGGACAGTATGCCTGTTCATGTAACAAATGAAATTGGAAAACTGAGAAAAGTCATGCTTCACCGCCCGGGTGAGGAACTGGAACATCTGGTGCCAGGAGAGCTGGAACGATTATTGTTTGATGATATTCCCTATCTGAAAACGGCGCAGCAGGAACACGATGTCTTTGCGGGCATTCTGAGGGATCAGGGGACGGAAGTGGTATATCTGGAGGACCTGGCGGCAGAAACATTACGGATTGGACCGGAGATTCGTGAAGATTTTATCCGGCAGGTGATTGAGGAAGGCGGAAGCCTGGCAATGGAGTACAAAAATGAGCTGTTTGACCTGCTGAATGGGATCGAAGACGAAAAGGACCTGGTGCTGAAGACCATGGCGGGAGTCAGCACGAATGAAATGAAGGATGCAACTTACCGTCCCCTGGCAGATCTGGTGAAGTCCGGCGGCCGTTTTGTCCTGGATCCCATGCCCAATCTTTACTTTACCAGGGATCCTTTTGCCAGCATCGGCAGAGGTGTCAGCCTAAACCGAATGTACTCCGGGACCAGAAGACGGGAAACGATCTATGGGAAGCTGATTCTGGAGAACCATCCGGATTTCGCAGGCAAAGTGCCTTTCTATTACAGGAGAGAGGATCCATTTCATATAGAAGGAGGGGACATCCTGAATCTGAGTCCCAGGGCTTTGGCAGTGGGCATTTCCCAGCGTACCACCCCGGAAGCCATTGAAAAGCTGGCACAGAACATTTTTACGGACAGGGATTCGGAGATAGAGACCATTCTGGCACTGGATATTCCAAATGTCCGGGCATATATGCATCTGGACACGGTGCTGACGCAGATTGATACTGATAAGTTCACCATTCACCCTGAGATTCTGGGCAGCCTGAGAGTATACGAAATCTTTCGGGGCAGCGGAAAATGCTCCCTGTCTGTAAATGAGCTGGATGGCAACCTTTCGCAAATACTGGGAGACCATATGGACCAGGATCCGGTCACCATGATTCGCTGCGGCGGTCAGGATCGGGTGGACTCGGAACGGGAGCAATGGAACGACGGATCCAATACCTTGTGCATTAGCCCCGGGAAGGTCATTGTATATGACCGGAACTACATCACCAACCGGATTCTACGGGACTATGGCGTGGAAGTGCTGGAGATGCCTGGTTCCGAATTGTCCAGGGGCAGAGGCGGTCCGAGATGCATGAGCATGCCGCTGATTCGGGACGATATATGACATTCTGATTCTGATGTTTGTGTGTTTGCTGGTCTGTGTATGAATAGCTCTGTAAATACCGTGCGGACTGATCAGATGGAACGGGCATCTTGACAAGGCGCAAGAATATATGTATATTGGGGATTACTTAATGGAGAAGCAAATCCGCAGCCCTTCCTGGAGAAAGGATAAGGGGGGCCTAAGATAAGGAGGACGCATATGCAATATATTATGCTGTTTTTGGAAGGGATCATTACTTTTATATCGCCTTGTCTTTTGCCTATGCTGCCTGTCTATATTTCCTATTTTGCAGCAGGTGAGACCAATAAAAGAAAAACGCTTGTCAATTCCATCGGTTTTGTCCTGGGTTTCACCATTGTCTTTCTTGTCATGGGCGCCTTTATCGGATCGGTTGGAAAGCTGCTGCGGGATTATGCAACGGTTCTGAACCTTGTGACAGGACTGATTGTCATGATATTTGGACTGAATTTCATGGGCGTGTTCCATATAGGATTCCTGAACAGGACCCGTCAGAAAACCGCGAATGTCCGGAGCCTTGGCTTTTTGTCCTCTGTCCTTCTGGGGATTGTGTTTTCCATCAGCTGGACACCATGTGTAGGAGCATTTCTGGGTTCCGCCTTACTGACCGCCTCCCTGGGTGGCTCGACCCTGCAGGGTATTTTCATGTTGCTTGCTTTTTCCATGGGGTTGGGGATTCCATTTGTTTTCAGTGCGCTTTTAATCGATCAGCTGAAAGGGACGTTTGACTTCATTAAAAGAAATTACAGGATCATCAACGGGATATCCGGCGGGCTGCTTGTTATCCTCGGAATTCTCATGGCAACGGGAACGATGGTCCGTTATCTTTCCGATCTGACAGTTTAGGAGGTACAGACATGAGTAAGAAAGTGAAAACAATGGTATCTTTCCTGGTATTTGCATTGTTTATCGGAATTACAGTTTTTGCATACAACCGGCTCAGCAAGGAGGTTGCTCCCCAAGGCAGGCTTGATAAAGTGGAGGAAAAGGGGAAGTCTTCACAGAAATCCCAGGGCCCCTCCCAGGCATCCCGTCCATCCCAGACGCCCCGGCAGCAGGAGGAAAAAAGCGAAGAAATGCAGGCACCTGATTTTACAGTGGAGGATATGGAGGGAAATTCCGTAAAACTGTCCGATTTGTTTGGCAAGCCTATTGTTTTGAATTTCTGGGCAAGCTGGTGTCCCCCATGCAAAAAGGAAATGCCCGAATTTGAGCAGGCCTATAAACAGATGGGAGAAGACATTACATTTATTATGGTGGATCTGGTGGGTGTAAGAGATGAAACCAAAGCAAAGGGAGCACGATATGTAAAGGAGAAAGGCTTTTCCTTTCCTGTATACTTTGATGTGGAACAGGAGGC
>DHDO01000003.1:0-127 GCA_002399435.1 Firmicutes bacterium UBA4874
ATCCTCACGGAAGCTTCCGATCATCCGGGCGGATTCATTGGTCTGATAAACCACCTGGACGGACAGAACCCCTTCCAGCAGAACCTTTCCATCCTCCGTCCTTTCCCCGGTAATGGACGGTCTGCCA
>DHDO01000003.1:349-1682 GCA_002399435.1 Firmicutes bacterium UBA4874
GTTGTCTGTTCCTGGGTTTCTCCCGCAAATTGCTGCAGTTTGATCTTCCGTTTCTCCAGCTCCATGGGAACAGAAGGGCTGTAGGCATCCAAAAGAATCTCATCTTCCTGCGTTTCAAATACCTGCACCTCCAGATTGAGAATCAGTTCCACATCGATGATCCGCAGCTCGTTGTTGATGTTCTCCCGCGGATCCGTATAAAACTCGGAAACCGTTACCTCCGCCGTGCAGTCCATACCCTGATACGCACCCGGAATGTCCACGTTATGACTGAACGGAATGCTCTGCTCCAGGAACTGGACCGGATCCTCCTCATCGTCACAAAGATAGAGCAGATTCAGGTCCACATCGCCATGAACCACAACTTTATTGTCTACTGCCTTTTTTTCCTGAATCTGTACCCTTGCCTCCTTCCGTAAAATCTTCTGGATGGATGGCATGGAATCGGAAAGCTCCAGGTCTTCCCGCACCATAGTCTGCGCATTCCCGGCTTCCCCGCTTACTGAGGTGCGGATATGATCCGTCAGTGCCTCCACATCCGTGAGATTGGTAAAGCCCTGAACGGCATCCAGTTCCATGACCTGGCTGACCCGGCCGTACAGATTCAGAACAGCTTTTACAGTGATCCTTCTTCCCGAAACCAGCTCATAATCGATGTGCTCCACATCCAGTTGGAGCCGGGAAGTCATCCCGGGCTGAACGCCGGCCATTTCAAGATACTGGGTAAATCCGATTTCAGCATCCACGGCATCCACTGCGGCGTCCTCCCCTTCCGGGATGTACAGGGCGTCATAGCGCAGGATCCCTTCCACCATGATCTTATCCTGAATGACTTCATGACTGTTAATGATTGCATCACAGCTTATATCCAATATCCGCGCCACCGGTTCCCTGGAATCCGGTACATTTATTTCGCCTTCCACCAGCGCCTGGGATGATTCCTCACCAACTACCTGGCTCAGTTTCATCAAATTCCTACTGCATTCGATTGCCAATGTTGCTCCCCCTCCTCTGATCCTTATTTGTCCATAAAAATTTCATACTATATCATATAAGGGGGAAACGATAATTATGCGATAATTATGATAAAAAAAGAAGGCTTGAACGCCTTCATTTTTTAAGCTGCCCGTTTGCGTCAGCTGACACAAATTTTTTCATTGCTGCTGCATACNNGTGAGCTCCACATTGGAGGTCAGAAGGTCCGAATAAGTATAGGAAAGGGTTTGCACGGATTTTTTGTTGACATCCACCTCCACCGTAAAAATATTGCCATAGGTGTCTACAATAACGCCTTCCCTTACGTATGTCTTCTTTCGTCCCCGGTTTGCCTTCA
>DHDO01000003.1:1938-2365 GCA_002399435.1 Firmicutes bacterium UBA4874
TGCATTAGTTTGTCCGTCCGCCACCAAATTATTCTTCGGACTCCGGATCCTCCTCCAGGTCCGGATCCTCCTCTTCAAAAATCCGATCCTCTTCCTCTTCGGAAAAATCATCCCAGTGGTCGTCCCGGGACTCCTCTATATCCGGATCTTCCTTCTCCTTCTCTTTTCTGCATTGATAACACATCTCTTCCCCGGCTTTTATAATATGTTCGCCGCACTCCGGGCAAATATCATATTCCTCTTCCTCCTTGCTCCGAAGCGCCTTGCCCACCTCCTTCCGGCAGATCCCGCACAATACATCGGTATCCCGGATATAATTCAGATTACAGCGCGGACATTTCTTATAAGCCATCCCGTCATCCCTCCAAAACGCATCGATTTTACTTTATCAGATATTATATACCCAATTTCATAAAATAAAACCGAT
>DHDO01000003.1:2607-2882 GCA_002399435.1 Firmicutes bacterium UBA4874
AGCTGGTTGATATTTTCCACCCGGCCGCGGTTCCAGGCGACATCAATGGAATGACGGATGGCGCGTTCCACCTTGCTGGGGGTAGTATTGAACTTTCTGGCAATGCCCGGATACAGTTCCTTGGTGATCCGATTGATGACATCGTTATCCTCCACAACCATTTTGATTGCCTCCCTCAGAAAATGGTACCCTTTGATATGGGCAGGAATCCCAATGGTCAGAAAGATGTCCGTGATTTTCTCTTCAATGTTTTTCCGGGGAGACTGCGGTGCAGA
>DHDO01000003.1:3195-4434 GCA_002399435.1 Firmicutes bacterium UBA4874
AGGCCATCCATCTTCGGCATAATCATATCCAACAATACGACGTCAGGCAAAGTGTTTCGAATTATCTCTTCCCCCTTGATGCCATCCCCCGCCATTCCCACCACTTCCATATCCTCCTGCATGCCGATATAGGATGCCATGATCTCCCTGATGTGGGGATTGTCATCGACCACTACCACTCTCGTCTTTGTTGACATTTCTTCTCCTCCTCATTCGTTGATCGCACCGCAAAACGGATACCGTCCTCAGAAAAAACCGCGACAGGCCCGGCTGCATGGAATAATGTCTCCGGTTCCGGTATCCTGTGATGCAGGCGATGTTGTTATGCAGCATTGCAGTTCCGTAGAATTTTCCTTTGATAACAACATTCTTCAACATCTGACTGGTTTTGCATGAAATCGTCCTTTATTGTCGAACGCTGTAAATTATAGTAATATATGTTAATTCTACTTTTCTTATTTTACCACATCTCTGCCCATTATGAAAGGCAATATTTCATAAAATTTTTGTTTCTACCCTTTTTCCGGTTTTTCCTTTTTGCTTTTTCTTCTTTTAATAAGGATACGCAACATTTCCGCTGATTGCGTCGATATAAAGCAGCCAGTACCCTGCGCCGTATCCATTTTTCTCAGGGAGCCATCTGGAAAAACCCTCCATGGGCATGGGAGGAACCATACTGTATATCCCCGGCACTCCATATATGACATACCGGACCTTTCCCCTGTGACGGGCCAGACCGACCAGATAATGATCTGCAGCTCCGCTGCTGCCGTAGTTTGTCATCCCATAGCAGGAATACGGCGACGGATTCGGATACTCCACCCGGACCCATTCCGTTTCAGGAATATCATCAAAAGGCCAGACTCTTGCGTTGTTTTGAAACAGTTGGCTAAAGTAATCCTTTGTCTGATCCCAATAGGACCTTCCCTCCGGACAGGATTCGGCTGGATTGGCCGGCGGCACGGGCTCGCCCATTGTATTTTCATACGCCATGCTTTCCGCATATCCGGTTTCTCCTGTCCCGTTCGCATCCGGAGAATTGATGTCCGTATCCCCGCCGTAAAAAGAATGATCATCCGGAGCGTCTTCGGAAGCGTTTCCGTCAAGCGGTTCTTCCTCCAAAATATCTTCGTCCGGAGTGCTTTCTTCCTGCAGGCCGCTTCCGGTATCCTGCTCTTCCATCCTGTCATAAATGTATCTGATGTCCGGCGGATCAAAATGCGGCAACTCCTGACTGGC
>DHDO01000076.1 GCA_002399435.1 Firmicutes bacterium UBA4874
CGAAAGATGCCAAAAGTTGCCGAATCCACTCTTCCTGTGTTATACTCATTTTGTTTCTATTGTCTTTCCTTATTGTTTGAACCGTGAAAAATGAAAAGCTGGAAAGGAAAGACCGGAAACAGGAACAAAACAGCTCCCTGTGAATAGGAGACAATGGTAAATGTATAAAAAATTGAAGGGCAACAAGAAATATTTCATATTGGATATGGACGGAACCTTTTATCTGGGCAATCAACTGCTGGAAGGTTCCCTTGAATTTTTGGAGAAGGTGAAAGAACAGGGGAAGCATTTTCTTTTCTATACGAACAACTCATCCAAAAATCAGGCCGTCTATGTACAAAAGCTGGCGAAAATGGGATGCAATGTTACAAAAAGTCAGATCATCACCTCCGGAATGGTAACCGCTTATCACCTGAAAAAACGATGGGCCCATCCAAAGATTTATCTGCTGGGAACTCCGCTGCTGGAAGAGGATTTTCAGGAAACGGGCATCCTTCTGACAGAGCAGGATCCGGATGCGGTAGTAGCTGGATTTGATACAACACTGACCTATGAAAAGCTCTCAACAGCCTGTACTTTGATTCGAAACGGGGCTCCTTTCCTTGCCACTCATCCGGACAACAACTGTCCGATGGAAGATGGCTATATCCCGGACTGTGGTGCCATATGTGCCTTTATTACCCGATCCACCGGCATTCTTCCAAAATATTTCGGGAAACCGTATAGGGAAACCATAGACTACATCCTGGATCATCTGAATTGTGCAAAGGAGGAAGTGGTCTTCGTAGGAGATCGCCTGAACACCGACATCGCCATCGGCGCAAGAAACGGGGCTACCAGCGTCCTGGTCCTGACAGGCGAAGCAAAACTTCGGGATGTGGATTCTTCTGATGTGAAACCGGATATCATTGTAGACCGGTTGGTGGATTTGGCGGACCTGTTCTAGCCGCAGCAATGATTTCAAACAGACAGGGATACCGGGCAGAAACCCAAAGACAAGGGATTCACAGATAAGGCAGAGACTAAAAAAGGCAAAGGGATTCACAGATAAGGCAGAGACTAAAAAAGACAAAGGAATTTCACAGATAAGACACAAACACTAAGACAAAGGGATTCGCAAATAAGCAGAATTTAATACGAAGCGGCCGGAACGATAGGAGATTCCGGCCGTCTTCAATATGGATGAATTCGGGCAACCATTGATTCGCACTGCCTATCTATCCAACATCCTGGTTCCAATCTTCTATTTCAGGAAAACTTCAATCACCGGCACGAGAATCGGAGGTTTGATCTTCGGAATGTTGAAGACCAGCAAATCCTCCGATTGCATTCTGCCTTCACTGAAATGATCGCTGGTTTTGTCCTTAAAGGTTATTTCGCTTCCATCATGCAAAAACTGCGCATAATCCACTTTTCCGGCCATCCCCGGTACTTCCAGAAAAGCATAGGGATATTCCATCAGATGGATGTACAGGCGTTTCCCATCCTCGCTTTGCGTATACCGGCAGCCCTTTGGCTCCACAAACTCCGGTTCGGCCATGGTGCACCCATAAATGGAGCGACTGTTGACCTTCATCCAGTCCGCATATACCTTAAGCGCCTTTTCGGCCCGGTAATCGATATAGCCTCTGGATGTCGGGCCCACATTCATCAGTAGATTCCCGCCCCGGGAAACCGTATTAATCAGCATCTGTATCAACACATCCGGCGTCTTCCAGGACATTTCATCCCGATAATATCCCCAGGAACCGGAAAATGTCTGACAAGCCTCCCAGGTCACCAGCTCCCCGGTGTCCTCATGGCGGACCCATTCCTGCGGCTGGTATTGCTCCGGCGTCCAGAGGTCCTGTTCGATCCCGGTGCGGTTGTTAATGATAATGCCAGGCTGCAGCTTTCTGGCCAGAGCAATCAGTTTATCCGCTTCCCAGTCCTCCCTGCCCTTGCCTTTCATCCATGGCTGATCCTTCATGGTCTGATCCGGATAGGAGAAATCAAACCACAGAATATCAATCTTTCCATAGTTCGTTAAAAGCTCCTCCACCTGATTGCGCATATATTCCGCATATTTGTGCATATCCCGCCCCTTGCTCTGCTCATAGGCATCCTCGTCGTCACGCCGCGGATGAATGGGATCGATGGGAAAATCGGGATGATGCCAGTCTATCAGGGAATAATAGAATCCAATACGCAATCCTTCTGCCCGAAAGGCATCCACATACTCCCGGACAATGTCCCGGCCGGCCGGAGTATTCGTGCATTTATAGTCCGTATACTTTGAATCGAACATGCAAAAACCTTCATGATGCTTCGTGGTGAGAACGGCATATTTCATCCCGGCTTCTTTTGCCTTCCGGGCCCAGTCCTTCGGATCGAATAAATCCGGATTGAAATATTTGAAATACTGCCCGTACTTTTCTTCCGGTATTTCTTCCCTGGACTTCACCCATTCATGACGGGCCGGCATGGAATACAGCCCCCAGTGGATAAACATACCAAACCGATCATGAACAAACCATTCCGTGTCTCCTGGTGTTTTCCTCGTTGTGTAGCTTGACATAAAATCATTTGCCCCTTTCCATTCCTGGATATTTTCCCAAATGTATTTTGTTTATTATCCCATAGATTCGCCATTTCCTATCCTGTTTCCTGCCATCAGGCCCGAATATAAAAAACCTGAGGGGCCAGGAAACGAAAATCTCCCTTTGCCTCCGTAACTTCGATCTGAACCTCCGTCGCCCGGATGGCAGGAAAAG
>DHDO01000091.1:0-17644 GCA_002399435.1 Firmicutes bacterium UBA4874
TTTTATTTAATGTGAAGGATCTGCTGATTGAAAAGAGCAGCTTTACCGTTGTAAAGGGAGCAAACGGCAGCGGAAAATCAATGCTGATCAATTACCTGACTGGTAATATTCCACCGGAGTTCGGAACCGGAGACATTAAAATTGCCAGAGATATCGATAACAGCTCATTTTTAACCTATCCGACGCTGGTAATAGAAGGCAGCTTTGAGGATAATATGTTTGGGATTCCTCCGGACGATCAAATTAAAAAGCTTTTGGCGATCGATTTTGAGGAAAAACAAATTCAATGCAACCCCATTAATTTAAGCTATGGTCAGCAACAGAAGCTGAATCTGCTGAGGGTGCTGTCATTACCTTATGACTACCTGTTTTTGGATGAACCAATGACAAATCTGGATGTGGATACACAGGACAAACTGCTTGATTATCTGAAAAGTTTAAAAGGGGAAAAGACCATAGTCGTCATTACACACGATCGTGCCTTTGATGCAATCGCAGACAATGTCTTTACGATCTTGCCGGATAAAGAAATGGAAACAGATGGAACCGTGTCGCTATTAAAAGGGTGATTTCTGTGAAATATGAGCAATAAAATATAGTTGCAATGATAGAATTTATAGTCAAAACGTGATAACATTAAAATGTCAGATAAAATAAGCCAAATGAATAGGGGGGAAACCTCAATTCAATCCTTAATTACATTACGGTAGAAAATGTTCAATATAAGTATGGAGGAACCCTTGCCATACGGGAGTACTTTCTGCGCGATGAATAGCAAATTGTAGGCAGGACTCAGTTTGATTAACAGGGGGGAAGATCTCTATGAATACAGCCATTATGAAGTCTATCCTGACCAGGATGCTGATGGTTGTGGCTTCAGCTGCGTTTTTTATCGTTGCCTTTATCCTGTTTGCTGTACTCAACAAATATGCACAGGGTATGATTCGCCAAATACCGTATTTTAATACGATACTTTTTGGGCTTGCTCTTCTTTTGGGCATCGCATGTTTTATTTATCTGACTGTGCGAAACAAGACAGCCTTAGAGATTGGGAAAAGGGAGACCAGGCCGATTATCGAAAATATACTGACCCTTGCGGTGATGGTTGTGATCTTTTACACTGAGATCATATATCTTTGGATTATTTGGCTTATAGAAGCTGTGCCGAAAGTTTAGTGGTGCATCTCAAATTCGCGCCCACGGTGAGGCTCCTTGACTCTGGATGTTACTTTTTCCATTTACGGTGGTGGAAGACGCAGGGATTGACGGTTTTGCACATTGACAACCCGGCTCGGCCAACCTATAATTAAGCTGACACGTGGTAATTTCAGATCGGCGTTATGATTATCTTTCGTGAACGAAGGCTCTCGCTGCGGGGGCCTTTTTAAAATACCGTGATACCGTGACAACGGATTCTGAAAACGGAAATCATGATATAAGCAGGCAGGGATCCGGGGAATTTTTGCATGGGGTTCCGGTACATGACGGATTCCAGGGGAGTAAAGAGAATTTGGATATCGGGACGGGAGGCAGGAATTGGCGGGAAGGAAACTGACAGACGGGAAACCGGCAGAATTGGCAGGCCAGGTGGACAGGGTATTGGCTGCGCTGCGCGAGCTTCGGATCGGTGTGACCCCGGATGAATACAAAATACAGGAGCTCATAGCAGACGCGCTTGCCCGAAAGGATATCCCCTTCCAAAAGGAATACCGGCTGGCGCCTCGAAATCGTATCGATTTCTATATAGAAGACGGAATCGGTCTGGAAGTCAAAAGAGGAAAGCCTAATCGCTCGGCAGTCACCGGACAGCTGGAACGCTATGCTTCCTTTGAGGAAATCCGGGCTGTGATTCTCGTGGTGGAACGAAATGTGAATATACCAGGCCGAATTATGGACAAGCCCTGTATTTTGTTTGGTCTGAACCGTTTGTGGGGGGTGGCTTTGAACTGATGGAAAAGACAGAACATCAGGAAGTATTTTTGCCGGACTATATGAAGGAGCCTGGCCCGTGCAACCATTATTACGGTACCCTCACCTACAACGGCAGGACCAGGAAATGGATCATCAAGGGCGAGCCCTGTGTCTGTCAGATGGCAAAGCGGCTGTTCCCGGGATGCGCAGGCAAAAGCAGAGGAGTGGCCCGGTTTCCGGCCAACCGGCGGATCATCGGGGATCTGAACTGGCTGATGCTTCGTTATCCCCTGAAGATCCGGAATCCGAAGCGGTGGGATGCGGAAATGGCCGAGGCAAGGCAGCATGTCCTGGCCAGGGAACGAAGCAACCAATATCCGTTGAAGACAGAGCCTTCCGATACCCTGTTCCATGGAGAACTGATGGAGTTTCAAAAGGAAGGCCTGGGTTTTCTGCTGCAGAACAACCGTACGCTGCTGGCGGATGAAATGGGCCTTGGCAAAACGGTGGAGGCGCTTGCCTACCTGGCTCAGACCGGCGCTTATCCGGCTTTGCTGGTTGTACCCGCACATCTGGTAAAGAACTGGGAAAGGGAGATCCAGCGGTTTCTGCAGATGCCGGACGTTCATGTCATCCGCGGTCTGAAGCCTTATACCCTGCCGAAGGCGCATTTATACATCATACATTATCTGCTGCTTCGGGGATGGAAGGAAGTTCTGCCAAAGGCAGGATTCCAGACGGTCATTTTTGATGAAATACAGGAGCTGCGCCATGCCGGTACGGAAAAATACAGCAGTGCCAGCCTGATCGCAGACAGCTGCCGCAATGTAATCGGTCTTTCCGGGACCCCGATTTACAACAGGGGCGGAGAGATGTGGAATGTAATGAACATTCTGGATTACCACTGCCTGGGCGACTGGGACAGCTTTACCCGGGAGTGGTGCTATGGTTATGGAAACGGGATTGTGACGGATCCGAAACTTCTGGGGGAATACCTGAAACGGGAAGGACTGCTGTTCCGGCGGACCAAGGATCAGGTTTTAAAGGAACTGCCTCCGAAGCGGCGGCTGGTTCAGGAGATCGATTCCGATGCCGGGGTATACGATGCCCTGATGACCGGAGCAATGGAAAAAGTCCGGCTGCTGGATGCCGTTGACGAGGCGTTTGACCGGAGACGCCTGGCGGATCAGATCGCACAGGAGGAACGTCAGGCAACCGGGGTGGCCAAGGCGCCTTATGTCTGCGCCTTCGTCCGGGCGCTGCTGGAAGGGGACGAAAAGGTTTTGCTGTTTGCCCATCATCACAGGGTGATGGATTGGTATAAGAAGGCACTGAAGCATGATCGTCCGGCATTTGTGACCGGCCGGGAGACGGCAAGGCAGAAGGATGAATCCATACAGCGTTTTATGGAAGGAGATACCAATCTGTGTGTGGTTTCCCTGCGGGCAGCAGCCGGGCTGAATCTGCAGCGGGCAACCTGTGTGGTGTTCGGGGAGCTGGACTGGTCCCCGGCGGTGCACAGCCAGGCGGAGGACCGGGCGCATCGGATCGGACAGCGGGATTCCATCCTGTGTTATTATCTTGTGACGTCCAGGGGATCGGATCAGGATATTCAGGAGGCCCTGGGCCTCAAGGTAAGTCAGTTTGTCAACATGATGGGGGACCGGTTTGAGACGGAGGAGGACAGGCTGCTGGCACAGGGAGCGGCGGACCGGCATATCCGAAAGGTCATTGACCGGCTGCGGGAAAAGGCAGGGCTGCCGCCAATTCCTTCCCTGGCTGCGGACGCTCCCTGACCCTCAGGCAATTGGCCGGATGTTCTTTACAGAATGTCCCAGGCAATTGGCCGGATGTTCTTTACAGAATGTCCTGTTGGTCGATTTCGCCAAAATTTGATCTTGTTTTCTCCCATCCTTGACACCAGGTTCCGGTGTGGTGTAACCTGTATATAATCGGATCGTAAAATCAGGTATTGGAGGGGGTCTCATATGAAAATCGGAGTCAGTTCCTACAGCTTCAGTCGATTGGTTAAAGATGGCACAATGAAACAGCTGGACGTGATCGCGAAAGCAAAGGAGATGGGATTTGATGCCATCGAATTTTCCACTTTTGCCCTGCCAGAGGGGGAAACGCCTCTTTCTTTTGCTCCCAGGGTAAAGGAAGAATGCGAACGGGTTGGGATTGAGATTGTAAACTACACCATTTTCGGTGATATGCTGAATGGATGTCATGGCAATCTGGAGGACGAGATCGAGCGCCTGAAGGGCGAAGTGCGGGTCGCGCAGGTTCTGGGAAGCCCCGGGATACGTCACGATGCCACATGGGGTTTTCCGGAGGACTATACGGGGGTTCGCAGCTTTGATGCTGTTTTGCCCAGACTGGCCAAAGGATGCCGCGCCGTTACGGAATATGCCGCGGATCTTGGGATTCGCACAATGGTGGAGAACCATGGATTTTTCGCCCAGGACAGCGATCGGGTGGAGAAGCTGGTGACGGCGGTGGATCATCCCAACTTTGGCCTGCTGGTGGATATGGGCAATTTCCTTTGTGTGGATGAAGCACCAGAGAAAGCACTGGGCCGTGTGATGCCTTACGCATTTCATGTCCATGCCAAGGACTTTCATGTCAAATCCGGGAACGGACCGGATCCGGGAAGCGGATGGTTTACAAGCCGCGCCGGTAATTATCTGCGGGGAGCCATTGTCGGCCATGGTGTTGTCCCCATCGTCCAATGCCTGAAGATTATGAAGGGCAAAGGTTATGACGGAGTCCTTTCCATTGAGTTTGAAGGTATGGAGGAACCGCTGACGGGTATTTCCCTCGGACTGGAAAATTTAAGGAAGTATACGGCACAGGTTTACGGCAATTAAGAGGGAAGGAAACCAGTCAAACTGTTTCATTGTTTTTATCTTTTTTGGCTATACATATAGTACAAAAAATGATAGAATAAATACAAACCCCTGTAGGGGGGTTGATTTTCCATTATGATGCATGAATCATCTTGTCAAAACAGATAATATACCAGCAGAATGGACTGACAGGATGAATTTTTAAGTCACGCACAGGATGACAATAATTTACAAGAGGAGGAATATAAATGGCTAAAGAGGTCAAAACCATGGATGGTAACCAGGCAGCAGCATATATGTCCTATGCCTTTACCGAAGTAGCCGCCATTTATCCCATAACGCCGTCTTCGCCAATGGCGGAGCACGTGGACGAGTGGTCCGCCCATGGGAAGAAAAATATTTTTGGACAGAAAGTAAAGGTTGTTGAGATGCAGTCCGAGGGTGGCGCATCCGGTACCGTACACGGTTCTCTTACTGCCGGAGCCCTGACGACGACATACACTGCATCCCAGGGACTTCTGCTGATGATCCCCAACATGTACAAGATTGCCGGAGAACTGCTGCCGGCAGTATTTCATGTAAGCGCAAGGGCTTTGGCCGCCCATGCCCTGTCCATTTTCGGCGACCATCAGGATGTTATGGCCTGCCGGCAGACAGGCTTTGCCATGCTGGCATCCACCAGTGTTCAGGAAGCAATGGACTTGGCGGCGGTCGCCCATTTGTCCGCAATCAAGGGCAGGGTTCCTTTCCTTCACTTCTTTGACGGATTCCGGACATCCCATGAGATTCAGAAGATTGAAACCATTGACTATGAAGATATCAAGCCACTGGTGGATTACGAAGCCATCCGGGAGTTCCGGAACCGGGCGCTGAATCCCAACCATCCGGTGGTAAGGGGCAGCGCGCAGAACCCGGACATTTATTTCCAGGGCAGAGAGGCTGCCAACAAATATTTTGAGGCTGTTCCGGGGATCGTGGAGCATTACATGAAGGAAATCGCCAAAATCACCGGGCGGGAATATCATCTGTTTGATTATTATGGTGCTCCCGATGCGGAATATGTCATTATTGCCATGGGTTCCGTATGCGATACCATTGATGAGACAGTGGACTATCTGATGAGCAGGGGAGAAAAGGTCGGTGTGGTCCGCGTACATCTGTATCGGCCGTTCTCGGCAGAGCATTTGCTGAAGGTAATGCCTGCCACAGTGAAGAAGATTGCCGTGCTGGATCGGACCAAAGAGCCCGGATCCATTGGCGAGCCCCTGTATCAGGATGTTCTCCATGTCTTTTACAAGCAGGAGAAAAAGCCGGTTATTGTCGGCGGACGTTTTGGACTGGGTTCCAAGGACACCACGCCGTCCCAGATTCTTTCCGTATATCGCAATCTGGAACAGACACAGCCCATGGATGGCTTTACCATCGGCATCCATGATGATGTAACCCATCATTCCCTGCCTGAGGCAGAGGAAATTGATACCACACCGGAAGGCACCATCAGCTGCAAATTCTGGGGCCTGGGTTCCGATGGCACGGTAGGGGCCAACAAGTCTGCCATCAAGATTATCGGCGATCATACCGATCTGTATGCGCAAGGCTATTTCTCCTACGACAGCAAGAAATCCGGCGGTACCACGGTATCCCATCTGCGGTTTGGCAAGAAGCCGATTAAGTCGCCTTATCTGGTAACTGCAGCGGATTATATTGCCTGCCACAACAAATCCTTCCTGTATCAGACCGATGTACTGGCAGGAGTCAAGCAGGATGGCATCTTTGTCCTGAACTGCCCCTGGACGGAAAGTGAGCTGGAGGAAAAGCTTCCCGCATCGGTAAAACGTACCATTGCTCAGAAGAATCTGGACTTCTATGTGATTGACGCCATAAAGATCGCTTCCGAAGTCGGTCTGGGCAACCGTATCAATATGGTCATGCAGTCCGCTTTCTTCAAGCTGGCAACGGTTATTCCGCTGGATGACGCGGTAAAATACCTGAAAGAGTCCATTGTGACCAATTACGGCAGAAAAGGCCAGAAGATCGTGGACATGAACAATAAAGCTGTGGACCAGGGAATCAACGCACTGAAAAAGGTCCATGTACCCAAAGAGTGGGCAAATATCGGGGAAGAAGCACCGAAGGAGAACTCCGACGAACCGGAATACATCCGAAACATTCAGACCCCCATGGCCAGGTTGGAAGGCGACGATCTGCCGGTCAGCACCTTTACGGAATCCCATATGGAGGACGGCACCTTCCCCACCGGCACCACTGCCTATGAGAAGAGGGGCATTGCGGTCAATGTGCCGGAATGGCAGATTGATAAATGTATTCAGTGCAACCAGTGTTCGTTTGTGTGCCCGCATGCCGTGATTCGCCCATATCTGCTCAATGAAGAGGAGCAGAAAAAGGCTCCTGAGACATTTGAGATGAAGAAACCCCTGGGAAGAGGCATGGAAGGCCTGCAGTACCGCGTTCAGGTCAGCCCGCTGGACTGCACCGGCTGCGGAAACTGCGCCAATATCTGCCCTGCGCCCGGCAAAGCGCTGATTATGAAGAATGCCGATGAGCAGATTGAGAAGCAATGCGACAATGCCGCTTTTGCCACAACGATAACGGAGAAGTCGGGCTTGCTCAGTAAATTTACCGTGAAAGGCAGTCAGTTCTCCACCCCGTTGTTTGAATTCAACGGTGCGTGCCCGGGATGCGGTGAGACTCCCTATATCAAACTGCTGACCCAGTTGTTTGGCGATCGGATGATGATTGCCAATGCCACCGGATGCTCCTCCATATACGGAGCCAGTGCACCTTCGATCCCTTATACTGTAAATCAGCAGGGCAAAGGTCCCGCATGGGCAAATTCCCTCTTTGAAGACAATGCGGAATTTGGATATGGCATGTTCCTTGGGGTAAAGCATATTCGTGAGAAACTGGCGGATCTGATGCAGGAAGGACTGAAGGGCGATTACAGTGATGATCTGAAGAACGCCTTCCAGGGCTGGCTGGATGCCAGAGACGATGGTGAGAAGTCGAAGGATGCTTCCGCAAAGCTTCTGGAAGTGATCGGAAAGGAAGCAGACAGGAAGGATCCTGTCATTGCAGAGATTCTGGACAAGAAGAGTTATCTCATCAAACCGTCCCAGTGGATTGTCGGCGGCGACGGCTGGGCTTACGATATCGGTTATGGCGGCCTGGATCATGTCATTGCCTCCGGTGAGAATGTAAATATCCTGGTACTGGATACCGAGGTCTATTCGAATACTGGCGGGCAGTCTTCCAAATCCACTCCAACAGCGGCAGTCGCCAAGTTCGCCGCTTCCGGAAAGAAGATCCGCAAAAAGGATCTGGGTGCCATGGCCATGAACTACACTTATGTTTATGTAACTCAGATCGCCCTGGGCGCCAATATGAATCAGGCTGTCCGTGCCATTCAGGAAGCAGAGCAGTATGACGGCCCCTCCCTGATTATCGCATATGCACCATGCATCAATCATGGCATCCGGACCGGAATGGGTACCAGCATACATCAGGAAAAGCGTGCGGTGGATTCCGGATACTGGCATCTGTATCGGTACAATCCGGAGTTGAAGGAGCAGGGCAAGAACCCCTTCCAGCTGGATTCGAAGGAACCGAAGGAATCGTTCCAGGATTTCATCAATTCCGAAGTCCGTTATTCTTCCCTGAAGAGGACCTTCCCGGATGAGGCAGACGAATTGTTCCGGAAAGCCGAGGAGAATGCAAAGGATCGGTATGCCGGCTACAAACGGATGGCGGCGGAAGATTACTCAAAGGACAAGGAATAAGCGGGATCCTTTGATGATGGAAGCTGTTTCAGATTTATAAAGGTAACAAAAAGGAGTATTCCCTTTGATTCGGGAATACTCCTTTTTTGTGTGCGTTTTGTTACTTGTTACCTGTTACCTGTTATCTGTTATCTGTTATCTGTTACCTGTTACCTGTTACTGTTACTTCTCATTGGAGTCTACATATTTCTTGGAATTGTCTACCTCTGACTGACTGGGCCTATGGACCCGGGTGATAGGTTCCAGACTCTCTATGTTGGCCCAGGAAGCAGTATCGTGCTTTTCAACTGGTTCTCTGTAATATTTTGGTTTGTTTGTTTTTTTCATCATGGCTTCGTCCTCCTTTTGGTTCCTTGTTTCATCCCGTTCGCATATGCCAATGCTGCAGTCTTTTCGTGTTTTCCACTTCGGTATGTTACACCGGGATCACTTTTATTGTGATAAAAGCCTGCTAAAATATATTCTTCAATTTTACCTGACAATTATACATACCCCGTGACGAACGTTGCAAACATCAGAGAGTTGGGGAATCTTCCAAAAAATTTCGCATAGCTCCGAAGCAATCGAAGCAAGCAGACGACTTGACTTATTGCACCTTATTTGAAAGAATAGAGAAAAAGAAAAAATGGAGGGAAAAAGGCTTTTGAACGGAACGAGTGCGCCGTCTGAAACAAATGTGGTTGTTGGGATGTCCGGAGGAGTGGATTCCTCCGTTGCTGCCCTGCTGCTGAAACGACAGGGTTACCAGGTTACCGGTGTGTTTATGAAGAACTGGGAGGAAAAGGATGAAAATGGAGTCTGCACTTCAACGGAGGATTATGAAGAGGCAGTCCGGGTCTGCAATCAATTGGACATTCCCTATTATTCGGTGAATTTTTCAAAAGAATACTGGAACAGAGTTTTTACTTATTTTCTGGAAGAATATAAGAAAGGTCGGACGCCCAACCCGGATGTCCTGTGCAACAAGGAAATCAAGTTTAAGATGTTTCTGGATTATGCCATGAAGATTGGTGCCGATTATCTGGCAACCGGTCATTACGCCATGGTGGATCGGGTGGATGGCAGGGTTCGGCTGCTGAAGGGCGTGGATAGGGGAAAGGACCAGTCCTATTTTTTATGCGCTCTGGGGCAGTATCCACTGTCCAAAACCATGTTTCCCGTAGGGAATATGGAGAAAAAGGAAGTTCGCAGGATTGCAGCGGAAGCCGGACTGAAGACCGCTCACCGGAAGGACAGCACCGGTATTTGCTTTATCGGGGAACGCAACTTTAAGGAATTTTTAAGCCATTATCTGCCGGCGCAGCCGGGGGAAATCCGTAGCCTGGATCATCCGGAAAGGGTTGTGGGTAGACATGATGGATTGATGTACTATACTTTGGGACAGAGAAAAGGTCTTGGCATCGGCGGCGGCTTCGGCAGCAGCGGAGAGCCGTGGTTTGTAGCGGAAAAGGATCTGTTGCACAATGTTCTGTATGTGGTACAGGGCGAGCATCATCCTGCCCTGTATTCTGCCGCTCTGTCCGCCGATCACATGAACTGGGTGGCGGGACAGCCTCCTGCAGAGACCTTTGCCTGTCATGCCAGGTTCCGCTATCGTCAGCCGGATCAGGGGGTTCGGGTGGAGATTACCGGAAAGGATACCTGCCGGGTGGCGTTTGACAAGCCTCAGAAAGCGGTGACCCCTGGTCAGTTTGTCGTGCTTTATCAAGGGGAAGAATGCCTGGGAGGCGGTCCCATCCGGGAAGTTTTCAAGTAAAGTGCAAAATAGGCCCATAAAGAATGCGATCCAGTGTTTTCTTTCTGTCAATTTGGTTATCCATTAAGAGGATGGAGATGAACCGGACAGCATATAAGGAAATGGAGATGAACCGGACAGCAAATAAGCTAAGATAGAAAAATAAAGGACAGAAGAAAGAAGACAGCAGGGAGAGAACGGAGGAGATATTATGGATCAAAATGTATTGACAGCATTGATGATGTCGCTTTTTGCCGGGCTTGCCACCGGAATTGGCGGCGCCATTGCCTTTTTTGCAAAACGCACCAATAAAAAGTTCCTGTCGGTTGCCATGGGATTTTCGGCAGGGGTTATGGTTTATATCTCATTTGTGGAGTTGTTTTCCCAGGCTCAGGATGCCCTGACGGCCGAGCTTGGAAACAAGCCTGGTTCGTGGGTAACGGTGGCCTCCTTTTTCGGAGGCATGCTCATTATTGCACTGATTGACAAGATGGTGCCGGAAGCGGAAAACCCCCATGAAGTGCATACTGTGGAAGACATTCATGAGGCGGAGGATGCGCATGAAGCGGAAGTCGCACGGGAAGCAGAAGTCGCACAGGAAGCGAAGGGAATTCCGGGGCAGGAATCCGAACAGGAAAAGGAAAACATGCTGTTGCGGACCGGGTTGCTGACCGCACTGGCCATTGCCATCCATAATTTTCCGGAAGGGTTTGCCTCCTTTATGTCCGCACTGCGGGACCCTGGCGTGGGGGTCGGAATTGCCATCGCCATTGCCATTCACAACATCCCGGAAGGTATTTCCGTTTCCATGCCGGTTTACTACGCCACCGGCAGCAGATCCAAGGCTTTTGTTTATTCCTTTTTGTCCGGGCTCACGGAACCTATCGGCGCTCTTCTTGGCTATCTGATCCTTGCCCGGTTTATGTCCGAAACCTTGTTTGGCATTGTCTTTGCAGCAATCGCAGGCATTATGATATTTATCTCATTTGATCAGCTGCTGCCCACCTCCGAGGAATATGGGGAGCATCACCTGGCGATTTACGGATTGATCTCGGGCATGATTGTCATGGCCATCAGCCTGCTGTTGTTCTGACAAGCTTTGGCTTTCTGCTTTAGGGGAGACGGGCTCTCCTGTTTTGTATGAATCTGTTTTTCGGAGCCTGTCACCAGCGGTTTTTCCGGGATGCATCACGGAACCGCTTTCGATTTTTGTAGGTGATCCGGCGAAGCTTCAGGCTCCGAATCAGGTCCGGTCCAAAGAAAACAAGGTAGTTGACGATGGAAGCAGCGGCACTGAGTTTCCAGGGCAGCGGATAGTACAGGATGGAAAATGCAAGGAACGCCCAGTAGGCCCAGCCGATGTACCTGACCTTGATCGGAAGGATGAAGAACAGAAGGACTTCAAAGTTGGGAAACAAGTAGGCAAACGCCAGGAACAGGGATAGGTTCAGGTGTTCGGATGTAACCAGACTGTCGCAGATAAAAGCTGTGGCAATGGTGCTGAGTACGCCGATCAGGTAATACAGGTTAAAGCGGAAACTGCCCCATTGATGTTCCAGATTACTGCCGACAATATAGTAAAGGTACAGGGTAAACAAAATCTGGATGGGGCTGGTGGTGGAAGGCAGAAACAAAAAGGTAACCAGGCGCCATATTTCTCCATGCAGAACCCTGGACGGAATCAGCGCAAATTTGCCGTACAGGTTGCTTTGCGGCACCAGAAAAGTGGTAACAAATACGACGGCGTTCAATATTACAATGTATAACATCAGATCCTGAATGGAATATCGCCCGAACTTTCTTTCCAGCTTTTGAATCCATTTCATGCAATCACTCCTCATTAGTCGATCCTGCTTCTCTTATGATCTTACTTTCTTTACCGGATATCGGCGAGTATGATCCTGCCTATTATTCTACGATAGAATGCCATTTTTCACAACAGCGAACTTTTTAAGTTTTTACGCACATCCAAAAAGCGTAGAATATTTTTGGCTACACCATCTCATCAAAAGAAGTTATCATATTCCCATATATTATAGAAGATTGAATGCTTTTTACAAAAGGTGTTAAAATGGAATTGACAAAATTTCCGCTTTATTGTACCATAAAACACAAAAGAATAGGAAAAGGCGATGAAAAGGACAGTACCGCGCGGTAATTTTCGTCCCTTGGCAAGAGCCGGGGGATTTTTATTTAGAGAGAAATCTTTTGGCAAGCGGGAAAAAGGGGCAAGCGAAAGGAATGGATCAAAATGGAGAAGTTCAGGGCATTATCCAGTCAATCGGTCAGTGACAATGAAAAAAGGATCTCGAAGTATTGGGAGGAAATCCACGTACTGGACAGGAGTATCGAGACCAGGGAGGGCGGGAAACCTTTCGTTTTCTATGAGGGACCGCCTACTGCCAATGGGCGTCCCGGCATTCATCATGTGCTTGCCAGGACACTGAAGGATTCCGTTTGCCGCTACAGGACCATGAAGGGCTGTCAGGTCCGGCGGAAAGCCGGATGGGATACTCACGGTCTGCCGGTGGAGATCGAAGTGGAGAAGAAGCTGGGTCTGCACAACAAACGGGAAATCGAAGAGTATGGCATTTCTGCCTTCAATCAAAAATGCCGGGAGTCCGTATTCGAATACGAGTCCCTTTGGCGTGAGATGACGGAACGGATGGGCTATGAAATTGACATGGATCATCCCTATATCACATTGGATAACAACTATATCGAGACCGTGTGGTGGATCCTGGACCGGCTCAATAAGGAAGGGCTGATCTATGAAGGGCACAAGATCCTTCCTTACTGTCCCCGCTGCGGCACCGGCCTGGCTTCCCATGAAGTGGCACAGGGCTATGAGGAGATCAAAACCACGACAGTGTATGTCAAATTCAAGCGGAAGGATGCCGACGAATATTTCCTGGTATGGACCACGACGCCGTGGACCCTGGCTTCCAATGTGGCCCTGACCGTGCACCCGGATGCGACGTATCAGAGGGTCCGGTTTGAAGGAACGGTTTATTATATTGAAAAGCATCTGGCCCCCCGGGTTCTGGGCGGAGAGTACGAGGTCCTGGATGAGAGAAAGGGCAAGGATCTGGAATACATGGAATATGAGCAGCTGATGCCCTTTGTTTCAACCGATAAAAAGGCCTTTTATGTCACGGTGGCGGATTATGTTACCACGGAGGACGGCACGGGGATTGTGCATACGGCGCCTGCTTTCGGGGAAGACGATTATCAGACCGGGAGGCGATACGGCCTGCCCGTTTTACAGCCTGTGGACGATTCCGGAAAATATACCTGTACCCCCTGGAAGGGCATGTTTGTCATGGATGCGGATCCAATGATCATAAAATGGCTGGCGGAAAGCGGCAAGCTGTTCCGAAAGCAGAAAATGGTGCACAATTATCCGCATTGCTGGAGATGCCATACTCCGCTGCTTTACTACGCGAAGCCCAGCTGGTATATTGAGATGACCAGGCTCCGGGACCAACTGATCAAAAACAACAACGGGGTGGACTGGTATCCATCTTTTGTCGGGGAAAAACGGTTTGGGAACTGGCTGGAGAACCTGAACGACTGGGCCATTTCCCGGAGCCGGTATTGGGGAACTCCCCTGAATATCTGGCGCTGTGAATGCGGCAATACCACCAGTGTTGGTTCCCGCAGGGAACTTACGGAGCGGGCTGTGGAGGATATCGACGAGTCCATTGATCTTCACCGGCCCTATGTGGATGATGTTCACCTTGTCTGCGACAAATGCGGCAAAACAATGACAAGGGTAAAGGATGTCATTGACTGCTGGTTTGACAGCGGCTCCATGCCCTTTGCCCAGCAGCACTATCCCTTTGAGCACAAGGAGGATTTCAACAAATTGTTCCCGGCGGATTTTATCTGCGAAGGAATTGATCAGACCCGCGGGTGGTTCTATTCCCTGCTTGCCATCTCCACCTTTGTCACCGGAAAAGCTCCCTATAAATCGGTATTGGTCAATGATCTCATATTGGATAAGGAAGGCGCCAAGATGTCCAAATCCAGGGGCAACACGGTGGATCCCTTTGATTTGTTTGACAAGTACGGGGCGGATACCCTGCGCTGGTATCTGCTGTATGTCTCCCCGCCCTGGACACCGACGCGATTTGATCTGGACGGACTGAGGGAAGTGCAGAGCAAATTTTTCGGAACCATAAAGAATGTCTATAACTTCTTTACCCTGTATGCCAACACGGATGGGGTAGACCCCAGAGAGTTTTTTGTTCCTTATGAGCAGAGGCCGGAGATGGATCATTGGATCCTGTCCCGGTTCAACAGTCTGCAGGCCTCCGTGGAAGCCGATCTGGAGAAGTATGACATGACCCGCGCCATCCGCAGGATGCAGGACTTTGTCAATGAAGATCTTTCAAACTGGTTCATCCGCCGGTCCAGAAGGAGATTCTGGGCACCCGGATTAACGCAGGATAAAAAGGCAGTTTACAATACCACCTATGAGATATTGGTGAACTTTGCGCAAATGATAGCGCCCTTTGCACCATTTCTTTCCGAGGAGATTTATCGGAATCTGACCGGGGAGCTTTCTGTACATTTGAGTAAATACCCAACGGCAGATCCGGAGCAGATCGATCCGGATCTGGAGGAGACCATGGATTTGGTCCGCAGTCTGGTGGCACTGGGCAGGGCGTCCAGGGAATCCGCCCGCATCAAGGTACGTCAGCCGATTCGGGAGATTCTGGTGGACGGGAAATACGAATCCCGGATTGCCCATCTGGTGCCGTTGATCCGGGAAGAGCTCAATGTGAAGGAAGTTGTTTTTGCCAAAGACCTGAAAGAGTATATGGACTTCCGGATGAAGCCGAACTTCAAGGTGGCAGGACCGGTTCTGGGCAGCCGGATCAAGTTGTTTTCCAAAGCCCTGGCCGCCATGGATGCGTCCGATGTGGCACCCAGGCTGGAAGAGGGAGAGACCATGACCGCAGTTCTGGACGGTGAGGATTACCCAATCAGTAAGGAAAATGTGCAGATCACCATATCCGCCAAAAAGGGATTCGATATTGCTGCGGAAAACAATCTGTTTGTTGTCCTGGATACGACTCTGACTCTGGATCTGATTGACGAAGGCCTGGCCAGGGAGCTGGTTTCCAAAGTCCAGCAGATGCGGAAGAACAATGGCTATGAAGTGATGGATCATATCCGGATCATGCTGAACGCGGATGACGCCGTGCGGAAAGCTGTGGAGGGCCACAGGAAGTTTATCATGAAAGAGACGCTGGCTCTGGAAATGGAATGGACAGAGGATTCCTCCGCGGAAAAGTTTGACTTGAACGGCCATACGACGGGGATCCGGATAGAGAAAAGGATTGGATAAAGAAGAGGACCGGATAAAGAAGAGGACCGGATAAAGAAGAGGACCAAGTAAAGAAGATCATCGGATAAAGAAGGTCATTCCGGGTCGGGGAAATACCATAACGGAAAAGAGAAGGCGGAGAAGCGAAAGCTCTCCGCTTTTTTAGAACCGGAACGCGATGAAGGCATCGTGAATTTTGCCGCAGCATCGGTGAAGCCTCAGACAGCCGGGATTATAAAATGTTTTGTTTGACGGTTATAATAGTAGTATAATACAATAAATCTGTTTGAATTTATGAACGTGAAAAATCAGCAAGGATGTGTAAATACTTTGAAATTGGAAGAGGAAATCAGGAAAGAAGTTCATCGTCGCAGGACATTTGCGATTATATCCCATCCGGATGCAGGGAAAACGACCCTGACGGAAAAACTGTTGCTCTATGGCGGCGCCATCCGCCTGGCCGGCACGGTAAAGTCCAGAAAATCAAGGAAATATGCGGTTTCGGACTGGATGGAAATCGAAAAGCAGAGAGGAATATCCGTTACCTCCAGTGTCATGCAGTTTGATTATGACGGATGCCGGATCAATATTCTGGATACACCGGGGCACCAGGATTTCAGTGAGGATACTTATCGTACGCTGATGGCGGCGGACAGCGCGGTCATGCTCATTGACGGGGCAAAAGGCGTGGAGGCGCAGACCATAAAGCTGTTCCAGGTGTGTAAAATGCGGGGCATTCCGATTTTTACCTTTATCAACAAACTGGATCGTCAGTCCAGGGATCCTTTCGAATTGATGGAGGAAATTGAAAATGTACTGGGAATCCGCTCCTATCCCATGAACTGGCCCATCGGTACAGAAGGAAACTTTAAGGGGGTGTATGATCGGACGACAAGGCAGATTGAAGCCTTTCGGGGTGGAAATCACGGACGGAGCAAGGTGGATGCCACCATCGGAAGCCCGGATGATCCAGTATTTCAGGAGTTGCTGGGCGAGCCCCTCTATCAGCAATTGCGGGAGGAGATCGAGCTTCTGGACGGGGCCGGCGATAAATTCGGTATGGAGGAGGTATTGGCCGGGGATCTGACTCCGATTTTCTTTGGAAGTGCCATGACCAATTTTGGTGTTCGGACCTTTTTGGAAAATTTCCTTAAAATGGCTCCCTCTCCATCGAGCCGGACCACCTCCCTGGGTAAGGTATCTGCTGAAAGTCCCTTTTTTTCCGGATTTGTATTCAAAATTCAGGCAAATATGAATCCGGCCCACCGGGATCGGATTGCCTTTATCCGGATCTGCTCCGGCAAATTCACAAAAGGCATGGAGGTCCGGCATGTCCGGGAAGGGAAAACCGTTCGTCTCAGTCAGCCCCAGCAGTTCATTGCGCAGGACCGCATGATTGTGGATGAAGCCTATTCGGGCGACATTATCGGGATCTTTGATCCGGGCATTTTCCATATTGGCGATACCCTGCTGGAGGGAAATCAGGATTTCACCTTTGAGGGAATTCCAATGTTTCCTGCGGAACATTTTGCAAGAGTGCGGCTGGTGGATGCCATGAAGAGGAAACAGTTTCTCAAGGGCATCCGGCAGATTGTGGAGGAAGGTTCCATACAGGTCTTCAAACAGCCGGGTGCCGGCGCGGAGACCCTGATCATCGGGGTGGTCGGCGTTCTGCAGTTTGAAGTGCTGTCCTACCGGCTGAAGAGTGAATACGGAGTGGAGGTTCAGATCCATACGCTGCCCTATACTGAGGCCAGATGGGCCCTGGATGCCAAAATAACAGGGGATGTGCTCGCCTATACCGATCAGGCGGTGCTGGTGGAGGATTCCTACCAGCGGCCGGTGGTGCTTTTCTATGACAAATGGGCGGTGCAGCGGATTGCTGACAAGCTTTCCGATATACATTTTGTGGAAATTCCTCCGTCTGTTTCAGCATAACAGATTCTGTCATACGGTTCATGGGAGAGCAAAGCCTTCCCTGGGTATTGGGAAAGTAAAACAGGGAAACCTAAAACAG
>DHDO01000091.1:17788-26373 GCA_002399435.1 Firmicutes bacterium UBA4874
AAAACAGGAGAACTTAAAACAGGAAAGCCTAAAACAGAAAAGCCTAAAACAGGAAGAATGGAAAGGGGAAAGGCATATGGGAAGCCGGAAAGGAGAAAAACAATGGGTGTGCGATATGGCAGGGAATATTCCGATATCATACAGGAGGTTGCAGTGGCTCTGGAAAATGTAGACGGGCTGAATGATTTTCTGAACATGCATGAGGAGCAGTGGCATTCCCTGGACGCGAAGGACAGGTGGGAATGCGTCCGGACCATTTCAGACGATGTGTTTTATGCTCTGGGACAGGAAACCACCATGGCCATCGGTTCCGGGTATGTGGAGTACGATGCAAAGCGCCATGTACTGAAGGTATATGATGGAGCCACAGTCACAATTGTCAGTCTGATCTAACAGAAAGCACTTCGTGGGTTTTTTACGCATAGGCAGGAGGAAGAAATGTTTTGGCGGATACAGGGGGATTTGTGGTGGATAAAAAGGAAGCTGGAAGAAAAATACTGGTAGATGCGGATGCCTGTCCGGTAAAGGACATTATTTTGCGGGTTGCAAAGAGGCATCTTCTGCCGGTTATTTTTTTTATTGACACCAGTCATGTGCTGGAGGAGGATTATGCCACGGTGGTGATCATTGGAAAAGGAAAGGATGCGGTGGATTTTGCCCTGGTGAACCGCACAGAAAAGGACGACATTGTGGTTACCCAGGATTACGGTCTGGCTGCCATGGTGCTCGCCAGAGGCGCCAGTGCCGTACATCCCGGCGGGATGATTTATACGAAAAACAATATGGATCGCCTGCTGCTGGAACGGCATGTGAATGCCAAAATCCGAAGGGCCGGCGGCAGGCATTCCGGGCCGTCCAAACGAAGCCCTTTGGATGATTCCCGGTTTCAACAGGCACTGGAGAGACTGTGCACAATATCTTAACCCGCCGACCGCTTTTCCGGCATGGAAGTACATTTTAAATTGTGATATAGTATATAGGATCAATAAAATAATCAAAGGGACCGGACAGGTTGTCAGAAGGAGTGAATCTGGAAATGTGCGGCAGATATCAGCTTGATGCGGATATTGAAGAAATCCTGCAATACTATGGGATTGTCAAAGGGTGGGATGCATCGCGGGCGCCGGCGCATACGTCGGAGATTTTCCCATCCAACACGGTACCGGTTGTCATAAACCGGACAGGAAAGGAACTGGTCCCTATGAAATGGGGATTCGCTTCTCCCAATGGGAAAGGTCTGATTATCAACTCCCGTGGAGAAACGGTGGACTATAAGCCCATGTTCCGAAGGGCATTTCGTCAGAAACGCTGTCTTGTGCCGGCCAATGCCTTTTTTGAGTGGAGGCGGGCCGGAAGGGAAAGTACAAAATATCGGATTCACATGAAGCAGGCTCCCATTTTTTCCATAGCGGGGATTTACGAAGATTTTCTTGACCGGAACGGAGACTCCTATCCGGCTTTTTCCATACTTACCACGACACCCAATCCTCTGATTTTCCCGATCCATGACCGGATGCCCGTGATTTTACCGAGGGAGCGGGAGGATACCTGGCTGGATAATGGGATACGGGATTATTCCTTGTTAAAATCCCTGATTCAGCCTTACCGGGAAGAGGAAATGGCCATGGGAAAAGCATAGGACAGAAAGAATCGGAATACTAATATAGGACAGGGCAGAATTCATTCAGAAATATTCATTGGATAAGCAAAAAAGCAATAATATTGAAAGGTATGGCATTAAGAGGTTGTTTATAGATGATATCCGATTAGGAATAGGTGGGATCCGATTGGTAATAGATGGGATCCAATTGGGATAAACGGGGAAGAGGGAAACAATGCAAAATCAAATGATAAAAATATGGGACGGTACCGATTATGCGCAGGATCACAGCAATGCCAGCCAGCCGACCCTGACAACTTACCTGCTGGACGGCATTGCAAGATCGAATTTCCGGCCAAAAAGAGCATCCGTTCTGATCTGTCCCGGCGGCGCCTATCAGTTTGTGTCCGATCGCGAAGCCGAGCCGGTGGCCATGCGGTTTCTTGCGGCAGGCTTTGACGCATTTATTTTAAGATACCGCGTTGCGCCGTCTGCAAGACATCCGGAGCCTTTGCTGGATCTCTCCCGGGCAATGTGGCTGATCCGGGAGAACGCGGCAAAATGGAACCTGGATCCGGATCGGATTGCTGTGTGCGGATTCTCTGCCGGTGGGCATCTCGCCGCAAGCCTGGGAGTTTTCTGGGGGAGTCCGGAGCTTCAGGCTGCCATTGGAATGCCGAAAGGCATAAATAAACCCGACGCCCTGATTCTGGGTTATCCCGTTATTACCTCCGGGGAACACGCACACAGGGGTTCCTTTGTCAATTTGCTTGGGGAGCATGCGCCGGAGGAACTATGGAATAAAATGTCCCTTGAATTTCAGGTTAATAAAAGTACCCCACCAAGTTTCCTTTGGCATACTTTCAGCGACCAGGCCGTTCCGGTGGAGAATTCCCTGTGTTTTGCGCGGGCATTGAATCAGCAGGGAATTCCGTTTGAACTTCATGTCTTTCCGGAAGGGCCGCATGGCCTGTCCCTTTGTGATAAGGAGACGGCAGTGGGAAATCCTTCTCTCATCAATGACCATACAGCCAGGTGGATGCCGCTATGTTTGGAATGGCTCGGTAAGCAGTTCCATGAAATCGGATAGTGACAAGGCAAAATAATCCATGGTAGTTTGAAATGGTAACAAATGGTAGCATTCAATCAGGGAATGATGGATTCCGAACCAGCGACGCTGTTGTAGGACTCATTTCAATATATACCTGATTAAGGAGGAGAAGCATGAAACTGGAAGGCAAAGTACTAATCGCTCAAGGTGGCGGCCCGACTGCTGTCATCAATCAATCCTTGGTGGGTATTATTCTGGAAGCCCGCAGATACCCACAGATTACCAAGATATACGGCGCACTGAACGGTGTGTCCGGAATTGTTGACGAGAGGTTTGTTGATCTGACCCAGGAAACAGAACGGAACCTGGAGGAGATTGCCAATACTCCGTCCTCTGCCTTGGGATCCACCAGGGATAAGCCCGACGAGGCTTACTGCAAGCAGATGTTTGAGGTGATGCGTGCCCATGATATCCGGTATTTCTTCTATATTGGAGGGAATGATTCCTCCGATACGGTGCGCATTGTAAGTGAAGAGGCCAAAAAGGTCGGATATGATTTTCGCACGATGCATATTCCCAAAACCATTGACAATGATCTGATGGGAAACGATCATACTCCCGGTTATGGTTCTGCCGCAAGATTTGTTACGCAGTGTTTCATGGGGGCGAACCTGGACAATCGGGCGCTGAAAGGGGTATATATCGGTGTTGTCATGGGCCGGCACGCGGGATTTCTGACGGCTGCCTCAGCTATGGCCCAGCGTTTCCCCGACGACGGTCCTCATCTGATCTATCTGCCGGAGCGGCCTTTCCACATGAGTCAGTTTCTTTCCGATGTCAAGAATGTTTATGATAAGTATGGGCGTTGCGTGATCGCCGCATCCGAAGGGGTGCAGGACGAAAATGGCCAGCCGATCATGATAAAGTATGCAAACAAGGTGGAAAGAGACGCATATGGCAATGTTCAGCTCTCCGGATCCGGCATACTGGGGGATATACTGGCGACTTACATCAAGAATAAATTTCATATCAAACGGGTCCGCGCGGATACCTTCGGATATCTGCAGAGATCGTTCCTGGGAAGCGTATCAGATACGGACCGGGCAGAAGCCAGGGAAGTCGGGGAAAAGGCAGCCCAATATGCCATTCTCCACGATATGGACGGTTCCATTACGATCCAGAGGGTGGGCGACTATGCCGTGGATTATCGTCTGACGGATATCGGGCAGATTGCGGCATTGACCCGGTGCATGCCCGATGCCTTCATCAATGAAGAAGCCAATCATGTAACGGAAGCCTTTCGGTCCTATGCCCGTCCGCTGCTTGGATCCAATATGCCGATTGCCGGCCGGCTGCGGGCTCCCATGGTAAAAAAACTGGTTCGGTAGTGGCCAATCGCGGGGTTCAGCAGCTTTCCCCGGCCAGATATCCTGTGGAAAAGGCAATTTGCAGATTAAAGCCTCCGGTATAGGCGTCCGTATCCAGAATTTCCCCGGCAAAGAAAAGGCCCTGTACCAGCCTGGACTCCATGGTACCGGGACGGACTTCCTTCACCGACACCCCGCCGGAGGTGATGATGGCCTCCTGAATCGGACGATAGCCCTGTATGGTAAGGGATAATCCCTTCAGCAGCCGGACCAGGTTCCGGCGCTCTTCCCTTGTGATCTGATGAATGGGCTTGTCAGGAGGAATTTCGGAAAGCCGGATGATAACCGGAATCAGCTTTTGCGGCAGCAGATCATTCAGTCCGTTGGACAGGTTTTTGCGGGCATATTTTGTAAAATCCCTCTGAATCCGATGATCCAGCTGCTCTTCGGACAAGGCAGGCTTCAGGTCGATCCGGATTTGGTATTTCCCCGGTTCCATTTTCCCCATATAGGAACTGGCGGAGAGGATTACCGGGCCGGAGACGCCAAAGTGGGTGAAGATCATTTCCCCGAAATCCCGGAAGATGTTCCTGCCGCGCTGATCCAGAACGGTAAGGGAAATGTTTTTAAGGGACAGTCCCTGAGCGTCTTTCGGCCAGTTTTCCATGGTTTCCAAAGGTACCAGGGAAGGAGTGAGCGGCGTCACCGTGTGTCCAAGCTCCTTCGCGAACCGATAGCCGTCCCCTGTGGAACCGGTTGTCGGATAGGACAGGCCGCCGGTTGCCAGAATCACGCTGTCTGAGGCCAGGACTTTCCCGCTTTTCAGCAATACTCCCGTAACATGACCGTTTTCAGCGAGGATTCTTTCTACTTCCGTGTGCAGCTTCTGCCGCACGTGGTACCGGTTCAGGTTCTTTTCGAGAGCCCGGATCACATCGGAAGACTTATCCGAAACCGGGAATACCCGATTGCCCCGTTCGACTTTGGTGGTGAGCCCCAGATCCTTCAGCAAGGCGATCAGATCCTTGCTGTTGAAAGCGGAGAAAGCACTGTACAGGAACTTTCCGTTGGTGGGAACGTTGGCAATGAGATGCTCCGGATCGGAGTAATTGGTGACGTTGCATCGTCCCTTTCCCGTCAGGTAAAGCTTTTTTCCCAGCTTTTCATTTTTTTCAATCAGCGTAACCTCAAGGTTTCGGCTGCCGGCTGTGGCGGCTGCCATCATTCCTGCCGGTCCGCCGCCGATGACGATGACCGTATTGTGTTTGCTCATAATAAGGGTCCTTCCGCGTGTAATTTCGTTTGACTGCTTTGTTTTACGTATTTCGTAAGCTCATAAGCGCTTTATGCTCTCTGTCCGAGCAGAATCCTGTTTTCCGGTTTCCATGTTAGCAGGTTTTCTTCCATTCTACAACCCATGTCTGCAACCTATAGAAATTATTTTGAAGAGGATGCATATTTTCTTTGGGTCGTGTTATAATAATCGTGTCGAAAGAGGAAAAGGAAAAAGCCGCTTTCGGAAAATCCAGATACAAGTCGGATTGGAAACAGAGGATGGGAAAACCGGTACGATGATTTGATTGGTATCAATCGTCACGGCTGATAATAATAACCACTTGTATTCTGGAAGGTATCATAGTAAGATAGTATCTGTAGTTTTAAAAGTCAAAAAGTTTGCTGTGCTAGATGGGGAGGTAGCGGTGCCCTGTAACCCGCAACCCGCTATAGCGGGATTGAATTCCTGCTCGAGGTTTGCAGCATGTAAGGTCCTGGACCCCGGTAAGTGATGAAGAGGATTGGGTCCTGCGCAACGAAGACCCGTGAAACCTGTCAGATCCGGAAGGAAGCAGCAGTAAGCGGAAATTTTCGTGTGCCGCAGGGAAGCCTGATTGGAGTCAACTGCCTGGCTTCCGCTTATAGGTTCAGATCAGAGGTAGGTGCACAGCGATTATTTTTTACAAGCCATGATAATTTTCATGGCTTGTATTTATGTTGGCACTTTTTTGCCTGACAATTCCCGGTTCCTTATGATATAATTGACCTATCCTGTGTTGAGAATCAACAAATTCCATGGAAGGCGGGTGTAACGCCAATGTATACAGCACTTTACCGGCAGTGGCGTCCGGATACTTTCCGGGATGTGGTGGGACAGGAGACCATTGTCCAGACGTTGAAGAATCAGTTGTTCAGCGGGCATATTGCCCATGCATACCTGTTCTGCGGATCCCGTGGTACCGGGAAAACCAGTACGGCCAAGATATTTTCCCGGGCCATCAACTGCATGTCCCCCACGGAGGATGGTCCTTGCGGCAAATGTGAGGCCTGCGTCAATTTGTCTTCGGAAAACAATATGGACATTGTGGAGATCGACGCCGCATCCAACAACGGGGTGGATGAGATTCGTGATCTGCGCGATAAGATACGGTTTCCTCCTACCATCGGAAAATATAAGGTCTATATCATAGATGAAGTCCATATGCTGTCGATGGGTGCGTTCAATGCCTTGCTCAAGACATTGGAAGAGCCGCCCGCTCATGTCGTGTTCATACTGGCCACCACGGAGCCCCACAAACTCCCGGCTACGGTATTGTCCCGCTGCCAGAGGTTTGATTTCAGGCGGATTCCGGGAGGCGTTATGGTGGAACGGATGAAGGCCATTTGCAGCCAAATGAAGGTTACGGTGGAGGAAGGCGGGCTTTCCGTTATTGCCCGCTGGGCAGAGGGTGGCATGCGGGATGCCCTCAGCTTATTGGATCAATGTATGGGGCTTTGCGGCGACCGGATCACCAAAGATGACATTCTCAATGTTCTGGGCACTGCGGATCAGAGCTTTCTTTTTCAGGCAGTGGATGCTGTTTTATCAGGCGATGTGGAAGGAATCCTGCGCTGCATCGACTGGCTGGTCGAGGATGGAAAGGATCTGAATGCCTTTCTGAGGGAACTGCTGCAGCATCTCCGGGACCTGCTGGTCGTGAAGTTCTGCAAGGATCCCGACAAGCTTCTGGATGTGGAGGACTCCACTCTGGAGCGGTTGAGGGAGCAGGCGAAAAAGGCAGGAGAAGCACGGCTTATCCGCTCCCTGGACCTGCTGGCTCCCCTGGAGTCGGAGCTAAGGAGGAGCACTCAGCCAAGAATACTGTTGGAACTGGCGGCGGTGAAACTATGCCGGCCTCAGGAGGAGGATTCCCTTGTGGCTCTGACAGACCGGATTGAAGTACTGGAAAGGCAGGTAAGAGAAGGGATTTCGAGGCAGGCGTCCGGCTCCGGGGAATCCGGCTTGCCGGATGCATTATCTTCTGCCGGAGAGACGCGCCATCAGGCAGACCATTTGGCAAAGGAAAGCAAAGAAATCCCGGAGGAGTCTGAATCCGCTGAGGAGGAGAAGGCAGGGCAGCAGAGGTCATCTGATACGGGCAGTCCGGTCAAAAGCAGGAAAGGTCCCCTCCCGGAGGAGTCTGAATCCGCTGAGGAGCCGGCTGCAAAAGAGAGGGCAGGCGAGCCTACGCCCTCTGACAGGAGCGCCCGGATGGAGCCCGACTATGGGCAGCCAAAAGGGGAAGTTTATTCGCAGGAGGTGGAACCGGGTTCCGGTTCGGATGCGGAAAAGGATCCGGCATGGGCCTGGCCTGAAATACTGGCGAACATAAAAGGGGAGCGAATGGCCATTTATACTCTTCTGAAAGAAGCGAAACCCAGGATGAGTGCAAAAAATGTTTTTACGCTGCAGTTTCCCCCGACCTCCGGATTTTTTATTGCTGCCGTTGAGAAAGAGGAGAACAGGGCATTTTTGGAGGAGCAGATCCAAAAGGTAACGGGGCGTAAGGTTCGGCTTCGGTGTCAGATGAAAGAAGATGCCGGAGAGCCAACCGGCACAGCGGAGGATATTGTCCAAAAGGCGGTCAGGGTGTTTGGAAAAGATCTGGTAAAAATAGTGGATGAGAAAAAATAGGAAAAGAAAGATTGAAATTACAGCAAAACTGTGATACAAACGATATGGTATCAAATGAATGGACAGGAAAACAAGTATGCAAGGATTATAGAAGGAGGAAGGGAATATGGCAAAAGGCGGATTTCCAGGTGGAATGAACATGGGCAACATGAACAACCTGATGAAGCAGGCAAAAAAGATGCAGGAACAGATGGTGAAGATGCAGCAGGAGCTGGAAGGAAAGACAGTGGAGGCTTCGTCGGGCGGAGGAGTGGTCACGGTTGTTGCCAATGGGAAAAAGGAGATTGTTGAAATCACAATTCAACCGGAGGCAGTGGATCCCGAGGATATCGAAATGCTTCAGGACCTTATCCTGGCTGCAGTCAATGAGGCAATTCGAAAAGCAGATGAGATGGCACAGAGCGAAATGTCCAAATTGACCGGCGGAATGGGTATGCCCTCAGGACTGGTTTAATACGACAGGAAAGTGGTGGGTCGTCCATGAGTTATTATATTGAGCCGATTGCCCGCTTGATCAATGAGCTGTCCAGGCTGCCGGGCATTGGCGGGAAGTCCGCCCGCCGTCTGGCCTTTCATATTGTCAATATGCCGAAGGAGCAGGTTCAGGCGTTGACGCAG
>DHDO01000030.1:0-11261 GCA_002399435.1 Firmicutes bacterium UBA4874
TTGAAATCTTATTGGATTGCAGCAAAGGACATCCGGTGCTATAATAGATCAAAAGGCATATAGGACTGCTGGGGGAGCCATGGCTGAGAGGATTTCGATCCACCCTTTGAACCTGTAGGTTAATACCTGCGTAGGGAAGCTGTTATGCATACTGTGTCTGAACGGACACCTGAACCTGCAAGGCAGAAAAAGCTTCTTTTTCTGCCTTTTTATTTTTACGGTTTCCATCGTTTTTGGCTCTTGTTTTATGATCCTTTCTTTCAGGACCGTAATGTGATCTTTCCCGGTTTTATATGTACAAATATATTGGGAGGAACTATTCATGCCAAAATCTTTATCCGACGTATTTGGAAAATTTGCGGAATTTACTCCAGGTACCACTATCATTCTTATTCTGCTCGCCTTTGTGGGAATTGGCGGAGTCATTCTTCTGCGCAAAAGCAGGAATGTGCATTTTACCACCCACATGCTGGTCTATGCCAGTGCATGCATTGCCCTGTCCTTTGTATTATCCTACATCCGGCTGTATCGTTTGCCGCAGGGCGGAAGCATCACTCCGGGCAGTATGCTGCCCATTATGATATTCGCCTATATCTTCGGGCCGGTTCCCGGAGTGCTGGCCGGCATCGCCTATGGGTTTCTCCAGTATATCCAGGGCGGTTCCATCATACACTGGATCCAGTTTCTCATGGATTATCCCGTTGCCTTCGGGCTCCTTGGGCTGGCCGGGCTGTACCGGAAGAACCTTGCCGTCTCCTGCATCATCGGGGTTTTCGGCAGATTTTTAATGCACTTCCTGACTGGTATTGTGTTTTTCTCCGAGTATGCCGGGGGACAGCCTGCCGTCCTGTATTCCCTTGGGTATAACGGCAGCTATCTGCTGGTGGAACTGATCATCTGCATGGTTCTCGCTTCCCTTCCGCAGATTCGCAGCATGGTCCGCTCCCTTCAGAACGACTACCAGGGGAATTGAAACCCAAAACGTGTAAAACTATGCAGGACCGGAACAATCTACCAGCGAAGTCCCCGGCGATCTGCAGGCATAGATCCGGAAAGGCAGAAATCAGGAAAGCAGCTCTTCCAGAAGGCTCCTGGCAAGATTGGGATTGGCTTTGCCCCGGCTCGCCTTCATGACCTGTCCCATTAAAAACCCGATGGCTTTTGCGCTGCCCTTTTTATAATCCTGAACCGCATCCGCATTCCGGGACAACACATCCCGTATTATTTTTTGCAGCTCCGCCGGACCGCTGATTTGGGAAAGACCCTTTTCCCGGATAATCTCTCCCGGCGTCTTCCGGGTTACAGCCATTTCCATAAGGACATCCTTCCCGGTATTCCGGCTGATCCGGCCTTCCCCGATCTTTTGAATCAGGTCTGCCAGGTAATGGCTTTTCACCGGAATTTCCCCGTTTTCCGCATCCTTGCGGATCCGCGGCAGCTCATCCAGGATCCAGTGGGCTGCCTCCCTGGAATCAACACCAAAGCCAACGACTTCCTCATAGTAATCCGCCAGAGCCTTTTCACCGGTCAGGAGTCCGGCCTCATAAGGGTTCAGACCATACTCCCGCAAAAACCGTTCCTTTTTCTGCTCCGGCAATTCCGGAATCCCGTTTCGAATCAGACACAGCAGGGAACGGTCAAGAAAAACAGGAGGAAGATCCGGATCCGGGAAATATCGATAATCCTGATTCCCTTCCTTGGTACGCATGGACACCGTCCGGCCCCTGCCGTTGTCCCAGCGTCTGGTTTCCGGAAGGATGCTGTCCGGGCCCCCGGAGCAGTACTGTTCCCTCTGCCGTTCCGCTTCTGCGGCAAGGGCCCTTTGAATCTCCCGAAAAGAGTTCAGATTCTTGATTTCCACCTTCGTGCCGAAATCCGTCTTTCCCATTTCCCTTACAGAAAGATTGACATCACAGCGCAGGGACCCCTGCTCCATTCTGCAGTCCGATACTTCCGTATATTCCAGGATGGATTTCAGCGCTTTCAGAAAGGCAGCCGCCTCTTCCGGAGAACGCATATCCGGCTCGGTCACGATTTCAATCAGAGGCACCCCCGCCCGGTTATAGTCCAGAAGGGTCACCGGCTCACCTTCCGGATGAATCAGCTTGCCCGCGTCCTCCTCGAGATGAATCCGGGAGATACCGATCCGATGGATCCGGCGCTTCCCGTTCGGCCTGTCCTGCCCGGTTTCGATATCCAGATATCCGGACTCACAGAGCGGCAGGTCATACTGGGTGATCTGGTAAGCCTTTGGGAGATCCGGATAAAAGTAATTCTTCCGGTCGAATCGGCTGACCCGGTTGACAGAGCAGTGCAGGGCGATCCCTGCCCGGGCTGCCAGCCGCACCGCCTCCTCATTCAGCACCGGCAGGGTGCCCGGCAGTCCCATGCAGACCGGACAGGTATTTTCATTGGGCCGGCTGCCAAACCGGGTGGAGCAGGAGCAGAAGATTTTGGACTTTGTATTCAGTTCTGCATGGATTTCCAGGCCAATGACTGTTTCAAACAAATGATTCCCATCGGCCGCATGGGATCCCTTCATTTTTTGCTTCAATACTGTTTCCCTCCCCGCGTTAAGATGTTGTCCACTATTTTCCCTACCGGCGGCATATCCGGCGGCGTGTTCCTGCCGGAGGGTCCGAACTCCCTTTCCAGAAGACTTGCCGCGGAGAACAGCTTGTTTTCCTCAAAATGATTGGCAGCCAGCTGCACGCCGATGGGCAGGCCGGACCGGCTGAACCCGCAGGGAAGGGACAGAGCCGGGACCCCGGCAATACTCATGGACACAGTATGAATATCCGCCAGGTACATTTCCAGCGGATCGCTGTGCTGTTTCCCGATATCAAAGGGAAGCGTCGGTGTGGTGGGCAAAAGGAGAAGATCATATTCCTGAAAGGCTTTCCGAAAGGCCGCCCGGATTTTGTCCCGCAGACGCATCGCCCTTTTATAGTAGCCCTTCTCATACCCGGAGGACAAAACACAGGTCCCCAGCAGAATCCTTCTCTTGGTTTCCCAGCCAAAACCCTCCGATCGGGTATGGACTATCATCTCCTCCAGATTATTGTAATCCTTTGCCCGGATGCCGTACCGGATCCCGTCGTACCGTGCCAGATTCGAGCTTGCTTCCGCCGAGGAAAGGATATAATAGACGTTCATTCCCATATCCCACACCGGCAGGGAGATTTCCCGGATCGTTGCCCCCATCTTTTCAAAAAGTCGGCCGCACTCCCGGACGGATTCCTCAATTTCCGGATGAAGCCCATGCCGGAAACATTCCCGTGGCAGGCCAATCTTCCAGCCCCGTATGCCCTGATCCGGCAGACAGGACGGGAAAGAAGGCATCCCGGCCGCATCCGGCTGCATGCTGGTGGAGTCGTTGGGATCCTGGCCCCGCAGTACCTGAAACGCCAGGGCGCAGTCTTTTACATTGCCGGCAATGGGCCCGATCTGATCCAGGGAAGACGCAAAAGCCACCAGCCCATATCGGGAAACACTGCCATAGGTCGGCTTCAGTCCCACCACGCCGCAGAAGGCCGACGGCTGACGAATGGATCCACCCGTATCGGAGCCGATGGCCAGCGGCGCAAATCCGGCAGCCACGGCTGCGGCCGAGCCCCCGGAGGAACCCCCCGGTACTTTTGTAATATCCCATGGGTTCCGGGTCGTTTGAAAAGCGGAGGTTTCCGTGGAGGATCCCATGGCGAATTCATCCAGATTGGCTTTCCCGATCAGGATGGCGTCCGCTTCCTTCAGCTTTTTTACTACCGTTGCATCATAAGGGGGAATAAAATCCTCCAGCACTCTGGAAGCACAGGTGGTCCGGATTCCTCTGGTACAGATGTTATCCTTAACGGCAACGGGAATGCCCGCCAAAGGTCCGGTCTCTTCCCCTCTGCTCCTCTTTTCGTCCAGTTCCGCTGCCTTCTGAAGTGCTGAATCGTCACATACCGTCAGGAAGGCGCCGATTGTTCCGTCCAGTTTCCTGATCCGCTCCAGATATTCTGTGACAATCTCCCGCACGGAAAAACGTTTGTCACGGTATCCTTTTTGAATCTCATCAATTGTCATTTTTTCTCCTGTTCCAGAACCTTCGGTACGATAAGGAACCCATCCCGCATCGGTTTGGTATTTTGGAAAAGCTCCTGCCGGCTGCCAAAGGGTTTCACTTCGTCTTTGCGAAGGACTGACTCCCAGGCGGGCTCCGGTTTTTCATCCATCATCTTTGAATATGCCCCGCTGATGTTCTCAAAATGATCGAATATTTTCTGAAATTCTTCTGCAAGCCGTGTTGTTTCCTCCCCGGAAAACTCCAGTTTCGCCAGCCCTGCAAGATATCGAATGGTATTTTCATCCACTTTCATAAAAATGTCTCCTTCTTCCTTCCCATCCCTGGTATTTGCCAAAAAACTTTTCCCATCCATCCTTTCTCATGTTAATACACCTGGATCGTTTTTTCAATAAAAAAAGAGCCCGTCTTCCTGCCTTTTCGGGCTCCTTTGCTCTTTTGAAATCCTACCTGTTCTCTGCTTGTTTAATTAATTTTATATTTTTAACCTCGTAGTCATTTAAGCTTTTACCTGGAACAGTATCCTGATCATCCGGGTCAGTATACCAGGTCTTCTTATAAAAGTAACTGGCATATCGGGGATTGTTGAATGAATGCTGATGCCTGGCATAGATTTCATTTCGCGCAAGAATGCTAACTGATAAGTAAATCGCTGGAAACTAAAAGTATCCAGGCAATATGTGAACAGAATAAAGAATAAATACTTAACCGACTTTTTCAGAAATAGAATAAACTATTTATAAATAGAAAAATAAAGATCAGATAACCTGAAACAGGAAGAGATAGTCGAGCCATGAGGAAGACGTCTGTAGAAGCCCAGAGAGCCATTATGAATAAATAAAATTATTGTGCCAAAAAAACATGGAAAATAATAGGAACATATTTCCATAACCAGGCATTGACATCCACAGGCCTTTGTGATTGAATAGGAATGGAAATAAATAACAACAAGGCAGCACACGGAATACTATATAATATATTCAAAGTGTCTAAGACTTTCAACGATTTAGATTAAAGAGATGGGAGTTGATTGGCAATGTTGTAACGTGGAAAAGCGAAGGACTGCCCCCTTTTGTAATAACTCAAATCAAAAATCGCATCTGTAAGGGTACAATCAATAGATCTTTGAAGTTTCTGGAATTTGCGGATCGAGAAGATCCGGAGAATATTATCCACTTCCGCTGACAGAGTGAATTTACAGCTTTTTTAGAAGAAAAGCACAGGAAGAAAAGCTGAAGTGTTTGAGAAATAGTTTTTGATGGGATTGAAAGGAGATATCGCGTTATGAGTACGAGGATAAAGTGGTTCATCGTTTTCATTTTGTCCCTTACACTGGTAGGATGTAATCATCCCAAAAAAGCGGGGACGAAGGAAAACGGCAAGAGCAATGCAGGGAAAAGCGAAGTCCAGGTTCCAAATGTGAGCACATCACCGGATGCCAATTTGGTTGATGCCAATCAGAGGCAGGCGGATCAGGATCCTAAAACACAGGACAATCAGGACCATGCAGGGGCAGATAAGTCACAGGACGATCAAAAGAGTGCTGATGCAACGCGGAATGATCAGAAAACTGCTGATGCAACACAGACCGATCAAGAGACTGCCAAAAAGTCAGAAAACGATCAAATCAGCAACAAGAAGTCTGTCAGCCCAAAGAAAACGACTGGCAGTGCCAAAGTTGTTCCTAAAAAGCCAGATGTTCCTGCCCATGCAGAAAAAGAGTCCAATAAAGTGAATCTATCTTATTATGAGAATTTTTGTTATGATGGAGACTATATGGGAGATCCATGTTTTGTTAATTTTGATTCCGTAGCAGGTGATCAAATCTATTTTCACCTTAATTTGATGAAATATATTGGAGGACATGGAAAAGAAGATATTAGTGAAAAATGTCTGGGTACGCTGCATGGTGACAAAGTTGATTTTGAATTTGTAGGTACAGGAGGTCCAGATGATGTCAATTATGACGACCGCTCCAGGGATAAAGGAGGAGGCACCCTTAGGTTTGATGGAGATGATGTTCTTGTAAAAATAATCGTTGAGAAAAAAGGCTCAAATGTATGCCATACCGTGTATCCAGAGTACAGGGTGAACCGTGTGGAGTTTAGAGGACATACTGATGATTCCTACATTCTGCCGGACAGCAGCAGCCGATATTTAACAGAGAAGGATCTGGAAGGAATCTCAAAGCAGGATCTGCACTATGCGCGCAATGAAATCTATGCCAGACATCAACATCGCTTCGACAATCCTCAATATGCCAGTTACTTTTATAAGAAAACCTGGTATGCTTACCCGGAGGATCATGATATCCTTCCACAAGGACATTTAAATGACTACGAGATTAAAAATATAAAGCTGATTATAAAAGCAGAGAACAGGTAGGATTTCCAGGAAGATCATCCATGGTAGGCTGGACACTTATTTTTGACCTGCTTATTCTTTTGATGGGTTCAATCGCAAGCTTTTTCAGAAGAAAAGCTGAAGTATCTGAGAAAAAGTTTCTGATGGGACTGAGGTGGGATTGAAAGGAGATAACGCATTATGAGTACGAGGATGAAGTGGTTCATCGTTTTCATTTTGTCCCTTGCATTGGTAGGATGTAATCATCCAAAAAAGGCAGAGACGAAGGAAAACGGCAAGAGCAATGCAGGGAAAAGCGAAGTCCTGGTTCCAAATGTGAGTACATCACCGGATGCCAATTTGGATGATGCCAATCAGAGGCAGGAGGATCATAAACCTGTCACCAAAACACAGGATGATCCGAATCATGCGGATGCGGATAAAGCACAGGACAATCAAAAAAGTGCTGATGCAACGCAGACCGATCAGAAGATCGCCAATGCAACACAGACCGATCAGAAGATCGCCAATGCAACACAGACCGATCAGAAGATCGCCGATGCAACACAGACCGATCAGAAGACTGCCAAAAAGTCTGTTAGCCCAAAGAAAACGACTGGCAGCGCCAAACTTGTTCCCAAAAAATCAGATATTCCTGCCCATGCAGAAAAAGGGTCCAATAAAGTGAATTTATCTTATTATGAAAATTTCTGTTTTGAAGGGGATTATGATGGAGAGCCCTGTTTCGTTTATTTTCATTCGGTTACGGATAATCAAATTCATTTTGGCTATGTCTTATTAAAAAGGGATGGAACAGATGATATTAATGAAGAATGTCTGGGTACGCTGCATGGTGATAAAATTGATTTTGAATTTGTAGGTACAGGAGGTGCAGGTAATGTCAATTATGACGACCGCTCCCGGGATAAAGGAGGAGGTACCCTTAGATTTGATGGAGATGATATCCTTGTAAAAACAACCATTGAGAAAAGAGGTTCAACTGTATGCCATACCGTGTATCCAGAGTACAGGATCAATCGTATGGATTACAACGGATGTACTGATGATTCCTACATTCTGCCGGACAGCAGCAGCCGATATTTAACAGAAAAGGATCTGGAAGGAATCTCAAAGCAGGATCTGCCCTATGCGCGAAATGAAATCTATGCCAGGCATCGGCATTTATTCAACAATCCCCGATATGTCAGTTACTTTTATAAGAAAACCTGGTATACTGACCCGGATGAAAAGGACACTCTTCCGCGTGGAAGCTTAAATGACTACGAGATTAAAAACATAAAGCTGATTATAAAAGCAGAGAACAGGTAGGATTTCCAGAGAGATCAATGCATGATAGGCTGGACACTTATTTTTGACCTGCTTATTCTTTTGCTGGGTTCAATCACAAGCTTTTTTCAGAAGAAAAGCTGAAGTATCTGAGAAGAAGTTTCTGATGGGACTGAGATGGGACTGAAAGGAGATATCGCGTTATGAGTACGAGGATGAAGTGGTTCATCGTTTTTATTTTGTCCCTTACATTGGTAGGATGTAATCATCCAAAACAGGCAGGGACGAAGGAGAACGGCAAGAGCAATGCAGGGAAAAGCGAAGTCCAGGTTCCAAATGTGAGCACATCACCGGATGCCAATTTGGACGATGGCAATCAGGGGCAGGAGGATTATAAACCTGTCATCAAAACACAGGACGATCCGAGTCATGCGGATGCGGGTAAAACACAGGACAATCAAAAAAGTGCTGATACAACACAGACCAATCAAAAAAGTACTGATACAACACAGACCGATCAGAAGGTTGCCGATGCAACGCAGACCGATCAGAAGATCGCCGATGCAACACAGACCGATCAAAAGACTGCCAAAAAGTCACAAAACGATCAAATCAGCAGCAAGAAGTCTGTTGGCCCAAAGAAAACGACTGGCAGCGCCAGAGTTGTTCCTAAAAAGCCAGATGTTCCTGCCCATACAGAAAAAGAGTCCAATAAAGTGAATTTATCTTATTATGAAAATTTCTGTTTTGAAGGGGATTATGATGAAGATCCTTACATGAATTTTAATTCAGTGTCGGATAACCAGATTCATCTTGACCTTGCCTTGTTAACAAAGGATGGGACAAATGGTATTAATGAAGAATGTCTGGGTACGCTGCATGGTGATAAGGTTGATTTTGAATTTGTAGGTACAGGAGGTGCAGATGGTGTCAATTATGACGACCGCTCCAGGGATAAAGGAGGGGGCACCCTTAGGTTTGATGGAGATGATGTCCTTGTAAAAATAATCGTTGAGAAAAGAGGCTCAAGCGTATGTCATACCGTGTATCCAGAGTTCAGGCTATATCGTACTGAGAGTTTGGGGCCAACTGATGGTTCCTACATTCTGCCGGACAGCAGCAGCCGATATTTAACAGAGAAGGATCTGGAAGGAATCTCAAAGCAGGATCTGCCCTATGCGCGAAATGAAATCTATGCCAGGCATCAACATGCTTTTGACAATCCCCAATATGCCAGTTACTTTTATAAGAAAACCTGGTATGCTTACCCGGAGGATCATGATATCCTTCCACAAGGACATTTAAACGACTACGAGATTAAAAACATAAAGTTAATTAAAAAGGCAGAGAACAGGTAGGGTTTCCAGAGAGCAAAGAGAGTCCGGCACTCCCCACTCCAGCCCGGAGTGCCGTTTGATTCCGTCCATTTTTATCTTCTCAGCTGATTGGTCATTCCCCACAGCTCATCCGCCGCATGAATGCTCTTCGTATTAATCTGATAGGCCCTCTGCGTCATCAGCATATCCGTCAGTTCCTTAGTCATGTCCACTGTGGATCCTTCCAGAAATCCCTGATGGATGAAGCCGTCTGTGCCCGGCTGGTTCCCGGCTTCATAAATGTCTTCCGGTCTTTCAGCGGAAAATGTGTTGTCCCCATGATTGATCAACATGGCCGGATCCGCCGCATGGTACAGATGGATTCTCCCAATATCTATGGACTGCCCGGTGACCGGATCGGAGCATGTCATAAGGCCTTTCTCATCTATAACGATGTCTTTGGCAGGCCATTGGGTCAGCGGGGATAAAAGATCCATCCGCACACGGCGTCCGGAAGCATTCACCAAATGTCCGCTGCCATCCACGGAAAAGGCGCCGTCCCTTGTCAGGAGAGTCTCTCCGTTTTCCCCTTCCACTCCAAAAAAGCCTTCCCCCTGGATCGCCAGGTCAAACGGCCTGGAAGTTTCCTGCGGTATTCCGTTGTCAAACCGGTGCTGTATGGTCTTTACCCGGCTTCCGGTGCCGAGCTGCACTGGCTTTCCCGCAGCTTTGCGTGTTATGGGGGTACCTTTATCCCCCAGCCGGTCATAGATCAGGTCCTCAAACTGCACCTCCATGGTTTTATATCCATGGTTCTGCGCATTGGCAATATTATGCGCAATGGTATCCATTTTTTTCTGAACGCTGTCCAGACCAACCCGTCCGGTCTGCAATATTCTGTTCATTCCAATCGCCTCCCATTTTCAATTTGTCCGCAGAAACGAAAGATCGATCCTTCGTCTTCATCCTCTTATCCTTCGTCTTCATCTTTTTATTCATTTCTATAGCTTCCCTATTTCATTGACGGCTTTTCCCAGGGTCTCATCCATTGCCTGGGCAACTTTCTGGTTGGATTCAAAATTCCGGGATATTTCAATCATCCGGACCAATTCCGTCAGGGAATCCACATTGGATCCTTCCAGAAAACCCTGCTTCAGCTCATAGGCCTCCCCCGGGACGACCGGTCCTCCGGCAGTATACAGACTATCCCCCAGTCTGTTCAGGCCCTGCGGATCGGCAAATGAAACAACAGCAAGGGAAGCAGACCGTCCGTCCGGCATCGTGATCCCTCCCCGAGCATCCACTGTGACATCCTCCGTTCCCAGCAGGATTCCCTGCCCATCCGCGCCCAGAACAGGATAGCCCTGCCCGGTGATCAACTGTCCACCGGCATCCAGCTGAAAACTCCCGTCTCTTGTATAGGCAGTCTGTCCGTCCGGCAGACGAACGGCAAAAAAACCGTCTCCATCAATGGCAAAATCCAGAGGATTTTTGGTTTCCTGCAAAATCCCCTGCCGGTCATCCGTATAGGTACCGTCAACGGATGTTCCCGTCTCCATGCTGCCAATGCCCGTCAAATGCCTTCCCGGAGTACTGGCCCGGTTCAGCACATTCATCCGATGGGAGGCCGCTGCAAGAATCTGCTGCTGCTTGTAGGAATTGGTCTCCACGTTTGAAAGATTCTGAGAAACATTGGCCTGACGCCTTTCCTGCACAATCATCCCCATCGCACTGGTATACAGTCCACGTATCATTTGCTCTTCTTCCCCTCTCCGTCTTCTTCCGGCAAAGCCCGGACCTCCTGCTCATAGATCATGCCCATGCTCCGTGCGCGGGCTTCTATCTCCGCTGCGGATGGCTTCCTGCCGAGAAGAGGCCGCAGCAAAATGCAGGTGAGAACCATCCCGATCCCGATGCCCAGAAGAATCCTCCCGTCCACAGCTTTCCTGTTCACAGATCTTTTCTTTTCTGTTCCAGCAGTCCCTGTATAAATAGGATCTCCCCCTTTTCCATATGCAGGGAGGACGCCATATCCTCCACGGACATGTTCTGTTTCCGCATATCCGCAATACGGCAGGCTGCCTCCCGATAGTCCCTGCGAGCCGATGGCTCTTTCCCGGATGGCTTTGCCAGAAACCCTTTCAGAGGACTGAACCGGACCTCCGCTTGCGGCTTTGACAGGACCTCCGCTTGCGGCTTTGGCAGAACCTCCGCTTGCGGCTTTGGCAGAACCTCCGCTTGCGGCTTTG
>DHDO01000030.1:11418-15013 GCA_002399435.1 Firmicutes bacterium UBA4874
CAGAACCTCCGCTTGCGGCTTTGCCAGAGCTTTCGCCTGCTGTCCTGTCTGCTCCAGCCGGTCGGAGATTCCGTCCAGCTTTTTCTCCATGGTTTCCAGCTGTGTCTTCAATTCCTGATTTGCTGCCAGCAGCCGGATCCAGTCCCCATTCTCCCGATCCTGATCCTTCACCACTTCCCGGAAGACCATCCCTCTGGTTCGCTTCTCCCGCAGGATGAGATACCCGCCGCACACGATCAGGAAGACTCCGACCGACAGCAATAAATACAGCAAATTTTCGCCCTCCCTTGCCTTTACAATGCCTTCAGATAACTTCTCATTTTCAGCAGGATTTTTCCATGAATCTGCGAGACCCTGGACAGGGATACTCCCAGCACTTCTGCAATTTCCTTCAAGGTCATTTCCTCTTTATAGTACAGATTCAGGATCAGCTGCTCCCTTTCCGTCAGGCGGCCCATGGCTTCCAGCAGCTTCTCCTTCCGTTCCTTTCCCAGAAGCCTTTCTTCCGGTGTTTGTGTGTCCTGATCCTCCAACACCTCGATCCGTTCATACTCCCCTCCTTCTCCGGAAAACAGAATATCCTCCAGGGAGTACTGGGAAAGATAATGAATGTTATCTTCTATTTCATAAAGCTCCTGCCGGGAAAGGGACAGGGCTCTGCAGATTTCCTCATCCGTCGGCTCCCGCATCAGCTGCTGCTGCAAATCGTTCTGCGCCTGATAGTATTGCTTGATCTTTTCCATCTTGTCTCTCGAAACTTTTCCGTTTTTCCGCATCTCATCAATAATCGTTCCCTTGATCCGCCATTTTGCGTAATGCTGAAACGGGATCCCCTTCTGGCTGTCAAAACGCTGAAAGGCGTCAATCAGGCCAAGTACCCCCGTATGAATCATATCCTCCTTTTCATACTGCGTATGCGACAGGCTGATCTGATCCACAATTTTTGAGATTAACGGAAGATACTTTTGGATTGTTTTCTCCAGGTCCGGCTGCTGTTCATATACCGCATTTCTCATGCTACACCTCCATCCCCTTCAGAACATAATCCAGCAAGTTTTCTTCGGACACCTGCCGGATATCTTCCGGGACGGCTTGTCCCACCGTAAAGTAACGGATCGGCTTGTCGCTGTAACAGCCAATGTTCAGAATACTTCCATAACACTGCGTTTCATCCAGCTTGGTCAAAATAATGGAATCATAGCCGACGTTTCTGTAATTCTCCAGTATCATTTTCAAGTCGCTCCTTCGGGTCGTTGCACTCACCACCAGAATCGTCTGCTTGCCTTTTATCTCATCCAGACAGGCCAGAATCTCCAGCAATTGATCCATCCTTCTGGAATTGCTTCCCGCTGAGTCCATCAAAATCCGGTCACAATCCTGAAGGCGGTCCACTGCGCCGGACATATCCCGTCTGGAAGAAACCACCTCCAGCGGAATATTCAAAATATCGGAATAGGTCCGGAGCTGATCCACCGCGCCAATCCGGCAGGTATCCAGAGTAATGAGGCCGGGGCTTCTCCCTTTCAGGACCTCCCGGGCAGCGATTTTTGCAATGGTCGTGGTTTTCCCCACTCCGGTCGGGCCGATGAACGCCCATATGCGCTGCTCCGGATTTTCTTCCCGCAGAATGCTCCGGTGAAAGTATGCCGAAAAGTACTGTTTCACTTTCCGGAGATCCATCCCGGCATTCCCGATATGACCGCAGAACGCAGCAATATCCAGGAGAACGGCATCATCCAGGTCCATTGTCTTCAGATGCCGCATGAGACAGGCTGAAAACGATCTCCCTCCGCCGCCTTCCGGTCCCTCTTTCGCTTCCATAAGCCGGCCCATCCTTTTTTTCAGCTCACGGATCTCCTGTTCCAGATGCTCTTCCCTGCCGCCCTGCCGCAACGGCTGCCGGAGCTGCTGTGGCTGCGCCTCCGGATGGATCAGGGACTGCACCGTGCCCTCCGGTATTTTCCCGGCCGGCGGATTCGGAAAGGAGGGTACGGCCCGGGGAGGAAAAGAGGGTGCGGTCCGGGCAGGAAAGGAGGGTGCAGTCCGGGGAGAATCCACGGCTGCCGTAACCTCAAGCCGTTTTTTCCGGAACAGATTCCTCCATCCCTTTTGCCGAACCTTTCTGCTGCTGACAATAATCGCATCACTTCCGAGCTCATATCGGATGCGGATCCTGGCTTCCTTCATATCTTTCGCCAGATAGCGCCTAATCGTCATAGATATTCACCATCCCCGCCACCTCGATTTCGATGGAATTCGGGACCTCATTCAGGGAAAGAACGGCAATGTCCGGGAACGCCATTCCAATCATCTTTTTAAAGGGTGCACGTATCCTGGGGGATGCCAGGATCACCGGACGGATATGGCCCAGCGACAATCGTTCCACCAGATCATGGACCTTCTCCAATATCTTTGTGTTGACATCCGGTTCAATGGCAGGAAAGGATCCCTGAAAGGACTGCTGAATATTGTCCGAAATATACTTCTCCAGCTTGGGGTGGATGGTTATCACATGCAGGACCTTGTTCGCATCCAGATAAGGGAGAACAATCGTCCTGCTCAGGGAGTATCTTACATACTCTGTAAGAAGCTCTATGTCCTTGGTACCGGGCGCATAGTCCGCCAATGTCTCCAGAATGGTGACAAGATCCCGGACGGGTACTTTTTCCCTCAGCAGATTCTGCAGAACTTTCTGCACCTGCCCCAGGGACAGCAGATCCGGTATCAGTCCCTCCACCACAGCACTGTAATTGGGCTTGAGCGCATCGGTCATTTTCTTTACCTCCTGCCTCCCGATCAGCTCATAGCTGTGTTCCCGGATGATCTCCCCCAAATGCGTTACCATGACGGTGGCGGCGTCTACAATGGTATATCCTTTCATCTCCGCCTTTTCCCGGTCTTTTTTCTCAATCCAGAGAGCCGGCAATCCAAAAGCCGGCTCAGTGGCCGGAATGCCATCCAGGTCGATTTTCTCACCGGCAGGATTCATTACCATCAGATGTCCGGGCAAAACTTCCCCTCCGGCAACTGCGATCCCCTTTATTTTCAGCTTATATTCATTGGTCTTCAGCTGCAGGTTATCCCGGATGCGAATGGGCTGTACGATAATCCCCATTTCAAGGGCACATTGCTTTCGGATCCCGGCGATCCGCTCCAGCAAGTCCCCTCCGTTCCGATCGTCTGCCAGAGGGATCAGGCCATAGCCGATCTCCACCTCCAGAAGCTCCACCCGGGCATACTCCATGTAATCCTCCGGTTCCTTTTTCTGCTCCTCGGCGGAACGGTTTGCCCCTGCAACAGCCGCCTCCTTCTCTGCCTTTCCCTTGTTTTTCTCCTCCCTGTGCAGAAGGGCTCCTCCGGTGCCGCATCCTGCTGCCAGCAAGAAAAACGGAAGCGTGGGAAGACCGGGAACAATGCCCAGGGTCGCCATAACCGCAGAAGTGATCAGCATCACCTTTGGAAAGCCAAAGAGCTGGGTCCCCAGATCGGTGCCGAAATTCTTATCCGAAGCGGATCGGGTTACCAGAATCCCCGCTGCCACGGATACCAGAAGGGAAGGAATCTGACTGACCAATCCGTTGCCGATGGTCAGCAG
>DHDO01000030.1:15191-16539 GCA_002399435.1 Firmicutes bacterium UBA4874
CCGATGAAATTAATGAGGATAATCAATATGCCGGCAATGGAATCCCCTTTTACAAATTTCATGGCGCCATCCATGGCCCCATAGAAGTTGGCTTCCTTTTCCATATTTTGTCTCCGTGCCCTTGCCTGCTCATCGTTTATGGCGCCGGTATTCAAATCTGCGTCAATGCTCATTTGTTTTCCGGGCATGGCGTCCAGCGTGAACCGTGCGGATACCTCGGATACCCTTCCGGCACCGTTGGTCACGACAATAAGCTGAATGACGATCAGGATAATAAAGATAATGATCCCGACGATGTAATTGTCGCCTGTGACAAAAACGCCGAAGGCCTCCACCACTTTCCCCGCATACCCCTGTCCCAGGATCAGCCGGGTGGAGGAAATGTTGAGCCCCAGCCGGAACAGGGTCAGAACCAGCAGAAGAGTGGGAAATACCGAAAACTGGAGAACCTCTGTTGTAAACATGGACAGCAGCAGTACGATCACGGACAACGCAATATTCATGGACAGCAGAATATCCAGCAAACCTGTGGAAATCGGTACGATAATCAGGGATATGACACCCAGTATGCCGAAGGCGGTCAGCACATCAAGATTTTTGATTGGTTTGGAATACGGTTTACCGGTTCGGACCGACATTTTCTCTCATCCCTGTTCCCTTTTTGGTTTTTTCCTCCATGCGATACACCGTGGCCAATATTTCAGCCACCGCCTGATACAGCTCCACCGGAATTTCCTGACCAACTTCCACATGCCGGAACAAGGCTCTGGCCAGAGGTTTGTTTTCCAGAATAGGAATCCCATGTTCTCCGGCGACCTTACGAATCCTGTCCGCCATAAAATCCATCCCTTTTGCCGTTACCACCGGAGCGCCTTTCATGGAGTCCTCATATCGAAGCGCCACAGCCAGGTGAGTCGGATTGGTCACCACCACCGTGGAGTCCGGAAGCGCCGACATCATGCGGGCCGCAGCCATCTGCCGCTGCTTTTGCTTTCTCAGGGACCGGATCTGGGGATCCCCCTCCATCTGCTTCCATTCTTCCTTCACTTCTTCCCTGGTCATCCTCAGATCCTTCTGAAACTCAAAACGCTGAACCACATAGTCCACAGCTGCCAGTGCCAGCAGACAAATTCCCACCCGGGAGAAAAGCCCCAGAATAATATCCTTCAGTATGGGAAACACCCCGTAAATACTCATCCGGGAAAGGGAAAGAATCTCCTCCAGGTTCCCCTTCACAAAGGACCAGGAGAGAGCGCCCACCAGGATCAGCTTCAGCAGGTTTTTTACGAATTGGAAGAGTGCCTTTTTGGAAAATATATTTTTCAGTCCCTCAATGGGATTGAGTCTT
>DHDO01000030.1:16766-21954 GCA_002399435.1 Firmicutes bacterium UBA4874
TAAACACCGGAATCCTGCAGGAACAGGGCCGTCAGGTTTCCCTGTGTGACAATCCGGCTCATACCATTCTCCAGGGAACGCGTCAGATAGCTGTGCAGGGCCGTCAGGACGGAATTGCCCGTCAGCTGGAACATCAATACCAGAAGCATCAGCGTAACCGCCGAGGTGAGATCATGGCTTTTGACAACCTGACCTTTTTTCCTGGCATCTTCCTTCCTCTTTGGAGTGGCTTCTTCTGTCTTTTCCCCGGCGGCGAAAGCCATCATGGCAACCGGCATATCCTTCATAAAATCCCGGATCCGCGAGGGCAGGCTCCCCAACAGGGAAGTCAGCATATTGCCAAGCGCAGGAAGCAATACAATAATGGCCAGAAGTCCGATCAACATTTTCAGAGGAAGGCTCAACATCAGGATATTGATCTGCGGAACGGATCTGGACAGGATTCCCATAACCAAATCCGTCAGCAATATCACAAAAAGGACTGGCATGGCAATTTCGAAGGCAATCCGGAACATATCCGCAAACAGGGTAACGATCGTTTCCGGGTTATTCCCGAAGCTCAGCTGTCCCGGAGGGATGGCTTCCATACTCTCCGCCAGGGCATAAATGAGGGTATGATGCACGTTCAGAGCAAAAAACAACGTAACCCCCACCCACTCATACAGATTGCCAAAAAGCGATACCTGGGCTCCGGACATGGGATCATAATAGGTCGCCATGGAAAATCCAATCTGAAAGTCGATCATATGGCCTGCCATCTGCATACAGGCAAAGATCAGGCTTACCGCATATCCCAGCGCCAATCCAAACAATACTTCCTTCCCTGCGAGAATCCCATAGGCAAGAAGGGAATCCGTTTCAATCTGCAGCGACGGGGCCGGGACAGCCAGGTACAGGAGATAGGCCAGGATAATGGACAAACCGGCTTTCACCCTGCCCGGAACCCCGTTCAGACGGAGCAGGGGGATGGCTGCGAGGAAACTCAGGACCCGCATCCAGATCAGAAAGGCGACGGACAATTGCTCCGCATTGAACAGCAACATAAAAAACCACCTACGAGACGATATTGGCGATATAGCCGAATATCCGATTGGTAAAGCTGACCAGGGTATTCATCATAAACGAACCCAACAAAATCAGGGTAAAGAATACTGCCAGGATTTTTGGGACAAAGGTCAGGGTCTGCTCCTGGATCTGGGTGGTCGCCTGCAGAATACTGATGAGCAGGCCCACCACCAGTGCAACAAGCAAAATCGGTGCAGAGGTCTTCACAGTTGTCAGCAAAGCATCTTTCATTATATCCAGTATCACTTCCTGATTCATGGATTTTCCTCCTTTTCTCCTGTTCCCTGCAAGAAAGGTCTGACCTACAGAAAGCCTTCCACCAGGGATTTTACGATCAGATGCCACCCGTCCACCAAAATGAACAACAGCAGTTTAAAGGGCAGGGAAATGGCTGCCGGAGGCAGCATAAACATCCCCATGGACATCAGGATCCCGGAAACCACCATATCAATGACAATAAAGGGAATGTACAATAAAAATCCGATGGTAAAGGCGGTCTTCAGTTCACTGATGACAAATGCCGGGATCAATGTCGTCATGCTCACATCCATCCGGTCTTTCGGCATTTTCTCCCCGGAAATATCCACAAACAGGGCCAGATCCTTTTCCCTGGTCTGCCGCAGCAAAAATTCCTTTACCGGTTTGGTGCCGGTCCGGATCGCTTCGTCCTGCGTGATGGCCCCGTCCAGATAAGGGTTTACCGCCTGATTCATGATCTGGTTCACCACCGGCGACATAATAAAAAAGGTCAGGAACAGAGCCAGACCGATCAATACCTGATTGGGAGGCGTCTGCTGAGTCGCCAGAGCGCTCCGCAGCAGGGAAAAAACCACAATGATCCGGGTAAAGGACGTCAGCAGCGTCAGTATGGAAGGCGCCAGGGTCAGTATGGACAGTGCGATGAGCAAACGTATACTGTCCACCAGCTGTTTTGGCTCCTTCGGAGGATGAAGCCCAATCTCCCAGTCCGGAGATATGGGGATGGTTTTCGAAGCCGCATGTGCGGCCGGCTGCACGATAAACGGAAGCAGAACGATCAGAAGAAGAAAAGCCGCTTCTTTTCCCTTGCATTTTCTATTTTCCATATTTGCCCCAGACTCTCTTCCACTTTTCGTTGCTGAACCACCCCTGTACCTTTTGATCCCAGCTCCTCCCGGGGCCTTTCCCTGCCTTTTCCTCCAGATAAGCCTTTGCTTCCTCCGGAGAAAGAGTCTTGATACGCTGTATATTGTTCTCGCTTATCCCGAGCACCACCACTTCGTCAAACAGTTTCACGACGTAAAACGCTGCTTTATTGGAGACAGGGACTTTTTCCAGTATCTGAATTCCTCCGGACGGATTCTGCCGGTGCAGATACCGGCCGGTCAGCCTCAGGCTGACATAGGCAAGAAGGATCACCGCCGGCAAGGCAGCCAAAAGCCTGAAAGCGCTGTTTATCAATTCCCGATCCATGGTATTCCTCTTTTCCATTCACGAAGCCATTTTATACAGATGCCTGACTTCATTGGACCAGAAAATCCGTAATAAACACGTCCGTTATCATTTTTTCCGGGAAAAACTGATTCAGCTTGCCCATCATTTCCTTCTTCAGCTCTTCTGTCAATTCAATCGGCATAATATCCTTTACACTTTTACTCCTCAATACGGACAGGATGGCATCCCTTTCCTGGGCTTCCTTTTCCTCAATCACCTTCTGGTCTTCCTCCCGGTCATAGCCCAGGGCGATTTTTATTTTCAAATACCGTCCTTCGTCTTTCAGATTGACAATGATCTCGTCCATGGAATATGTATGGTGAGTCTTATAGGTCCTGGGCTCTTCCGCAAAAACAAAGGTCTTGCTGTAATAGGAAAACGCCAGGAATGCTATCACCAGCGTAATCAGAGGAATCACGAAAAACAAAAGGGCCGTTCTTTTTTTACCTGTGCCTGCTTCCTTCGCCATCTTAGCTGCCTCCTTCCATTGATGCTACGATCAGCATATTGACCCTACGGTTCCGGGCACGGTTCTTTTCAGAATTGTTGGGGACGACGGGCCGGTATTCCCCATAGCCTGCCGCAGACAGTCTGCACGGATCAATATGTTTTTCTTCCACGAAATAACGCACCACTGTGGTTGCCCGGATGACGGAAAGCTCCCAGTTCGACGGAAACGGGGCCCTGCGCATGGGCACATCATCGGTATGCCCTTCCACAATGATATTGTTGTCAAAGGAGCGGATTAGTTTGGTGAGCTTATTCAGTATCACCAGGCTGTCTGGCTTCAGTTCCGTTTTCCCCCTGTCAAAAAGAATGCTTTCATTGATATCAATGATGACGCCTCTTCGGTCTGTCCGCAGCTTCACATCCGCGGACAATCCTTCCTCCTGCACAAAAGCATGGACGGTCTGATAGATCCGCTGGATCTCCTTCTCCCGCATGGTTTTCCCCCCGGATGGCTCCGGCGTATACCCCTCTCCCGACGAACCTTTTGAACCCGGCACAACAGCTTTAATGGGGTCACCGGGCGGATTGCCTTCCAGTATGGAACCTCCCCCGGCGGAACTGTTCAGGGAAAACTGCAGGGAAGAGGACAGCGCCCGGAACTTCTGCGCATCCACATTGGAGTATGTAAACAGCAAAATAAAGAAAGTCAGCAGAAGTGTCGCCATGTCCGAATAGGTCGTCAGCCAGCCAGCCCCTCCGCCCTCGGGATCTCTCCGCCTTTTCCTACGCATGGTCGGACACCACCTCTGAGTTGTCTTCCCTTTCCGCTTTTTCCTGCCATTCCTGCCGCTCCTTCGGCGACAAGTAAGCAGACAGCTTTTCCTCCACAATCCGGGGATTGGATCCCGACTGAATTGCCAGTACTCCATCGATGATCATTTCCATCTGAAACGACTCGGCCTCCGTCTGGGATTTCAGATTATTTGCAATGGGGATGAAGATCAGATTGGCCAGCAGGGATCCATAAAAGGTGGTAATCAGGGCAGTCGCCATTCCCGCACCGATCTGGGACGGATCATCCAAACCGCTGAGCATGATGATCAGGCCAGTCAGGGTGCCCAGCATGCCAAAAGCAGGCGCCAGCTCCCCCCAGGTCCGGAAAATATTCTCTCCCGGCTTATGCCTTTCCTCCAGCGCATCAATTTCCATTTCCATAATATCCCGGATGGTGTCCTGCTCCATGCCATCAATTGCCATTTGCAGTCCCCTCTTCAAAAAGGGATCGTCCAGATCCGCCGCGTCGTCTTCCAGGGACAACAGGCCCTCCTTCCGTGCTTTTCTGGAAAGGTCAGAGAAATAGGAAACATAGTCCTCCTTCAAATTGGATGGCTCGCTCACAACTTTCCTGAGAATAGCCGGTATGCGTCGTACGTACTGAAAGGGATAACTGATCAGAACCGCCGCCAGGGAACCAAAAAATGTAATCAGAACGGACGTTACACTCCAGAACATCATAAAGGTTCCGCCGTCCATGGAAATTGCCAGAACAATCAAAAGCATGCCAATTGTCAAGGCAAGAACCGGAACCAAATTCTTTTTCATTCCGACCCCTCCCAGTTCACCCGATTGATTTCCTTTCGATACGCCATTACCTTTTCCGATACCTCATTGGCATTTTCCATGACCCTTATTCTTTTTCCGCCTGTCAGGGTAATGATCGTATCATGCAGTTCCTCGACCTGTTCGATCTTATCCGGATTCAGATAGAACAGGTTTCCCTTCAGCGTTGTCAGTTCAATCATCGAATCGTCTCCTTAGCAAAGAACCATTTCTCCTGTTCTTTCTATCTTTTCAGACTGATCAGCTCCTGCAGCATTTCATCCGCAGTCGTGATGATCCGGGAATTGGCCTGATAGGCCCTGCTGGTAACAATCATATCGGTAAACTCGTTGGCCAGATCCACATTGGACGATTCCAGGCAGCTCTGTCGGACGACTCCCATACCACCCGCAGTAGCCGTGCCATATATCGGCTCCCCGGAATTGAGACTTTTCGCATAGGTATTCCCGCCCCGCTTTTCCAATCCTCCGTTGTTTTCAAACTTTGCCAGGGTAATGGACCCGAGATAATGAACAGAGCCATCGTCATAAATTCCGGTGATCAACCCGGATTCGTCAATGGAAAAGGAATCGAGTTTATG
>DHDO01000030.1:22317-22731 GCA_002399435.1 Firmicutes bacterium UBA4874
TGCCGACGGTCCCTGGGCACGTGCCTGCGACTGGCTGAACAGATCCCGGAACTGAACACGCCCGGCCTTAAATGCCGTTGTGGTTGAATTTGCGATGTTATTCCCGATCACATCCATTTTTGTTTGGTTGGTCTTCATACCGGACACACCGGAATACATGGAACGTAACATAATTTTTGCCTCCTTTAAAGAGTAAGTTCAAGAGTAGATTTTTTGAAATCCTGCACACTGCCTTTTATGCTTTCTCCGCTTCTCCGGAAGGATCTGTCGGAATATCCGGTTCCGATCCCGAAACGCTGATATCCTCGATCTGATCCATGGTATAGGACACACCATTCACGACAAGCCTGATATCCCCTCCGGTCAGCCGCACCTTTTCCACCTGTCCCTGAACCGTCTGCCCGCCGTCATTCA
>DHDO01000030.1:22934-23599 GCA_002399435.1 Firmicutes bacterium UBA4874
TCTGGATCTGCTCCAGAGTACCAAACTGTGCCATCTGCGCTATAAACTGCGTATTGTCCCCTCCGCCCATTGGATCCTGATAACGAAGCTGCGCAGCCAGGATCTGCAGGAAGGCATCCTTGTCCAACTTATTATCGGGAGTCCGCTCCGCCTTTTGGGGCAACGAGGCCGCGTATATTCCCTGTGAAGCAATTTCTGAAATCCCCATATGGATCATCCTTTCTGTTTTCCTTTTCCTGAATCACCAATGTCCCAGGCATGCCGGGCCATATGGCCCACGATTCCCCAATCTATCCGGCCTACCCGCCCATGAACATCTCCGCAGCAATGCCAGTCCTTCAGATCAGCCGATCCAGGGATAAACCCGTGTTCCAGCCCGGATACGTATTTCGGGACGAAACGGATACCGCTTCCGGACGGATCGGTTCTTCTTTCCATATGCCTTCCCGGAAACACCTGCGGACGGGACGGTTTTCCCGGTAAAAAGGGTTTCCCCCTCCCTGGCCGCGGTCCGCATCGTTTTGCTGCAGGCTGATGTTTACGTCATGGAGCCGGACATTTTGTTCCTTTAACCGACTTGTCAGATCCGGAAGCTGCTTTTCCAGCGCTTCTGCGGCAGCCGTATTTTCCACCAGGATAGTGCCGGCCAAATGCCCGTCCTTCAT
>DHDO01000030.1:23901-24682 GCA_002399435.1 Firmicutes bacterium UBA4874
GTCCCGCTTTTCCATCCATCTTCCTGCTGATATCTTTTTCCAGGGTGTTTTTCGATGCCGCCGGCGCCGAAGCGGAGAGATTCTCCTTCCAAACCGGGTTTCCCATTGGAAGGGACGGAACCTGCCGGGTAGTTTTCTTTGCCAGCTTCATTTCCGGGACCGATGAATCCAGTAGTCCCACGTTTTCGGTGTCTTCCGGAGAAATCCCGCCGCTGTCGTCTTTCTGTACATCCGGAGCCGATGCCGCCTCCACATCAGACAGTGGGACAGATCCCGTATCCCTGCCGTCCGATGCACTGGCACCTTGTGTTCGGATACCCGCTGAGCCGGTACCTCCCTGCCCTGCCTGCCGTGCATCCGCAGGAACCGTCTTCTGTGCGCCTGCAGCGGTAATGCCGGTATCCGGCGATGAGCCAATCTCCCGCACCCACGCACTCTGTAAGCCTGCATTTGGTGACGGGCCGGCTCCCACCTCCCGTACCTCTGCACTGTGCATACGGACGTTCGACACAGGCGTTCCCGATATCCCGGTACCTTGCTTTCCATTGTTTGTACCGGTATCTTCCTGCCCCGCCTCCATCTGCTGTATGCCTACGGGGGCAGCTCCCTGTACTTCCACATTGTGAGCATGCGGTAACGGGACGGCTCCCACCTCCTGTACCTCCGCACCCTGCATACGGGCGTTTGACGCAGGCGTTCCCGATATCCCGGATATCCCGGTACTTTTCTTTCCGTTACTTGTACCGGTATCTTCCTGCCCCGCCTCCATCTGCTGTATGCC
>DHDO01000059.1:0-2553 GCA_002399435.1 Firmicutes bacterium UBA4874
CGCATCTGCAATTCCCTTTGTTACTGAAGCCGGGTCTTTTGCATTCGATTCGCGCGCAATCTGATCTGCCATCGGAGTCTGCACATATCCGGGCAGAATCGCATTGCAGGTAATCCTGTCTTTGGCAAATTCGCGTGCGACGGCACGTGTGAAGCCCATGATGGCGGCTTTTGTTGTCGCATAGGCGCATTCGCCGGGGTCTGCGACCGAGACACCCGTCACAGAAGACATGTTGACAATTCGTCCGTATTTCCGCTCCTGCATAAAAGGAATGACGGCTTTGGTAACATTCCAGACGCCCTTGATGTTGATATCGAATTGAAAATCGCGCATTTTATCTGTTGTCTCAAGCAGGCCGCCCAGGCGGATGACACCTGCATTGTTTACCAGCGCGTCAATCCTGCCATATTTGTCAATTGTCCGGCGAACTGCCTGCTGAACGCACTCCGTATCACTGACATCCATATGAATGGCAGTTGCTTCGTACCCTTCATCTTTCAGCTGTCCGGCAGAAGCCTCCACCTGATCGGAGATATCAGCGAGAATAACTTTGGCACCGTATTTTGCCAGCACTTTGGCAATCCCGAAGCCATTGCCCATAGCAGAACCTGTGATCAACGCTGTTCTTCCATCCATTTTACTCATATAAACTACCTCCCAAATTACGGATTTCATATAAAATCAGTAAGAATAAGGTGATAAAACACCAATGAAGCGGTTTCAAATTGTTGCAGAACAAGTTGCAAAACAAGTTGCAAAACAAGTTGCAAAACAAGTTGCAAAACAACAGGAACCTCTCAACTACAGAGTATATATAGGTTGCGATGGAATTGCAATTCATATTCCAGGAAGTTACTCCCATAGCTGCAGGAATAGTTACCGACTTTCTTGGGAAACTACCTTCGAATATAACTGGAAACAGGATATCAACGGAGGTGGATTAAAGTGCCTGAAGGAAAGAAGGGTCTGTCCCGGCTGCCGATGCAAACGCTGCAGGATATCCCCGAGCCAAATGCCGATGCCAGGGAAATCACCGCATTGGTGAAAGAAAGCGGTCGGATTACAGGCTACCAACTATCGGATGGTCAGATCCTGAGCAAGGAGGAAGGCGTCCAGCTTGCCAAACAGGGAGGGATTCGCGGAGTCGGTGTTGCGACAAGAAACGGAAGCGAATACTTAAAGTCCCTGCCGGATGAGAGCGAAGGGAATAACCTAAGCAATTTGCCTTCTATTAAACAATGAAACAATGAATCAATGAAAGCAATGAAAACATTGAAACAATGAAACTCATAAGAATTTGAGAGGCTTGCAAACTGGAAAAAAAGTTTACGGGCCTTTTTTTATTACATGGTCACAGTAGCATCGAAAAAGGCAGAGCCACTGCACATAAAGTATTTCACCGGAGGGAGCATCCGAGATCCCTGCTTCCTGAAACGCACGGGAGAGCTGCCTTTTTGTAAACATACGCAGTAAGCCGGCGCTGCCGTTTCCCAGAGCGCTGGAAAGAAAGCGCTTATAATCATTCCATCGGGAAGGCGGTATATCAGGCTGCGCTTTTTTCCTTATATGAACCATCACGACATCCACACCGGGTTTGGGATGAAAATCTTCCCGGCGGAAGTAATAAACAATGCCAAGATCAAACTTTGGCTGAATCAGAAGAGAGCGCAGGGTTTCCCGGGGTTTGCCCAGGAAACGCTTTGCTGCTCCTTTTTCCATTGTCAGCCATGCTTCGACCGGCGGGTTTTTGCTTTCCATCAGCTTGTGCAGGATGTCTGTGGTATAACAAAAGGGAAGATTGGCAAAAACCTTGTAGCTTCCGGAAGAAGGAAGTCTCCACTGCAGAAAGTCCTGATGATGAAGCTGCAGGTTTTCCGCATCGCTGAATTTTTCAAGAAGCTTTGCATACAGTTTTCCGTCTATCTCAATGGCGGTGACTTTATGGCATTTTTGTAGAAGCCGGGCGGTGGTATGGCCTTTGCCAGGGCCGATTTCAATTACATGATCGTCTGCGTGGAGGTTGGTTCTGCGCAGGACTCTTTCGATTGTTTTATAGCTGGTAAGAAAATTCTGAGATACCCAAACAGGCGGTCTCCGTCCTCTTTGCCTTTTTGCGGACATAAAAAAATACACCTCTTTCGATTTATTCGGTCGAAAAAAGCATACAAAAACACCAGGAAAATAAGGAATGCTCTTTATACTACGCTTTTATCCTTCTTCCATCGTTCTGTATGCTTTATTTGCGAATCCGAAAAATTGAACACATAAGGTGTATGGAAACCTCCAAATTCAGAATAGCTTAATTATAAAGGATATGCGTCATTTTGTCAAACCGGGAGCAAATTTGCATTGGACATGCCCCGGATGATAGTGTCGATAACGTGGGAACCTGTGAAGATCTAAAAGGCACCTCCGGCAAAGAGTGATTGCACTCTGCCGGGAATGGGGTATAATAAAATAGAAGATTGTCGAAGTATATTCAGTTAGGAGAATTCATATGAGTGAGAAACGCAATCAAAACGGGGAAGAACAAAGCAGTCAGCATACGGGTCA
>DHDO01000059.1:2717-4231 GCA_002399435.1 Firmicutes bacterium UBA4874
GGGTCAAAGCAGTCAGCATACGGATCAAAGCAGTGAGCATACGGGCAGAGAAAAGGCGCATGTAGATTTTCGTGTGGCACCCAACAAATTCAGTCACATCAAAAAAGTCATCGGTGTGGTAAGCGGCAAGGGCGGTGTGGGAAAGTCGCTGATTACATCGCTGCTGGCAGTTTCCATGAATCGGGCCGGCTATAAAAGTGCTGTGCTGGACGCAGACATAACAGGGCCTTCCATTCCCACGATGTTTGGGTTACAACAAAAAGCCACCGGCAGCGATCAGGGTATTTTACCGGTACCAAGTAAAACCGGTATTGAGATCATGTCGCTGAATCTGTTGCTCAAAAATGAAACCGATCCTGTGATCTGGAGGGGGCCGGTCCTGTCCGGGACGGTAAAGCAATTCTGGACAGAAGTATGCTGGGGCGATGTCGACTATATGTTTATTGATATGCCTCCGGGCACAGGCGATGTGGTACTGACGGTTTTCCAGTCCATTCCTGTGGACGGGCTGATTGTTGTGACCTCTCCCCAGGAGATGGTTTCCATGATCGTATCCAAAGCGGTAAGAATGGCGGAAATGATGAGCATACCGATTCTTGGCCTGATTGAGAACATGGGATACATTACTTGCCCGGACTGCGGAAGGAAGATCAAACTGTTCGGTGAAAGCCACATTCAGGATATTGCAGCAAAGCATGGAGTGGATGTGCTTGCGGCCCTGCCCGTGGATCCCGGACTGGCACAAGCCTGTGATGAGGGAAAGATCGAGGAGTTCCAGGGTGGCTGGCTGGACACTGCAGTGGACAGGCTGAAATAACATGCGACGATAACGTTTTCTGAAATCACGTTCGGAAACATCATTGCCTGGAAAGTGGAACGGCAGAGTTATCCTGCGAAGGGAAAGGTAGAGTTATCCTGCGATGGGAAAGGCAGAGCTGCCCTGCGAAGGGAAAGGCAGAGCTGCCCTGCGAAGGGAAAGGCAGAGTTGCCCTGCGAAGGAAAGACTTGTAATACGTAAATTTTGAGAATAAATGAAAAAAATACATGATTTCGAATCATTTCTATCATACTATGGATGTTTGCAAAGCTATGAGAAGGAATGATTCGATTGCTTTTTGGATATATCATGCGAAAGATCCACTTTTTGATGGATGCTAACCGGACACAGCGCGAAGAGAACCGGAAGGCGCAGAAGGAAGATACGGAGACCAAAACGGAAATAGGGAAAGATCTTGCGCAGAATCTCAACACGCTGAAAGCCATGCTCAGTGACAGCAGCGATCTGATAATCCATTCTTTCCGGACTGGACCGGACAAAAGTCTGTCGGGTGCATTGGTCTATTTCAACGGAATGGTAAACGATACAATTCTGACGGAAGCGATTATGCGTCCCCTGATGGCCTGGAACGGGGAAAACACTCATTTGCCAACGGGGAAAGGACGCAGGCATGGGTTGGATGTCCTTGCTCAGGAAGTGCTAAATGTTACCAGCACACATACGGCGCAATGGATGG
>DHDO01000042.1 GCA_002399435.1 Firmicutes bacterium UBA4874
GGGGAGCTTGTGCTGCCGGAGCATCTGAAGACCAACGGCGGTGTGGAGTACCATGTGGGGGACACCGTTTCCTTCCAGATTGGAAAGCGTAAGAGTTCGGATGCTTCGAATGGGGGCGTCCTGGACCAGTCCGTTCCCTATCAGAGCCAATCGGATCAGGAAAAGGGAGAAAGCCCGTACGAAACTTTCGTTCCGGAACAGACCCGCACATATGTAGTGGCAGGGATCATGGAACGACCCGGGTTTGAGCCCATTTCTGCCCCGGGGTATACTTCCATTACCCGTCTGGACAAGGAGGCGCTGCGTCCGGAGGACAAAGTCACCGTTACCCTGACGGCAGGAAGGCTGAGCCGCAGCTTTTTCCATGATGTGGGAAAAATTGTGAAAAGCATTGGCCTGGATGATACTCATGTGAAATATAACAGGGAGCTTTTGCGTTACAGTGGCATCGTTGCAAATGACTCTGCGCAGAATGCGATATATGGGTTCGCTTCGATATTCCTGATCATTATTATGGTGGCTTCCGTATCGCTTATTTACAACGCATTTGCCATTTCCATCTCCGAGCGGGTCAGTCAGCTGGGAATGCTGGCCAGTGTAGGCGCCACAAAGCAGCAGAAGCGCCGCAGTGTCTATTTTGAAGGATTCCTCCTTGGCGTTGTCGGGATTCCCCTGGGGATTTTTGCCGGGATTGCCGGCATCGGCATTACCCTTTCCGCCATCCGGCCGCTGTTGAACAGCTTTTCCAACTTTTCCTCCGAAGCCGGACTTGCGCTGCATGTATCCCTTCCGTCCATTGTGGCAGCTGCCGTATTGGCCGCTTTGACCATCTTTGTTTCGGTGTGGGTTCCTGCCCGGCGGGCATCGAAGATTATGCCTATTGATGCGATCCGCCAGACCAAAGAGGTGCATTTGACCCGCAAATCGGTAAAGACATCCCGGCTGACCCACGCTCTGTTTGGTTTTGAAGGGGAAATCGCCTTGAAGAATTTGAAGCGCAGCCGGAAAAAATACCGTTCCACTGTGATATCGCTTACCATCAGTCTGGTGCTGTTTCTGACGGTTTCCTATTATGCAGAAGCTCTGGGAAGAAGCGGAGGCTATATGCAAACCGGCGTAAATTATGATCTGATGGTATCCTATAGTAGTGCAGGGCAGGGAATCCAACAGATCAATCAGGAAATTGCTGCTCTGAAGGACGTAAAGGAAACCACTCAGATGAAAGAAACCGTCGGTTCCTACCCAATAAAGGATGCAAAGCTTTCGAAGCTGGTGCATCGGGTTTATGATAAGGATGAAATCAAGGATTTCAGGATCAAGCTTGCCTGTCTGGATGATGAGAGCTTTGACCGGTATACTGCTGAATTGGGCGTGGACCCTGGGGAATATCGGGATCCGGAGCATCCGCGGATGATTCTGATCAATTATGGGCAGACCTATGTCAATGGAAAACGTACCGGAGGGGAGCTTCTGGATATGAAACCGGGGGATTTCCTGCACTTTTCCCCTGAGGATGAGGATTTGGAAGATGGGAGCGAAGGAAATCACAAAGTGGAGATGGAGATTGGGCTGCTGACCGACCAAAGACCCATGGGCATTCTTATTTCTCCTCTGCTGGAAGTGGAAGGAGTGGTCAGCAATACGGTCTTTGACAGCCTGCCGGATGAGTTCAAAGATCTGGATTCCGAAGGCCATATCAGCTATCAGCAGCTATTCCTGACCTGTGACAAGGAGAATGCCGACAAAGTGGATGCACAGATCCGGGAAAAGACCCAGGGATTCTCGAGCAGGGCCTATATTTATAACGTCGCTACTGAGGCACAGAGCGAACGGAATCTACTTATCGTACTTCGTGTTTTCATCTACGGGTTTATCACTCTGATCAGCCTTATCTGCATCGCCAATATTTTCAACACCGTCACCACCAACATTGCTCTGCGGCGGCACGAATTTGCCATGCTGCGCTCGGTTGGCATGACCCCACGGAGCTTCAACAGGATGATCCGGTTTGAAAGTATCTTTTACGGGCTGAAATCGCTGATGTTTGGGTTGCCAATCAGTATCGGAATTTCCTTTTTCCTGCACAGGATGGAGGAAGATGTGTATGAGGTTGGCTTTGCCCTGCCATGGAAGAGCTATTTGGCAGCGATCGTTCTGATCTTTGTCATTGTGGGAGTCACCATGTTGTATTCCACTTCAAAGGTCAAGAAAGAGAATATTATCGATGCCCTGAAAGGGGATAATTTATGATGGGCTGGTTCTCCCACCTGGTGAGACAGGAAACAAGGAAAAGGAAACAAAGCAGGCAAAAGAAAGCCGAAAACAGGTAAAAAACCACGAACAGGGCTGCCCTGAGGAATATGGAATTGCAGGGCAGTCCTGTTTTATTTTATCCTGTGTTATTGTATAACAAAAAATTGATGATATACTATTCACAGAGAGAAACGGACGTCAGGATTTAAGGACATTTACTTTCAGGGACGTCAGGATTTAAGGACATTTACTTTCAGGTATGTGAATCAAAAGGCCTGGATGCAGGCGTGACATGCTGAACATTGCATTGGGAGAATAATAATGAAGCGATTGAAAAAGGGAAAAGGAATCAATTGGATGGTTGCCTTTGCTTATTTTCTGGCAGGTATAACTGTTCTTTTGGCTGAGCGTTCCATATTTGAATATAATCAATACGAAAAAATCAGCAATCAATATATCAGTGAAAATGCCAGGTTCCTTCAAATTGGGGACGGAGGAAACCGGACTCTCCGTGATTTGAAGATTCACCTGAAAAAAGATGAGGTGCTGTATCAGGAAGCAGGAGCCCATGCCAAAAAAGTATACATAAGCGAGGGACGTTTTACCATCCCTATCTTAAAGGGAAAGACATTTCAGCAAAAGGATATTTTATCAAAATACAATAAAGCGCTGGTGGGAAAGAATGTGGAAGTCCAAAAGGATTCAAGCGGGAAAACAATTTATTTGTCAGAAAACCGGAAATATGAAGTGATCGGTGTGATTGGTATAAAAAAGCCCAGCAAACTGGACTATATGAAATATCTGAACTATGGCACAGGAAAGGAAGAACCTCTCGAAGGTGTCTGGATCCTGGACGGAAAGGATACAACGAAGTCCTTTCAAAGGATGGAAGTCAAACTCAGGGAGAACAATGTGAAATACAGGGAGCTGGATCGGGAATCTGCCGGTATCGATCGTGTTTTCCGACTGAATGACAAGATGAAGATTGTGAATGGGATGATGATTCTCATGATATTATTCACGGTATTATCGCTGACCTATTACTGGATTTTACATAAAAGAAAGGAAATCGCTATTTTGAAGTTATGCGGCGTATCCATGCAAAGGACACTCCTTTTTGTCCTGCTGCAGTACTTTGTCTATGCGCTCATCGGCTTTTTACCTGGTGTGATACCGTCCTTTTTTTTTGCAGGCTTTGGAGATCCGGGCCTGAAAGCACAAAATACCACGCAGCTGCTTCTCCATCTGACATTGGGCGCGGCGGCAGTATTGATCTTTGTTTTAACGTATTCCGGAAAATGTGTGGATGATGCGCTCAGGCAGGAGGCATAGAATATGATTTTGCAGCAGGTACGGAGAAGTATTGGAAAGTCAGGGGTTTTTACCGTTTTGCTGCTGGTCCAGCTGTCGCTGGCTTTTTTGGTATGTAATACGGTCCTTCACACGTCATTGCAGGCTGCGGAAAGTCGAAAGCAGTTTGACAAAAATTATCATCAAAAGCAGTATTACCGGGTAACCGATGATCTAATGGATGAAGATATGGAATATAGATTCTGGGAAAGTGAGGACAGTCTGCTTCGGATTAAAAATTACGATAAGGAGTTAAGCAAGGACAGGCATTATAACTTTTATCAAGTGATATTTCAACAGCTTGGAATTGAGGATTTTCAGGGGCCGGAACAGTTTTATGAACTTTATGAGAAGGAACCTGACGTTCACCGGTCCGATTTTACGTTGGGCAGCAAAAAATACAATGTCGTGAAAAACGTCATGATAAGCAGAGGCGTAATGAAGGAATTCGGCTTTCATGTCTGTCAGGGAGAATTGCTGAAGGGCAAGGACTTTGTCCTGTCCGAAGGTCAAACCAGGATCCCGATTTTATTGGGCTACGGGTACAGGGATATTTACCAGGTCGGGGATGTCCTGCAGGGGGAGTATTACTCCAAACCATTGGAATTGGTTGTCGCAGGGATCCTGGATCAGGATACCGGTGTCATTCAGGACAGCAACAATGACAGCGGGGAGTATCTGGTCTATCTGGACCGGATGATGGTGACTCCCATGCTGGACTGCAGCTATGAACCTCCGGATGAGGAGGATCGGAGCTTTCAGCAGACTCTGTATCTTATGAAGACAAATGGAACGGTTTCTGTGCAGAACGAAAATAGTTTTTATTATTTTCTGAATAAAATGAACGATCTGCGGCAGAAGTATGATATTTTCGAGTTCAACGTCATTAATGAACCCATGCTGTCAATCGAGTTGCTGTCGATGAATCTGAAAGATGGATTCTGGATTTTATTATCCGTTGCCATTCTTGCGCTGCTGTTTTCCATCCTCAGTATGTCGGTGGTTTTATCCTGCAAGATTGTGGAGAACAGAAGGGATTATGGGATAGTCCGGCTGGTCGGATGCTCCAAACCGGCACTGTATTTCAGTATTCTTCTAGAAGCAGTTGTCCTGGCGGTTATCGGCAACGGGGTCGCCTTTTTGATGAACGCAGCGATTTTCAACGGAATGGTTTCATACCGCTGGGAATGGTTTTTGCTGAGCGTTGGGTTTGTACTGCCTGGATGCATAGGACCGATAAATGAGCTGTCCAAAGAAACCATTGATAGCGGAATCAGGGGGAAGAATTGAGTATGGTGCAAATAAAGCTGGAAGGGATCAGTAAAACCTATGGGAAAAATCAGGCTGCGGTTCACGCCCTGAAAAATGTAACTCTTCAGATTGAAAAAGGAGAATCCGTAGCGGTCATGGGAAGAAGCGGCTCGGGGAAATCGACCCTTCTCAATGTATTGGGGGGCCTCACCACGATCGATCATGGCCGATATTATTTCGACGGAGAGCAGCTCAAAACAACGGAAAAGGAGATGTGCAGATTCCGGAACCGGAAGATCGGATTCATCGTGCAAAACTATGCCCTGTTAAATGACAAAACAATATATGAGAATGTGGAGCTGCCCCTTCGGTTTACCAAACAAGGAAGAAAAAGGCGAATGGAAAAAGTCGGGTCCATTTTGGAGGAAGTGGGCCTGCTGGATAAAAAGGATCGCCTGACATCGGAGATATCCGGCGGGGAATGCCAAAGGACAGCCATTGCACGGGCGCTTGTCAACGATGCTTCCGTTATCCTTGCGGATGAGCCGACCGGTGCTTTGGATGAAACGACGGAAAAGACCATCATGCAGTTGTTTGGCCGACTGAACCGGGAAGGCAAAACAGTTGTGATCGTAACGCATGATCCGGACATTGCAAGTCTGCAGGATCGGATTATCCGCATCAGGGATGGCGAAGTGATCTAGCTTCAGCTTCCTTGTTTTTTATACCGGGATTTTTTATTTTGATTTTTTGGAGGAGCATTCCCTGCAGTAGCCATATACGACGATATGATGGCCTACTACATGGAAATCCTCCTCTTCAATTTTTGGAACGAAGTTTCCCATGGGACAGTTGTCCATGGGCAGAATTTTGCGGCAGCCCAGACAGATGGCGTAATGTTTGTGCCGGGACCGGTTCAGCTCATACAATGCCATTTCGTTATCCATCATGGAAATTTTCAGGACGATGCCTTCTTTCTCAAAAAGGTCCAGAATCCGGTATATGGTGGACATCCAGACGGTGCCGCCGTCCTTTTCAATCTCGGTGCTGATGTCCATGGCGCTCAAGGGTTCTTCCGCATGCTCCAATACGGAGAGCACCTTCTGCCGGGGCCTGGTTCGTTTCAGGCCGGATGGCCATTTGATGTTTTGTTCTTTCATTTCTATCACAGCAGGGCTTGTCTCCCATCGTTCCCATTAAGGGGATGGGGATCCGCCCTTCTCCTTTCGTACGTTTTTCCTTCTTATTTCCGATTTGCAGCAGCCGGCACGGTGCGGCGGGCAAATCTTTTGATCAACAGCAGGGCCACCAGGCAAAGGACTCCGATCAGGACAATGGTGCCTCCGGGCTTGAGCCGCAGGTAATAGGACAGAAATAATCCGGCTATGGTAAAGGAAACGGCAAAAAGAATGGAGTACACCACCGTCTGCTTATAGCTTTTTCCCACCTGCATGCCGCAGGCCACCGGCACCACCATCAGGGAGGAAACGATCAGGGCCCCTACCGTCCGTGCGGCAATGGAAACGGTAACGGCAGTCAGGATTGTGAAGATAAAGTTGATCGATTTTACCGGAATGCCGGCCAGCCGAGCAGACTGTTCGTCCAGGGCGATGTAGAACAGCTCTTTGTACAGCAGCAGAAAGGTAAGCAGCACAGCGCAGCTGATGCAGACAACCAGGATCATTTCAAAATCACTGATGGCCACAATGCTTCCGAATAAAAAGCTGTTGAAATTGGCGGCGTTTTTGACAAAACCGGATAATACCCCTGCGAGGCCGATGCCTGCCGACATGATGATGGCAATGGACATCTCGGAAAACTTCGGGATTCGTTTACGGATGGCCTCAATACCCAATGCCGCAGCGATACATGTGACCACAGCACCCAAAATGGGGTTGATGCCCATGACCAGACCGGCAGCGACCCCGGCCAGCGAGGTATGGGACAGGGCGTCCCCCATCATGGAAAGACGCTTTAATACGACAATAATTCCGATGCAGGGGACTATGACGGCAAGCAGGATCCCTGCCAGAAAAGCCCGCCGCATGAAGTCATATTCCAGAATTGCCATGATCCGGCCTCCTTTGGTGCTTGTGTTTTTGGGAAAGCTCTTTTTCAATCTGGGCCTTCTTCAGCTCGATAAGGGTTCCTTCTTCCAGGCACAGGACCCTGGACACATGGTTTTCGGCCCGGGCGATATCGTGGGTCACCATGACAATGGTGAGCCCGGCTTCCTCGTTGCATTCCGACAGCAGTTCAAAAAAGGACTGGACGGAACGGGCATCGACTCCATTGGTTGGTTCATCCAGCAGCATGATTTCCGGATCGTTTACCAGAACCCGTGCCAACAGCACCCTCTGCTGCTGCCCGCCGGAAAGCTCCCCGATCTTTCTCCCGGCGTAATCCTTCATTCCCACCAGTTCCAGCGCGTGAAGCGTTTTTTCCCGATGCTCTTTCTTTGGGAAACGCATCAGGCCGATCCGGGAAAACAAATTGGCCTGCACAATCTCCTGGACAGTGGCGGGGAAGCCGGCTCCGGATCCCAGTCCATTCTGTGGAAGATAGCCGATCTTCGGCCAGTCCCGGAACTGACGGATGTCCTGGCCCAACAGACGGAGATTTCCCGAAGACGGTGTCAGCTCTCCCAGTATCAGCCGCAGCAGAGTGCTCTTTCCGGCTCCGTTGGAACCGATGATGGCGATAAAATCCCCCGGACGGACGGAGAAGCTGACTCCTTCAAAGATCGGTGTGCTTTCATATCCAAAGCTTAAGTTTTTTGCTTCGATGACGTTTCTGCCGGACATTTCTCCTCCCCTTCTTCCTTCCATCCCTTTTA
>DHDO01000037.1:0-1510 GCA_002399435.1 Firmicutes bacterium UBA4874
CCTCCTCATTTGTCAGCTCTATTCTACTATGATGATTTCATGAAAACAACCTCCAATATGATGATTTATGAAAAAGTCCAGTGTAATGATTTCATGAAAACAACCTCCAAAAAGAAGAAAAGCGGAGAAAAATCTCCGCTTTTCCTTTGTGAAATATCGATTTCAGGCTACTTCTGAGCTCCGGCCATGGATTTCTCCGCATATTCGATTGCTTTCTGAACAATTCTGCCGCAGTCCCTGGAAGATACACTTCCCCAGCCTTCCCTCTTCACGGTGTCATACACTCCAAGTTCCTTTGCTATTTCCGCCTTCAGATTATCCGACATCATTCCATTTCGTCTCGCCATAATCGATACCTCCCTGGTTTTGCAGTCCGGATTCCCTTGATTTCCTTCTTCGTCCTGCAGAATTATTTTGCCCGGCTGCTTTTTTACTATGCCCGACAAATAATGGGGTTTCTGCCGCAAAATTTATTTTACATGGTCAGGGAGCCGTTTTTCGTATCAATGATCTGAAGAATATCCGCCTCTTCCCCTGTATTGGCGTCCAGATATACAACGAACCGGTTTCCTCCGTATTCCCCCTTGAATTCATAGCAGAAACGTTCGCTTTTGCTCTCCGTAGGAATAATGGCGGTTCGGGAGGAAGTAATCCTGAGATTGGGATGAATCCGCTTCCGCGCTTCTTCCATGGTCAGCTTCGGCTGCCCCGGATTTCGCACTTTGTGGGCAATCAGATAGTTCCCTGCTTCAAAGCCAAAGATTTTTCCGTCGTCCAATCCTATTTTCACCTTGATCAGGTCGGGATACACGATGGTGCCCTTTTCCGCATAGGCAAAATTGATGGTGGACGTGCCGTCAAAATCCTGCTGATAAGTCGGAACCATGCCATGGTACCCGTTTTCGTCCAGGAACTTTTTGGCCCGTTTTGTGGCCTCGTTGATGGAAAGGCCTGCACTGCCGGATGTATGGCTGCTGATCATCGTAACCACCTTTCCGCCCTTTTTGCTGACGGCTACATAAGCCGGCGATTTCGGATCTTCCCTGGTCCAGATGTTCACACCCCAGGTGTCCAGAAGCCCATTGGAACTGTCCGACGTATTTTTCACCCTTAATACCCTGCCCTTTCCCACAAAGCTTACGGCAATGGCCTTTGCCTGCTCCTGGGTGACGGTGGCTCCCTTCAGGGCGGAGTTTCCTGCCCGCTCCGATGCCTCGGTAAACGGTCCGTCATAAATCAGTCTCGGATAATTGATTCCGGTTTTCTGTATCTCGGTAAACTGTTTGGTATAAAGATCATCCGACACCTTGTAAAAATCCGGATTCCTGTTTCTGATAAACTGTCCCCATCCGGATTTCTTTTCCATGGCCTCCCGGTTCAGTTCACTCAGGTCCTGATTCAGACGGGCCGCGTTTTCACGGAGGGCTTTCAGATTTTTCATTTCCTCCGCGCTGATGGGCGTTCCATCGGAAACCTTTTGAACCAGGTAATAGGAATAATCCGATAACTG
>DHDO01000037.1:1711-3479 GCA_002399435.1 Firmicutes bacterium UBA4874
GCATCCGCCTGACGGCTGATTTCCGAGAGAAGCTTCCCATGCTGGTTCCCATCGTCACTGACCATAAGCTTATCCAGGGAGGATTCCACGCTTCCGACATTCCCCACCAGCTCATAAAAAGACTTCTGATAGATGTTTTCCATATGAATTCGATACTGCTGATTCATCCGATATTGACTGAATCCCCACACCCCCGTCACGGTCAGGGCAACTGCCAGACTAATGGGCAGGATCCATTTTTCTTTTATTGATACCGTCATAATTTTTCCTCCATTTCCATCAGGTTGCAAACCTATGCTTGCCGATGGTGATATGAGTGGTTCGGCTCCATATCCAGGCGCTGGTGGATGTCGCAGGGTTGAAGTAATAAATGGCTCCATACGAAGGATCCCATCCATTCATGGCATCCCTTGCAGCCCGGATGGATTCGCTGTCCGGCGTCAGGTTGATCTGCCCGTCTGTCACGCAGGTAAAGGCATGGGGCTGGTAAACCACGCCGGCGATGGTGTTGGGAAATTTGGGACTCTTGACCCGGTTCAGTATTACGGCAGCCACAGCAACCTTGCCGATATAGGGCTCGCCTCTCGCTTCACCGTGCACGACCTGCGCCAGAAGATACACATCATTGGAATTATCGCCTTTACCCGATACTGCCGGCTTTTCTTCCCGGAAGGATTCCAGAACCATTCCGGCACAAACATAAATGGACAGCAGCAGGAAACATACCGCAAGCTTTTGTTTCTGATTCATATTTTTCTTCCTTTCTTTGCAAAGCCTCGGTATTATTTTCCGTTAACCAAAATAGGATATACGAGTTAAAAGTTTCCTTTTTTCCCAAACGTGGTGCTGTACTGCTGCACCTTGCCCAAAAAAACAGGAACTACCGAAAAATAAATCTCTCCGGCAGTTCCTGTCTGTATTTGGACAGGAAATCCTTGTATTTGGACAGGAGATTTAGGAGAACAGATGAGCGGCCCATGCCTGGACACTCTTCCACCATTCCACCACCTTAAATGTATAGACAACCCTTGTCGCGGACTCCTGCTCCGGTCCGGCCGGATCCATTTCCCCGGCAGTCTTTCCCGGCTCCCGCCGGACTTCGCTGTCCGAGGCAGACTCCTGCTGAACTTTGCTTTTAAGGGCGATCTCCTTCGCCTCCCCTTCCGGTTTCCCTGCCTCCTCTGCGGGTCTCTTTGCCACACCGCCGGACACATCCACAAAACAAAGGGGAGGGAACATCACACACCACCAGTTTGCTCCGGTTCCTTTTCCAATCACAATACGAAGGGCTTCATAGCTTCCCGCGGGATATACCACATCCCCGTATGCCTTCGTTGGAAACGGGAATATTCCAAGCTGCATCCGGACCGGATAATCGTATCCGGATCTTTGGATCTCTGCCCGGGCGATGGACGCCATTTCGTCCAGGTTTTTCCGGATTACTTCCCTGGCCTGACTCATGGAACGCGTTTCCTGAAATGTTTTCCCAAAAGACAGAAGAAGCTGGTCCCGGATCCGCAGCTTCAGGGCCTGATCCTCCGGCGAATCGCTGTTGGCAATCACATGCAGCCGGATCAGGTCGTCCCTTTCCGGTGTCTGATCCCTGCCGGACCAGGTAAAGGAAAAGGCAATCACAACCACCATCACCAAAGAGATCCAAACGTGCTTCTTCATAACAACCATACCCCCGTAATCAAATCATTTTCATTTAGGAGTATTGACGGATTACAGAAGTTTATACCTATACAGATGGCAAAATCTCTACCCC
>DHDO01000037.1:3762-4635 GCA_002399435.1 Firmicutes bacterium UBA4874
CCGCTCTCCATCGTCCATGCCTCATAAACCGAAGCAGTGGATACCCCAAAGGGCGGCTTGACCAGTACCAGCCAGATCCCTTCCAGCGGAGACAGAGGCGTCAGCTTGTCCCCAATTCCGCGGGCCAATGCCGTTCCTCCCGAAATGCAGAACGGAACATCCGCACCCAGCCTGCTTCCAAGCTGCCGCAGCCTTTCCTCCGGCAGGTTAAGATCCCAGAGGGCATTCAGCCCAACCAGCACCGCCGCCGCATCCGAGCTGCCACCGGCCAGACCGGCGGCGGCCGGAATCCTCTTGCGGATTGTTATCTCCACACCGGCATCCACTCCGCAGCTTTCCCGGATCTGCTCCGCCGCCCTTACCGCCAGATTATCCCCGTTCCGGGGAATACCCTGCAAATCGCCGACAATCCGGACGTCTTTCCCTTTTTCGGTCAGGATGAGTTCATCCCAAAGCCCTATGGACTGCAGGAGCATCTCCACTTCATGATATCCGTCGGGTCGCCGGCCGGTTACATCCAGGGTCCAGTTGATTTTCCCGGGGGCTCTGAGCCTGATCTTCCGCATCAATCCGATCCTCCTTTCTTTTTTTTACCTTGATGCTATTATAACGCAAAGCGTTCTTCCTGCAAAAGCCCGTTTTCCCCTTTGCCAAAACAAAACCTGCCGAAAAAATCAAAAGAAAAAATTGTAAAAAGAAAAATTGCCAAAAGAAAAACTGTGGAAAAACCGCACCATTTTTTCCACAGCTGTCAGGCATGGAAAGTCCGGGATCCCGGTACCATCACACCACAGAGCTTTCCAGCCTTTTGAAAATCATCAGCTTCGTCCCCGGAACCAGTTCGGATTCCTCCTCTGTCGTTTCATTGTACTT
>DHDO01000060.1:0-196 GCA_002399435.1 Firmicutes bacterium UBA4874
AAGCTGTCCTTCGAAATGGAGCAAATCCAAAGGGGAAGCAGAAGAATCCCTCCAGTTGGCCCGCCTGTCCGATCAAGGACTCCCATAAAGAATTCCATTATATTGGAAGCTTCCGGAACCCTGACCGATCCAGGAAATGGGAGCAGCGATCCGGCTGCAGACCAGGGGAAAACGGAAAAGCAGGAAGCAGAAAAAC
>DHDO01000060.1:419-2997 GCA_002399435.1 Firmicutes bacterium UBA4874
GGAAAAGCAGGACATGGAAAAACAGGATATGGAAAAACAGGAGACGGAAATGGATACCGGCAGAAATCTGAAGGACAGCCGGCCCGCTCCGGATGCTCCTGAAAATGAAAATGCAGAAAAAGAAGACGAAGAGATCCGTTTAGGAAATATCAGTATCCGGATCAATCCGGAAGAGGAGCCGGATGAAATTCCCTAACACATCCGGCTGCAGCCTTCAGGAAATCAGGAAGGCATCCAGCTGATGCAGCAAATCCTTGATTCCCTCTTTGGAAACAGCGGAACAGAAAACCGCCGGAACATCCGGGGAAAATCCCAATTGGCCCAATACCCGGTCCGCCTCCGGCTTTCTCCGGGTTTTGGCCAGTTTATCGGACTTGGATACAGCTACCAGAACCGGGACCTGGTAATGCCGGATCCACTCCGCCATCTGAATATCTTCTGCGGTGGGATCATGGCGGATATCCACAATCAGGATTACCCCTTTCAGCTGGGAATCCTCCGCCAGATATTCCTCCATCATGACTCCCCATCTCTCTTTTTCCGATGCGGCTGCTCTTGCAAAACCATAACCCGGCAGGTCCACCAGAAAAAAAGAATCATTGATCCAAAAAAAATTAATCAATCTGGTTTTACCTGGCCGGCCGCTGGTTCTGGCCAATTTATTCCGGTTCGTCATGGCATTGATCAAAGAGGATTTCCCGACATTGGACTTTCCAATCATGGCGATATGGGGATCCCTGCTCTTTGGATACTGTGCGGCGCTCACTGCACTTGTTATAAATTCAGCTTTATTTATTTTCATCTGCTGCTCCGTCGGAGGGCCCCGGCATTCTGGTCAACGCATGGACAAGCACATCATCCATCGAATCCACCGGAACAATCTCCACCTTTCTTTTTACATTGTCCGGGATTTCCTCCAGGTCCTCCTCATTTTCACGGGGAATGAGAACCTTCCGGATCCCTGCACGATGAGCGGCCAGTAATTTTTCCTTCAATCCGCCAATGGGGAGGATCCTGCCTCTCAATGTAATCTCTCCTGTCATGGCAACGTCACTTTTTACCGGTATTTGCGTCAATGCGGAAATGACTGCGGTCGTCATGGTAATCCCTGCAGACGGGCCATCCTTTGGTATGGCTCCTTCGGGAATGTGAATATGGATATCGGTATTCTCATGAAAATCATCCTGCAGACCAAACTCCTTCGCCCGGGAACGGATATAACTGAAACCAGCCTGTGCCGATTCCTTCATAACATCTCCAAGCTGTCCGGTCAGGACAAGCTTCCCGGTGCCGGACATGGGAAGGACCTCAATGGACAGGGTTTCTCCGCCGACGGAAGTCCATGCAAGTCCGGTTACGACTCCTATTTCATTCTGACTCGGAACTTTATCGTAATGAAACCTGGGAACACCGAGATACTTATGAAGATTGCTTTCGGAAATACGGACACTTGCGGCTTTTGATTCCACCAATTTCCGCGCCGTCTTCCGGCAGATCGTTGCAATCTGCCGCTCAAGGTCCCGTACCCCGGATTCCCGGGTGTAGGAACGAATAATGGTCTGAATGGTGTGATTCGACATACGGATGCCGTTCTCCGGCAGCCCGTGCTCTTTCATCTGTTTGGGGATGAGATACCCGGATGCGATATTCCGCTTCTCCTCTTCGGTATAACCGGAAACCGATATGATCTCCATGCGGTCCAGAAGGGGCCGCGGTACCGTTTCCAGTGTATTCGCCGTAGTCAGGAACATGGTCCCGGACAAATCGAAAGGCAGCTCCAGATAATGATCCCGGAAGGTATTGTTCTGCTCTCCGTCCAACACTTCCAGCAAGGCAGAAGCAGGATCCCCGCGGAAGTCATTACCCATCTTATCGATTTCATCCAGCAAAAAAACAGGATTTCTGGATCCGGCCTGCTTGATCGATGCAAGAATCCGGCCGGGAATGGCTCCCACATAAGTACGCCGATGTCCGCGTATTTCCGCTTCGTCCCGTACTCCGCCCACCGACATCCGGACGAATTCCCGGTTCAGGGCCCGGGCAATGGATCTGGCGATGGATGTTTTGCCGACACCGGGAGGCCCGACAAAACAAAGGATTGGCCCTTTCATGCTTTTCGTCAGCTGTCGGACGGCCAGATATTCCACGACGCGCTCCTTTACATTTTCCAGCCCGTAATGGTCCTCATCCAGTATCCTTGCTGCATTGCGAAGATCCAGATTGTCTTCCGTCTCGGTATTCCATGGCAGGTCCAGTATCCAGTCCAGGTAGGTCCGGATGACCGAACCTTCTGCGGATCCGGGCCCTGTTTTCGCCAGCCGGCTCAATTCCCTGGAAGCCTTTTCGTGAGCTTCCTCCGGCAAATCTGCTTTTTCTATTTTTTCCTCATATTCCTCTATTTCTCCCGACTGTCCTTCACTTTCCCCCAATTCCTTCTGAATTGCTTTCATTTGCTCCCGCAGATAATATCCTTTCTGTACCTTATCAACCTGCTTTTTTACTCTTGAGTCAATTTGATTCTCAATCTTCAGAATCTCAGTTTCCCGTATCAGCATATCATACAGGATTTCCAACCGCT
>DHDO01000060.1:3167-8577 GCA_002399435.1 Firmicutes bacterium UBA4874
TTGGCAGCAATGATGTCTGCCAGCCGGAGCGGATCCCCCGGATTGTCCACGGTCAGAAGGGTCTCCGGAGACACCTTGTTGCCCAGCTTGACATAGTCCTCAAAGGCAGATAAAACCTTGCGGGACAATGCCTCCAACTGCAGATCCACTTCGCTGGATTCATATTTTGGCGGAGTGGCAACTTCGACTTCATAATAGGGATCCTCTTTCGTAAACTTTAGAATTCGTCCCCTCTCCAGGCCATCAATCAGTACGCGGACCGTATCACCAGGCAGCTTCAGCAGCTGCTTGATTTTTGATATGGTCCCAAATTGAAAAACATCATCCGATTTTGGTTCCTCCAGCTTTGCATCCTTCTGCGTAACGAGAAAAATCTCCTGGTTGTCCACCATGGCCGCTTCCAGCGCGGCAATGGATTTCGGTCTCCCGACATCAAAATGCAACATCATATACGGAAAGATCGTTAAACCCCTTAATGACAGCAAAGGAAGCCTTCTGACCGGCTCATTGCTCATTCGGTAATCACTCCTTGTATCTGTCTGTACTGCGTTTCCTCTTATTATACCGAATTATGTTAATATGTGCAATCGAAGCCTTTCTTTCCTGAGCCGGAGGCGGTCAGCAATTCAGACCCTGCCTGAACGGATGGCAGCGAACCTTTCCCTCCGGCCGGATACAGGGAAAGTCGGATGACTTCCTCCACCCGGCTGACCGGAAGAACCTGGATCTTTCCGCTTTCAAACTGTTCCTGATCATTTTCCAGGGGGATCATTACCCTTTCCGCACCGGCCTGAGCCGCTGCCTTGATCTTAACAGGCACCCCTCCCACCGGCTTGACATTTCCCCGGATGGAAACTTCCCCGGTCATGGCAATTTTATTGTCAATGGCTTTTCCGGTGATGGCGGAGTATACGGCAGTCAGGATTGCAATCCCGGCAGAAGGCCCGTCCACCGGTGTTCCGCCAGGGAAATTCAAATGAATGTCATAATCCCTCGTATCAATATTCAGATACTTTCGAATCACCGTCATGACATTATCCACCGAGCCCCTGGCTGTACTCTTTCTCCGGACTCTTTTTCCTTCCCCGCCGATTTCCTCTTCATCAATCATACCGGTTACCGTAAAAACGCCTTTTCCACTGGACACAGGAATGGCCGTTGCTTCAATTTCCATCACGGCGCCCAGATTGGGACCGTATATGGCCAGTCCGTTGACACATCCAATTTGCGGGTCGGCTGCAATTTTCTTTTCCGGGCGGGGGGAATAGTTTCCGCTGTCGATCACCCATTCCACATCCTTCGTGGTAATTCTGGTACGGTCCTCCGTGAGGGCAATGCCGCCGGCCAACTGAACGATATTTACCGCGTCCCGGCCATTGCTGGCATATCCGCTTAATACGGATACCGCTTTGCCATCGATCTCAAATCCGCCCTTTTGTGCCGCATTTTCCGCAATGGTTCCAACTTCCTCCGGACTCAGGGAACGGAAAAATACTTCCAGGCAGCGGGATCGAATCGCCGGTGAAATCTCATCCGGATTTCGGGTTGTGGCCCCGATCAGGCGAAAGTCCGCCGGCAACCCTTTCTGGAAAATCTCATGGATATGTCGTGGAATGTTGGTGTCCTGTGAGTTATAGTAGGCGCTTTCCAGAAATACCTTGCGATCCTCCAAAACCTTCAGCAATTTATTCATTTGAATTGGATGAAGTTCTCCGATTTCATCCAGAAAGAGAACACCGCCGTGTGCCTTCGTTACCGCTCCCGGCTTGGGCTGAGGAATACCGGCAATTCCAAGGGGCCCGGCCCCCTGATAGATGGGATCATGGACCGAACCAATCAGTGGATCAGCTATGCTCCGTTCATCAAAGCGGACCGATGTTGCGTCCATTTCAACAAATTTGGCGTTCTGCCGGAAAGGAGACCGGGGATTCTTTTTTGCTTCTTCCAGCACCAGCCTGGCAGCACAGGTCTTTCCCACTCCGGGAGGGCCGTAGATAATGATATGCTGCGGATTGGGACCGCATAATGCCGCCTTTAATGCCTTGATTCCTTCTTCCTGACCGATAATATCTTCAAAGGTTTTGGGACGCGTCTTTTCAGAAAGCGGTTCGCTTAAGGATATCTCCCGCATCCTCTGAAGCTTCTCCATTTCCTTTCTCGATTCTTTTTCCACCGCAGACTTGTTTCCCTGCTGTCCTTTCAGCAGATTCAAAAAATACAGTCCTATTATGACAGAAAAAAGGAACTGTATCATGACAAGGATCTCGCTCACCAAAATCATCCTTCCTTTCCAGGCTTTTTGTGTACAGACTTTACAAATAGTATGTGGGATCGGAAGGCATTTTATCCATCTTAGGAACATTCTTAGGAACATTCCACAGGTCGATCTGCAAAAAAAAAGGAGCTGTCTGCTCCTTTTTTGCATCTTGCATCTTGCGTTATGATGCGGATTCTTTCTTTTCCTTTGGCTTCTTCAGGGCTTTCCGGGATTTTTCCCCTTCGGACAAAATCAGGATCGGATCCTGCTGGTTCAAGATGGTATCCCTGGTAATGATACACTTCTCTATATCATCCCTGGAAGGGATATCGTACATGACATTCAGCATGATATCTTCCAGGATCGCCCGCAATCCTCTGGCGCCTGTTTTTCGCTCAATGGCCTTTTTCGCAATGGCAGTCAGTGCCTCGTCTTCAATCTCCAGGGTCACCCCATCCATCTCAAACAGCTTCTGATATTGCTTGACCAAAGCGTTTTTGGGCTCCTTCAGTATCTTAATCAACGCCTTTTCATCCAATGACTGAAGCGTGGCAATAATGGGCAGTCTGCCTACAAACTCCGGAATCAGACCGTACTTCAGCAAATCCTCCGGCAGGATGTGCTTCAGGATCTCTCCAATATCCTGATCGGCATTGGTTTGGATATCTGCTCCAAACCCCATGGTCTTTTTACCAATCCGATTCTGGATGATCTTATCGATTCCGTCAAACGCTCCGCCACAGAGAAACAGGATATTGGTGGTGTCAATCTGAATAAACTCCTGATGGGGATGCTTTCTGCCGCCCTGAGGAGGAACACTGGCAACCGTGCCCTCCAGAATCTTCAGCAATGCCTGCTGAACTCCTTCTCCGGATACATCCCTGGTAATGGACGGGTTTTCCGACTTTCTGGCGATTTTATCAATTTCATCAATATAGATGATGCCTTTTTCGGCCCGTTCCACATCATAATCCGCTGCCTGTATCAGCTTGAGCAAAATGTTCTCCACATCCTCACCGACATAGCCGGCTTCCGTCAGGGATGTGGCATCCGCCACAGCAAATGGAACGTTCAGAATCCTGGCCAATGTCTGCGCAAGCAGCGTTTTCCCGCAGCCTGTGGGGCCAAGCATAACAATATTGCTCTTCTGAAGCTCCACATCATCATTCCGGACATCACTGTTAATCCGCTTGTAATGGTTATATACCGCAACTGCCAGTGTCTTTTTCGCATGCTCCTGACCAACCACATATTCATCCAGGATTTTCTTGATCTCATCTGGTTTTGGAATATCCTTGAACTCCAGATCAGAGGCATCCTCAAATTCCTCTTCAATAATCTCCTGACACAATTCAATACATTCATCGCAGATATATACACCGGGCCCGGCAACCAACCGACGGACCTGGTCCTGCATTTTCCCGCAGAAGGAACACTTCAGCTGCTTCTTGTCTTCATATCTTGCCATGTCTTCACCTCTTATCCGCTATGCTCTCGTCATGATCTCATCTATCAGGCCATAGTCCTTCGCTTGTTCAGACGACATAAAGTGATCCCGCTCCGTATCCTGAACGATCCTTTCAAGAGGCTGTCCGGTACGCTCGGACAGAATGCGGTTTAACCTTTCCTTCACTCTAAGGATCTGCTCGGCATGGATCTTAATATCCGTCGCCTGTCCCTGCGCTCCGCCCATTGGCTGGTGAATCAATATTTCACTGTTGGGCAGGGCAAACCGCTTCCCCTTCGTACCGGCAGCAAGGAGAAATGCGCCCATGGATGCTGCCATCCCGATACAAATGGTGGATACATCGCATTTAATATACTGCATGGTATCATAAATAGCCATCCCGGCAGAAACGGATCCACCCGGGCTGTTGATGTACAGCCGAACATCCTTGTCCGGATCGGCAGACTCCAGGTAAAGAAGCTGCGCGACGATCAAATTGGAAGAAACATCTGTAACCTCCTCCCCCAGGAATATGATTCTTTCCTCAAGCAAACGGGAGTAAATATCATAGGATCGCTCTCCGCGATTTGTCTGTTCCACTACCATCGGTATAAGACTCATAACTCAATTCCTCCTTATTTTTCGCCGGCGGACTACTTGCCGGCATTGCTGACATCTTCCTCCACAGAAGCTTCTGAGGGGCTCCCGTGATCTTCCTCTTCCGATCCGTCTTTCGAATCCTTCTTGCCTTCGGTCATAACGGCTTCTTTCATAAGCATGTCCGTCGTCTTTTGAGACAGAATACTGCTTTTGAGATACTCCTCATTGGATCCGAAATTCTTTTTGACTTGTTCTGTGTCCATTTTATACTGCTCTGCCAGCTCTGCATACTTCTTTTCCAGATCCCCGTCCGTCACAGCAATGCCTTCCGCCTTGGTAACGGCCTCCATCACCAATCGTATCTTAACTCTATTGTATGCGGTTTCCTGATATTGTGCCCTAAAATCCTCTGCTGATGTATGGGTGGCTTCCAGGTACTGCTGCAGGTTCACACCGTTGTACTGCAGACGATACTCCACGTCGTGGATCATATTCTCGATCTCATTATCCACCATTTCCTTCGGTATATCCACTTTGGCATGATCCGCGATTTTCTGAATCAGCTGGTTTTCCATGGTGTTTCTGGCAGTTTCATCAGCGGTTTTCTGCAGCTTTTTCCTGAGATCCGCCTGATACTCCGCAAGGGTACTGAACTCGCTGGTATCCTTTGCAAAGTCGTCATTTCTCTCCGGCAGCTCTTTTTTCTTGATATCATGGATTTTCACATGAAAAATGGCGTCCTTTCCCTTCAGATCCTCCGCCTGGTAATCCTCCGGGAATGTCACGGTAAGATCCTTTTCTTCCTCCGGTTTCATTCCAATCAGCTGCTCTTCAAATCCCGGAATAAACCGGCCGGATCCGATGTCCAGAGACTGGTTCTCCGCCGATCCTCCCGGAAATTCCTTGCCATCCACAGATCCGGCATAATCCAGCGTTACCCGATCTTCCTTCTCCACGCTCCGATCGGTAACATCGATCCATCGGGCATTGTCGTCCAATGCCTTTTTCAATGCTTCTTCCACTTCTTCATCGGATACCGTATGATTGGCATCCTCCACTTCGATTCCTTTATATTGCCCAAGCTCCACTTCCGGCTTGACCACAAC
>DHDO01000060.1:8794-9265 GCA_002399435.1 Firmicutes bacterium UBA4874
ACGGGCTCAATGCCGGTTTCCTTTACGGCATCATCATAGGCTTCCGGAAAGATGACATTGATGGCGTCTTCATAAAAAACCGTTTCTCCATAATACCTTTCAATAACCTTCCTGGGAACCTTTCCCTTTCGAAAGCCGGGCACGGAAATGCTTTTCCGGTTTTTCAAATAGGATTTCCCCATACCCTTCTCAAATGTCTGGGGGTCTATGTGAATCTCAAGTTTCACTTTCTTATTCTCCAGAATCTCTTTTGTAACCTTCACCAACAATGTCCTCCTTAAATGATCCGTCAATTCTCCGGTTCATATCTTGCCTCTCAGTATATAACTTAACCCAAAAAGGGACTCTTCTAACTCTCATTGCAAAAAAATCGGAAAACGGATACTAAATTTCCTAAATTGTATCTTAACATAACTGACAATTGATTGCAATACCACCTTCCGCTCCTTTTTTACTGGATTTTTGAAATTG
>DHDO01000060.1:9376-16464 GCA_002399435.1 Firmicutes bacterium UBA4874
TGAAATTGCAATACTACCTTCTGCTCCTTTTTTACTGGATTTTTGCACAGGGATGCGATATGATGGAAAGAAAAGTTGGTTCAGAAAGGATTGCATATGATGAATGAATTGCTAAAAAACAGGAATATACTAATTATGGGAGTCGCCAACAAATGGAGCATCGCATGGGGAATTGCGCAGTCCTGTGCGGAAGCCGGTGCAAATCTGATTCTTACCTATCAGAATGAGAGAACAAAAAACGGCATTGAACATCTGACCCGTGATATGCCGGGCATTACACTGTATCCCTGTGATGTTACCATCGATGATCAGATCGATCAGCTGTTCCAATCCATACAAAATGATTTCGGAATCCTGCATGGGCTGGTGCACTGCATGGCGTTTGCGAAAGGTGAAGAACTGGAGGGACAATATTACAATACCTCCCGGGAAGGTTATCTGCTCGCTCAGAATGTCAGCTCCTATTCGCTGACAGCAGTTTCCCGCGGTGCACGGCCGCTTATGAGGGATGGCGGCAGCATCCTCACACTGACATATCTGGGCGGAGAACGCGCTGTAAGGAACTATAACGTCATGGGTGTGGCAAAAGCTGCACTGCAGGCATCCGTCCGTTATCTTGCCAACGATCTGGGGTCGGAGAACATCCGGGTCAATTCCATTTCTGCCGGCCCGATCAAGACCGTATCGGCCAAAGGAGTGAGGGATTTCAATTCGGTAATTGGAATTTATGAAGAAAAAGCACCCCTTCACAGAACAACCAATCAAAAAGAGGTCGGTGATACTGCAGTGTTTCTGCTCAGTGACATGGCGAGAGGAATTACCGGGGAAAATATCCATGTGGATGCCGGATATCACATTGTCGGCTGACTCCCTCGCCTTACCCATTCCTTACCAATGAAATAAATACTGCTTTCCATCTTTCATGATCCGGTGAATCAGTTCGGCAAACAGGCTGTTGGCCCAGGCAAACCACGGCCGGGTAAACTGACCCGGGTCATTCTTATGAAAGCTTTCATGCATATAGCCGGTATCCGCATCGGTTCCGGCTATCATTTTCAACAGCTCCCTGATTTCCTCCTCGTCTGTTGAGGTCAGTGCCTGCATGATCAGCCCGATATGCCAGATATAGTCCTTTGATGTATGGGGACTGCCAATTCCTTTTGCACAGCTGCCTTCAAAGAACCAGGGATTGTCCCTGCCCAACAGGAATCGGCGGGTATTGACATAGATGAGATCCTCCGCCGCCTGATACTGCAGATAGGGTATGGATAAAAGGCTGGGTACATTTGCATCATCCATCAGATTATAGTGCCCCATGCCATCCGTCTCATAGGCATAGATCGGTCCGTATTTCGGATGACGGAAGATACCATAGCCCTGAATTCCATCATTGATCTCCCTGCCAAGCTTTTTTGCGGAGTCGGCCAAAGCCTCGTCCTTCCAGACGTCCCGTGCAATCTCCCCAATGTATCGAAGAACGACGACAGCAAACATATTGGCAGGAATCAAATAGTGGAAGGTACATGCGTCGTCACTGGGCCGGAAACCGGACCAGGTCATGCCGGTATAGCGGACAGGCGTTCCTTTGCCTCCATTTTGCAGGGTATCCGTAGGGGAACCGTCTGTTCTTTCAAAGCGATACGGGGAATCCTCCAAATGACGCTGTTCCCGTCGCCAAAGCCCCAGTATTGTGCGGACCGCTTCCCGGAATCCATTGTCGAAAACGGATGTTTCCCCGGTTGCCTTCCAATACAGATAAGACAGCTGAATGGGATAACACAAGGAATCCACTTCGTATTTTCTTTCCCATACCCATGGATTCTGTTTGGTTCTGTCCTGTTTGTGTCCCGCATTGTCCGGCTCTCTGTTAAAGGCATTGGCATACGGATCCGTTCGGATGTACTGCATCTGCCTTTTGATCAACCCTTTGATGATCTGCCGAAGCAAAACATTTTCAACGGAAAAGGGAATATAGTGCCGTACCTGTGCAGAGGAGTCGCGAAGCCACATGGCCGGGATATCCCCGGTAAATACAAATGTTGTTCCGTCCGGGAGCAGCTCGGTAGTTGTTTCCAATGTGCTGTAAAAGCAATTGCGATATAGATTCATTAGAAATGGCGGTTCGATGGTACCCGGATCGATTTCCCTTTTGAGCTGCTCAATCGTTGATGTCATAGTTCCTGCTCCCTCCGTAAATGATTGCTTCTCAGACGCGTTTTTTTGTGGAAAGACCCATTATCAGATCAGCGTCCAGATAGATTTTTTCCGGCTCCGTTTTTTCCTGTATCTGACGAAGAAGCAGACGGACTGCAGTCGCTCCCATCTCTGCTTCCTTTTGCCGGACAAAAGTAAACCGGTAACCGCCCTCGCACTCATACTGATAATGACTGTCCAGGCTGTCAAAACACACAATGGACAAGTCCTCCGGCACTCTTTTCCCCATGGACTTTGCAGCCCGCATGGCCAGAAGGGCAATATTATATTCCAAAGCATACAGACATGTGATGTCGGGATTGTCCCGCAGCAGTTCCGCAATTTTTGAAATATCCTCCTGTCGGCTCTTGTCGGAATCTTTCCCCGGCAGGGTACTGGTCAAATCAGTCCGCCATATGGAATCATCAATCTCGATCCCGTGCTGTGCATGGCTTTTAATAAAGCCTTGCACTCTGTCATACACCGTGGAAGTATTCTGATAGGGAGGAGACAGGATAGAAATATGATTATGCCCCAGGCCCAGCATAAAATCCGTAGCTTTTTCCGATGCTGCGTTATTATTCGTCCCGACAAAGGAAATGGGAATTCCATTCATGCATCTATCCACCGATACAATCGGAAACCCGTTCAAAGCCAGCTCCAGGATCTTTCGGCTGTAAAGCTCCCCGTGAACCGGCATAATGATAATGCCAGCCACCCCCAGCTCCAATAAGGCATTCAGGGCCTTTTCCTCAACATCCTGCCGGCCATATGACTTTTTGACAATCAGATAACAATCCTTCTGGGCTCCCTCCTGTTCGGCACCGGATAACAGGGTCGTCCCGAACGACTCACTGAAATCGGGTATAAGGAAACCAAATAGAATCGGTTTTCGTTGGGATGGATCCGAAAGATCCGAATTCTCCACCTTTTGCTCCCATTCCGGGGACTTCCCGTTCCTTACAAAGGAACCTTTCCCGGGTGCCCGGGTAATCAGCTTCCTTCCCGCCATCATTTCCAGCGCCTTTTTGCTGGTGATACGGCTGACATTGTATTCCTCCGCCAGTTCCTTTTCAGATGGAATCCGATCCCCCTCCTGATAGTCCCCATTTGTTATCTTTTCAACAAGATCATTGTAAATTTTCTGATACAGCGGCAAACTTGCCTCGCTCATGAGCTGCACTCCATTTCTATTGGACGTTCCAATCAGACAGTCTCCTCCTTACTTATCCTTAATATGATATACTATACACAAATGATATGTCAATGTCAATTTTTTAAAAAAGCCCTCGAAATGGGAGGCCTTTCTTCTCTGCCTTTCAGGTTTAAAACCCCGCTTCCATCATTTTGTGATTGTAAAAAGGGGGGTATTCTCATCCCCCCTCTTTCCTGTATTCCCTTTATCCAGTAATCCTTTTGTCTCTTTTTTTCCGGGATTCCCGGCTGTTGCCTGATCTGTTATTTCCCTTGTCGGACGTGCTTTGCCTTCCGATACAAAATAAAAAGAAATACACTGTCCAGGGAAAAGGTAAACACACTCAGGCCAAAGGAAGCAGAATGGGTATCATTTCTTAAATGAAGGATACAGAACAGCGACAGGACCCAGCAGGCGAGGACAAAGATCAGATAAGGGCGCGTCATAAAAAGGACTGTCTCATCCAGATCGGTCAGGCCCTTGTCTGAGGACTTCTTTTTGCCGGGCATATCGGACGATTTTCCCCTAAGCATGCTTTTTTTCCCCTGTGAAAAGTTCAAATTCCGGCAATTCATCGACACGATGGCAGGCGACCATGGAGGAGCCGCGTGAAACCGGCTTGGGAGGCTCCTCCTTGCAAATTTCCTTACAATATCTGCACCGGGTGTGAAACCGGCATCCGGAAGGCATGTTGGAAATCGAAGGCAGGTCTGCACCGGTCAGTGTAAGCTTCTTTCTCTTCCGGGACAGGCTGGGATCAGGGATGGGCACGGCGGAAAGCAATGCCTGCAAATAGGGATGCCGCGGATTGGCCAGTACTCCCTGCACATTCCCTGTTTCCACGACCTGTCCCAGATACATAACAACGATTCTTCCGCTCTTGCCGACATACCGTGCCGTTGCAAGGTCGTGCGTAATATACAGGACCGCAATGTTCCGCTCCTGGTTCAATCTGGCAAGCAGGTTCAGAATCGATACGCGAAGGGACACATCAATCATGGAAACCGGTTCATCCGCCAAAATCAATTCCGGATTCATAGACAAAGCCCTTGCAATCAAAATGCGCTGCCTTTGACCGCCCGACAGCTGATGAGGGTATTTGTTGATAAAGTTATCCGCCGGAGTTAAATCCACCGTTCCCAAAATCTCGCGGACTTTCTCATATAGATTGGACTTGTCTGCGAACTTCTTGAGCAACATGGGATCCCCCAGGGACTTGATCATGGTTCGCATGGGGTTCAATGCCGCGTAGGAATCCTGCTGAATCATCTGGATGCTGTTATGATAATCATTCTTCTGTTCCCTGGACATGGAACGAATTTCATGCCCTTTGAATTCATAAGTCCCTCCCGTGGGCTTTAGAAGGCCTGCAATCACATTCGCCAGCGTTGTTTTCCCACAGCCGCTTTCCCCGACGACTACAATAATCTCACCTTTGTGGATCGTCAGGTTGATGTGATGCAGGGCATTCATTGCCAGCGGCCTTTTCAGCAGCCCTCTGCTTTTATAGAAATTCATTTCCAGATCATGAAGGGTAACAATGGGATCTCTGCTGTTTCCCGGATCAGACATGCTACCTTACCTCCTTCCCGGCTCTGTGACAGGCCACTGTATGTCCCTTGGAAACGGTTCTGGTTTCCGGCTCGCACTGCCTGCACTTCTCATAGCATAAAGGACATCGGTCCGCAAAAACACATCCTTTTATTTCCTTCATCAGATCCGGCGGAGTTCCCGGTATCGCAGTACGTTCTTTCATTTCACCGATCAGTGAAGGAACGGCATTGATCAACATTCTTGTATAAGGATGCTTTGGCTGCTCAAACATCTCATAGATATCTCCCATTTCCATGATCTTGCCGCCGTACATAACAGCCATATAATCACAAATATTGGCTACCACTGCAATATCATGGGTGGAGAGAACCATCGTCATTTGTTTTGCCTCATGCAGGGCGTCCAATATCTGGAATATATAATCCTGCGTGATCACATCAAGTGCAGTGGTTGGCTCGTCCAGAAACAAAATCTTGGGCTCCAGCAACTGCGCAAAAGCAATCATCACCCTCTGTTTCATCCCACCGGACATTTCATGGGGATAAGATTTCAGGATACGTTCCGAATCCAGCCGCACCGCTCGTAACAGTTTATCAGCCTGAGCAATGATTTGTTTCGTTGGCGTATCTTTTTTATGAGCTAGATAAGTTTCAATAAATTGCTCCTGAATTGTCATGGAAGGATTCAGGCTGTTCTGGGCTGCCTGAAAGACCATTGACGCGTCGCGCCATTTATATTGGCGGACCTCTTTTTCGGGTAAGGATACAATGTCCTTTCCTTCAAACAGGATCTCCCCGTTTGTGATTTTGCCCGGATTGGATACAGTACGGAGAACCGCACTGGTCAAAGTGGTTTTCCCGCTGCCACTCTCTCCCACCAAACCGGTTATTTTACCGGCAGGCAAATCCAGATTTACGTGATTCACAGCCCGCAGCACTCCGTTTGGAAGGAAAAAATCCACACAGAGGTCCCGTATCTGCACGATACTATCCGGTTCCTCAGACTGTGTCTGAGCCAGAGCATTATTGTCCATTGGCATGAGAAACGCCTCCCTCTTGGTTCATCCCAACAGCTGTGTTCTGATTTTTCTTTTTTCTGACTTTATAGGATGCCCGCAGTCGTGGGTTCAGGGCCTCATCCAGACCGTTGGCAAAAAAGATGAGGGACATCTGCAGCAGAACAAAGGCTGCGGTGGGCACCATCATATTGAAAATTCCTGCTGTATTCATACCACTGTTGGCCTGAGCCGCTGCATTATTCAGCATAATAGACCAGTGGGTGGGCTCATAGGGTGCCATTCCCAAAAGCATCAGCCCGACGCTGGTGGCAATGGCTGAATTCGTATTCAACACAAAAGTGGAGGCCAGATAAGACATGACATTTGGAAGAATTTCCTTGAATATGATGTGTCTTTTGGGCAATCCCATGATGCGGCAAACCAGAACAAATTCCCTCTCCTTCAAGGAGAGTATGGTGGCGCGTACATTTCTGGCCAGCCATGCCCAGCTTAATACTGCCAGAACCACCGCCAGCATAAGTACATTCCGGACTGGAAAAATCACTGCAATAATCAATTGGATTGGAAAAATCGGAACACTGATCAGAATCTGGATCACCATGGAGATGATCTTATCAACGATCCCGCCTGCAAACCCCGCCAACGCACCCAGCGCAAATCCCAGGATTACGGTGAACAGAGATGCCAGGAGACCAATAAAGAGTACAGAACGGGTCCCGTGAACAATCTGCTGAAATAAATCGTTTCCCACATAATCTGTGCCCAAAGGATGCTGAAGGGACGGTCCCTGGTAGCGGTTTAAAAAATCCGTACCCATGTTAAGCGGAACGATCAGGGGCCCAATAACTGCCTGCAGCAAAAAGAAAAATAAAATGAGCATTCCTATGAAAGCCTGCTTGTTATGATACATTGTTGTGAAAAAAGACTTGATTGCTTCCATCCCTATTCCTCCCTTCGGATCCTGGGATCCAGTTTTGGCATGATCAGGTCCACCAGAAGGCTGGCTGAAACAGTGGCTGTGGTCGTAATCAGCAGCAATCCCTGACACACGGAAAAATCCCGGTTCCCGAGAGCGCTTCCCAGCTGATTGCCAATTCCGGGATAGACAAAGGGCCCTTCCATATAAGT
>DHDO01000052.1:0-661 GCA_002399435.1 Firmicutes bacterium UBA4874
CCGGCTCAATTGTGGTTGCCTGTATCCCGAAAATCGACGTCACAGAGTCTTAAATACAAACAACTCTTCAATTGGTGTATCCAAAACGCGGGAAATATCAACGGCAAGTTTTAGAGATGGATTATATTTTCCTGCTTCCAATCGCATAATGGTTTCTCTCCTAACACCAACTCTTTCAGCCAATTGTTCTTGCGTCAGATCTTCCAATTGTCTATATCTTTTTATATTGCAAATAAAATCGGTCATCTTATTATCTCTCTTCCAGTAGATACAGTTTAATTGCATAAGCGATTATCAAAGAAGCAAAACACACTGATACAGGAACAAATAAATATTCACGAACCGGAGATTCTTTGACTCCCAATACCATCAGCACAGTCATTTCGATAAGAGCAAGATTCCCCATAAATGCTTTGGCTTGCTTAACATCTTCAATATATCTTTCATCCGTTCTGTTTCCACTTATTTTAGCTATAAAGAAAAACGCGAAGAAGCCAAAGAAACCAATATAGGCTAAATCATTAACATCACCACTGCTAAAAAATCTAAAAGTTAAAAATCCCAGAAAACCTAAAAAGCCCAAAAATTTGCCTTCCCTATTTAACATATTGCCAGGCCTCCCAAAAGTGATATATTTGTATCTTTATGAGATAAATATATC
>DHDO01000052.1:774-4279 GCA_002399435.1 Firmicutes bacterium UBA4874
GGTACTGGTACCATCGCCCAAGCCGCCACCTCTGTTGTATGGTTACGGTGTGACTTATTTGGTTAATCAAAGAACGTCTATTGCTCCATAACCATCAATTTGCACGATTTCTCCAGGATTAAATATTTTGAATTTCCCCCAAATCAGGGGACAACTCCACAGATGCTATGGTATTATAATATCATAACAGAATAAACCCGTCGCAAGGGACCCGGCTTTGCCGGGCCTTTTGCATATAAGCAAAGACCGGGAATCCCCCCGGCCCTCACCTTGCATAGATTGTAAGGCTTTTGCACGTTGGTGGCGACCAACTGGCGACCAAACGTATTTTCAATGCTTCCTCAAAACCTTACAGCCCTTGGCATATCTGAGTAGTTAGGTCAAAAAATAAAAGATGCATTCATAAATGCGAGTGCAAAGCCGCTCAAAAGAAAAGAGCCCGGACGCAAATTGCGTCCGGACTCGGTCGGATGGTGGAGACGAAGAGACTTGAACTCTCGACCTTCTGACTGCCAGTCAGACACTCTAGCCAACTGAGCTACGTCCCCATAAGTATGATGTCTTTTCCTTCAACGTCATTTATTATAACCGATTCCGCAAAACAAATCAAGTAGTTTTTTATCAGACAGGGATGCACTGCGCACCCCTGCCCCTTCCTTCGTCATTCACTTGCAGCAAATCTGAAAAACCAGCAGCAGAAGATTGAATGGATAATATAATGGATAAGATAATTGATAAGATAATTGATAAGATTCCGGATACCAATTTCCATGTTTTCATTTGTATGTACCCCGGCTATTTCACTGCAAAAAATACATTGGCATCATCAGAAAACTCCAAAAGCAAATTCTCATCACCAACAGGAACAAGCTTGGCAATTTTCCCAGATGCATTTCCGCCTTCAAAGATCTTCACATTACCGAACTCCATTCCTTCACCAAATGTGCCATAGTTCTTCTGATCAACTTCTGAACCGCTCGAATCAATCACATCAAAACTCGGAGAAACATAATAAGCCCTGTCGGGATCACCTTTATCAAGTGTAAGATTGACATCCAATATCATCCATTCCTGTCCATCGGGTGCCGCTTCATTGAATTGATTCTGTTGTACAAGGTATTTATAAGCTTCATCACCTCTGATTACGTTTGACAAAGTGACTGAAACAGCAGCGTCTACTTCTTTTGAATCATCCGAATCAATGTCAAAATAATCATTTTTGAATGTTGCCGTTGTTCCTAATGGAACAGGATTACTTCTTTTCCCAACCTCAGGTGCTTTTTTCTCATTGGAACCGGAGCTGCTTTCATCTTTTGTCTTCTCCACTTGTTTGTCTTTTGCATTTTTCGATGAAGTTTTCACCTGAGGTGTTCCTTTACTACACGCTGTCAGAACCAATACCACCATTGCCAATACCACGCCTGCTGATAATAATCTTTTTTTCATTTTTTACTTCCTTCTTTCTTTGTGTATCAGTACATAAAACCATACTGGATTTCCGGAATTCTCCCTTTCAGAAATCAATTTTCCTAAATCTAAATTCCTGTGAATAGAAAAACGAGCATCCAGAGTAAAGGGTATCATGGAATGTCAGCCTTGTGATTAATTCCAGAATAAGAGACTCCAGTTACCTGATTATCATTACATATTTTCTGATGCTTTTTTCCCTTGATTTACGGGAAAATAGCAAAGTTACTCTTCAAAATGCCATCATACCAAAAATATAGGGATAAGCCCCGAAAAAAACCTATAAAGCTCCAAATCCGGTTTATAGAATTGATACCACATGCTTATTGGATGCAAGCTTTTGCAGTGTATCGCTTTTTCAGTGTATCTGCCATCCATTGCTTTGTATGGTCCGGCCTCGGTATTAACGTCCGCCCATAAATCATTCTTTTCTGAAAATGACGGGCTCCGGACGCATAAATATACGCCCGGAGCCCGCTTCCTCTTTCTTCTGCTTGCTATTCCTGTTTCCGCTCCAGGACCCGGACGCCGTAGCCCAAAAGCTGCAGCCTGCCCTCCACCCTGGTTCCATCCAGCATATCCCGGAAAACGTCTTTGTTCAGATCCACAGTCTTCTCCGTATCGGAAAAGTTCATCAGAAAAACATAATCCGTTTTCCCGTCGCTTCGCTTCTGGGCGGTTACCCCTTCCGGAAGATCCGAGTCGATCACCTTTGTGATCCCCAAATCATGGACCAGCCGGGTATAGAAATCCATCAGAAAGTCCGGACCGCTGCGAAATGCGATGTAGTATGCCTTTCCCTTTCCGAAGGAATTCACCGTCAGCGCCGGCCTGCCCTGATAGAAGTCGGTTTTATAGGAAGCCAGCACCTGCGCCGTTTCCGCATGGATCAAATCCAGCATCTCCACTGCCTGGTATTCTCCTTTCAGAGACAGGGGATTACCGGCGGCCGGGACGGCAAAGTTACACTCCCCGTCATAGAGGGAATCGATTTCCTCCGACCAGATTCCCATCAGCCTGCGGAGCGGACCAGGAAAGCCGCCCAGAAAGCATAGATCGTTCTCATCCACGATCCCGCTCCAATAAGTAGTCACCAAAGTTCCGCCGTTTTCCACAAATTGTTCCATTCGCTTTGCCACACTGGGCTTTACCATGTAGAGCATAGGGGCGATCAGCAGGCGATAACCGGAAAAGTCGCAATCCTCACTGATGACATCCACAGGGATCCCCTGATTCCAAAATGCCCTGTAATGCAGCTCACAGGTGGGCTGATATCCCTTTTCCCGCCGGACTCCCTTTGCATCGTCCATCGCCCATCGGTTTTCCCAGTCGTAAATCACGGCGACTTCCGGACGAACGGTTGTCCCGACCAGTTTATCCAGCTTGCCCAATACCTTGCCGACCTCCGTTACATCACGAAAAACCCGGGTATCCTCATGCCCGTAGTGATCCACAACGGCTCCATGGAATTTCTCAAACGACCCTCTGCTCTTGCGCCATTGAAAGTACTGCACCGTATCCGAACCGTGTGCAACTGCCTGGAGAGAGGAAAGCAGATGCATTCCGGGCCGTTTCAGCTTGGCAACAGGCTGCCAGTTGGTCGCACTGGGTGTGCTTTCCATCAGCATAAAAGGTTTGCCGCCTTTCAGGGACCGGTTGATATCGTGGAGAAATCCAACATTGGCACCCAGTTCCCGGTCCGGTATCTCCCCATGCCACGTGGGATAGCTATCCCAGGAGACAACATCCAGTTCTCTGGCAAATTTCCAGTAATCCAAACCAGGAAACGTTCCCATGAAATTGGTTGTGACCGGAATATCCGGTGTAATTTCCTTCAGGGGAGCAATTTCATTTTTGAAGAAATCAATGGTCTGATGCGTGACAAACCGTTTCCAATCCAGATTCAGCCCATGTATCGATTGTTCCCCATGGCGGGCCGGCGACTGAATCTGGGACCAGTCCGTATAGGTATGACTCCAGAAGCCCGTCCACCACGCCCGGTTCAGCTGATCCAGATCTCCTTCGTATTTTTCCTTCA
>DHDO01000014.1 GCA_002399435.1 Firmicutes bacterium UBA4874
TCTCCGGTACAGGCTGCCTTTGCAGAGCGCAGAAAATTCTCAACCGTGATTCCGGGAATTTCCTCGGGCGCCTGAAAGGAAAGGAAGATCCCTTTTCTGGCCCGGACATCCGGCTTTTCCTCTGTAATGTCCTCTCCTTCAAATAAAATGCTTCCATCCTCCACGTGATAGCGCGGATCTCCCATAATGACATTGGCCAGTGTGGATTTTCCCGCGCCGTTGGGGCCCATCAGCACATGTACTTCTCCGGCCTGGATCGAAAGGTCGATCCCGTCCAATATGCGCTTCCCTCCGGCAGACGCACTAAGATTATGAATACTCAATAAATTCTTTGGCATTTTTCGCACCTCTTCAATGTTGATTCCTGAGAATGACCGGCTTGGCCAGCCATTTGGGCAATGGAGCAATTTTCATTCACGGCGGTGTCATTGATAATCAAATCCATCATCCCGATGACTTTTTCTACGGAGTTCTCATCCAATCCCCGGACATATTCCTCCAGATCGGATCTCAGTTTTCCATAGTGCCCGTCATATCCCCTGCAGGCAGCTTCCCCGGCGTCCGTCAGTTTATAATAGACTTCCTTTTTGTTCCCGACGATGCGATATGGCTCCAGATATCCCTTTTTATCCAGCTTTTTGGCAAGCTGTGCCACCGCACCGTTGGTAATCCCCAGATACTGCGACAAGTCGCTGGCTCTGGCCCCTTCGTTATGCTGCACACACTTCAGCAGGCAAATATCGGAATAGGTCAGTTTGTGCGCCGTTCCATAATTCCTGGAAATTTTTAACTCGCACATCATAATATTCTGCGTCTGATACAGCTTTTCTATTAGACTTCCCCTTTTCTTCCTATCCATATCCATCACCTCAGACTATTTTATAGCAGCTAAACAAAAAAGTCAATATTCTTTAGCAACTAAAAAATATTGACTCTTTAAAAACCCAAAAATTCATCCTGAATATTTATGATGATATTTTACGCTGTTTTTCTGCCAAAGCAGGCTAATCCCCGGGATTGGTCTGATACGCGCGCATAAAATCCTGCATCGCCTGGATGGAATCGTTGCTGATCACGTGCTCAATGGCACAGGCATCCGTATCCGCTGTTTTATAGTCCAGTTTCAGGATTTCCATAAAGAACTTCCGGATGGTATGATGCTTATTGGAAGTATGTTTTGCAAACTCCCTTCCTTTGGGAGTCAGAAATATTTCCCCATATTTTTCATTTGTGATCAGGCCTTTTTCAGAGAGTGTTGCCATGGCACTGTTGGTACTCGGCCGTGTCACTCCCATCCAGCTGGCAATATCGGATACTCTTGCACCATTGTCCCCGCTCGACAGCTCAAATACCGCTTCCAGATAATTCTCCATGGAAAATGTCAGCTTCTCCATTGGCGTTCCTCCCTCCTTTTCATAGGGCGCCCCTCTCAGCAATTCACAGGCCTTACTGTATCTCTTTTTCAAAAATAATTTAATGGGCATCCCGACTATATACACCCGTTTTCATCGATTTCCTTTCTTACATCCTACATCTGCTTGATGTACAATGCAACCTTTTTTTGAGTAGTTTTGCCCAAAGCGATCCTTCAACCGGATAACGTTACTATGCGGTAACTGTAGGCATAATAAAAAAGCCGCATTGTGCTGTAAGCCCAGCAAACATGCGACTCTTTTGGTGTACCCGGAGGGATTCGAACCCACGACCTCTTGATTCGTAGTCAAGCACTCTATCCAACTGAGCTACGGGTACAAAACAGTCCTTTTTTTAAGGACTGTAATTCTATTTTAAGCCATTCCGTCCATTCTGTCAACAGGCAGGTGCACTGTTTTCCCTGATTTTTTATTTTCGATTGGCAAGCACGGAATCTTCATATTCTTTGACGCTGTTCAGCCAATCTGCGCCCACGGGTACGTGCTGGTCCAGACAGAACCTGTTCCATACCGCACCATAGGGCAGTGTCTTGAACTCCTCCATCAGGGCAAGCCGATTCCCCAGGTCCCCGTTCTCCTCCGCTTCCCGCAGCAGGCCGACAGGCTCAAGCATGGCAATCAGCATGGCCTTCATCGCATTGCGGGTGCCAATCACCCAGGCAGACAAACGGTTGATGCTGGCGTCAAAGAAATCCAGGGCAATGTGTACGCGATCCAGAACATTGCAGCGTATGACTTCGTGAGCAATCGCCATCAGATCATCGTTCAATATGGGAACATGATCACTGTCCCATCGGACTCCCCTGCTTAGATGAAGCAGAATCTCTCCGGAAAAGTTCAGAAGAGCAGATATCTTGTCCGCAATCCCCTCTGTGGGATGAAAATGTCCTGCGTCCAGACATATCATATTGTTTCTGGTCAGGGCATAGCCCATATAAAATTCATGGGATCCCACAACATAGGCTTCCGAACCAATGCCGAACAGCTTGCTCTCCACCGCATCCTTCATATAGTTCTCATCGTATTTGACGGACAGGATCTCATCCAGGGAATCCTTCAGAATCCGGCGATGTATCATGCGGTCCGCCGGCAAGTCCTTGGAACCGTCCGGAATCCATATATTATGGATCGCCGGGCTGCCCAGCTCCCTGCCAATGGAAGCCGCGATCTCCCGGCATGCCTTCGCGTGACGGATCCAGAACTCCCGAACCTCTTTGTCCCGGCTGGCCAGGGTAAATCCGGAATCCGCCATGGGATGAGAGAAGAAAGTGGAATTGAAATCCATGCCGATATGGTTCTCCCTTGCCCATTTGATCCATTTCTGAAAATACTCCGGCTTCAGCTGATCCCGTTCCACAAATGTTCCGCCCGTTTCCGCATAACTGGCATGCAGATTCACCCGCTGCTTTCCCGGAATCAGGGACATGGCCTTTTTCATGTCCGAGCGCAGTTCTTCCCCATTCCGGGGCTTTCCGGGATAATTGCCGGTGGCCATGATGCCTCCGCCGGACAAACCATTGGCATTTGCCTCCAGTCCCGTTACATCGTCTCCCTGCCAGCAATGCATGGAAATCTCCAGACCCGCCATCCGCTTCAAAACCGCATCCGTATCGACACCGAACTTTCCATACAGCTCTCTTGCACGACCATAATCCTCTTCCACCTGGTCATCAGAATAGATTTGAATCATTGAAACCTTCCCCCTGTCTTCCGGTCGTTGTCCTTATATTGTTTTTTGTGGAATCATTCCCCGTTCCATTATCAGGATTTCATAAAAAAGGATCCCCGTAAGGATCCATAATCCTTCCTGATTATATACTACGACACGGATTTGCAGATTCCTTCCGGAAAAGCAAATCCGTTATGGCAGAGGAAGGTCTGAGGGAGACCGTATCATTCAAATTTCTGTGCCACGGCATCGAAGCAGTCCTTGCAATATCCTTCATAAAGCGTACCGCATTCATCACACACGCACTCTCCGCATTCGGGACAGCTGTGGGCAATCGATTCGTCACAGGTGCAACCGCAGACTGAACAGGTAACCTGAGCCATAAAATTACTACCCCCTTTCCGTTTTGATCTCTCTTTCCTTTGTATTTTCCCAAATTCCACGGCAATTATCCCAATGCTTTTCGATGCTTTGTGCGAAAACCTGTGCGGGAAATTTGTTTCACTTTTCCGTTTGACAAGGAGCGATCCTTTCAATATAATATATCGTAGCCGGGTTTGATTTTTTTACGACAATTGCCCGGTCGGAATGTTCCAAAAAATTTATACAAAGGTAGAAGGGATGCTGTTTTTTATGGGCAATTTAAGCAAGCTGCTGAGCGGCATAAGAGGCTTGACCTGGCAGAGTGTACTAATGATGGCAATTGGTTGCGTTTTGATTTATCTGGCAATCAAAAAGGAATATGAGCCGCTTTTGCTTCTCCCGATCGGATTCGGTGCAATCATGACCAACATACCCGGATCTGCCGCAGTCGGAGAGCATGGCTTTCTGACCATTCTCTATGATGCAGGTATTGTAACAGAATTATTTCCGATTCTCATTTTTATTGCAGTAGGCGCCATGATCGACTTTACTCCATTACTGAAGCAACCCGTCACTCTTTTCTTCGGTGCAGCTGCGCAGTTTGGTATTTTTGCCGCCATGCTTCTGGCAGCAGGTGCCAATTTAATATGGCCGGGCATCTTCAGCCTGAAGGAAGCAGCCGCCATTGGCATTATCGGCGCAGCCGACGGTCCCACCTCCATTTTCGTCGGGAATCTGTTTGCTCCAAGATTTATGGGAGCCATTACCGTAGCGGCATATTCCTATATGGCATTGGTTCCGATGATTCAGCCTCCGGTTATCAAGGCATTGACAACAAAGGAAGAGCGTAAAATTCACATGGATATCAGTTATGATGTAAAGGTATCCAAAACCGTTTTGATCCTGTTCCCCATTGTCGTTACCATCGTCGCAGGGATTGTCGCCCCCATCTCCGTTCCGTTGATCGGCGCATTGATGTTTGGAAATCTGATCCGCGAATGCGGCGTGCTGGAACATCTTTCCCAAACTGCTCAGAACGAGCTGGGAAATCTTGTTACGCTGCTCCTTGGCATCACCATCGGCTCAACCATGGTGGCAAAGGAATTCCTTACTTTAAATACTCTGCTGATCCTGTGCATCGGCCTTCTTGCTTTTGTTTTTGATACGGGATTTGGTGTGCTGTTTGCAAAATTTGTAAATCTGTTTTTGAAGAAAAAAATCAATCCGATGATCGGTGGCTGCGGAATTTCCGCATTCCCCATGTCCGCCCGGATCGTACAGAAAATGGCTCAGGCAGAGGATGATCAGAACTTTATCCTGATGCCCGCCATCGGAGCAAATGTTGCCGGACAGATCGGATCCATTGTCGCAGGATCCATTATCCTGGCATTACTCAGTTAGGAGGTGTTCGTTTCATGGATATTGTTATGGGTGCACTGGAAGTCATGGGAGTTGGATTAGCAGGTGTATTCCTGGTTCTGGCCCTGTTTTACGGACTGGTCAAACTGATGATGAAACTGTTTCCCGGGGACTGATTCCACCGGCTTTTTATAGTATCATGATGCTCCCGCAGACACAGGAGGTCATAATACTGTAAAAAACCGTATAGACTATTTTTGATAAGCATCATTGTATTTGCATGCGACACGGCTCTTTAGGAGGGAGAGTCCGCCGGTCCGGTATCCATGGGGCCCATAAGTTTAAAATGTCTGGCCGGCCCCGTTGTTGCATCTGCTACAATACGATGTTTCAATATAAATATTATTACTTAATGATTAGGGGGAGATAAAAAGTGTTGTGGACGTATCTTTCATTGGTGATAGCTGCCATAGCCATTGGTGTGGCAGCTTATTTCTACAAATGGGTTCAAAACCTCCCTGTGGCAGAAGGAAACATAGCACATATCGGCCAGCTGGTACGAAACGGTGCATTCACCTTCCTGAAGAGGGAATATCGTATTCTGGCTATTTTTGTCGGCATTGTTGCTGTTATTATTTTGATCATCTTTCCTTCTCCTATTTGGGAAGGCCATATCGGCAATAACATATTTGCGGCGGTTTCCTATATCGCCGGCTCTGTACTGTCTGCCATCGCCGGCTATGTCGGCATCAGCATTGCAACATTGGCCAACGTGCGTTCGGCTTCTGCAGCCAAGAAAGGCCTGGCTCCGGCTTATATGGCAGGCTTCCGCGGTGGTGCCGTAATGGGAATGGCAGTTGTCAGTACCGCTCTGGCAGGTGCAGCCCTCCTTCATCTGCTTACCGGCAATGCCAGCATGGTAATGGCATTCAGCTTTGGTGCCAGCTCCCTGGCGTTGTTTGCCAAGGCAGGCGGCGGGATTTTCACCAAAACGGCCGATATCTCCGCAGATCTGATCGGCAAGGTGGAGCTGGGTCTCCCCGAGGATGATCCCCGGAACCCTGCTGTTATTGCAGACAATGTCGGAGACAACGTCGGGGACGTTGCCGGAATGGGCGCAGATCTGTTTGACTCCCAGGTAGCCTCCCTTGCAGCAGCTCTGGTGATTGCCGCACCGCTTGGTGAGATTGAAGTTATTTTCTGTCTGGGTGCCCTGGGACTTCTTGCTTCCGTCATTGGTGTATTGTTTGCCCGTGTCGGCGAAAACGGAAATCCCAGCAGGGCTCTGAACGGCGGCACCTATCTGACCTGCGGCATCTTTGCCGTGCTGACTCTCATTGCTTTCCTGTCTTCCAGCTTCAACCTGCGCATCTGGGGCGCTGCCATGCTCGGAATGCTGGTCGGTATTATTATCGGCATTACCAGTGATTTCTTTACCGGCGACGATAAAAAGCCGGTCGCCAAAGTCGCTGAATCCTCCAAAACCGGCCCGGCCTTTACCATCCTTTCCGGCTTTTCCTACGGCCTGGTAAGTGTACTTCCTGCCCTGATCGGTATCGGGATCGCCGCACTGGGTTCCTATAAGCTCTGTGAACCTTTGGGCGGGAATTATGCCATGTTCGGAATCGCCATCTCTGCCATCGGAATGCTTTCCATCGTCGGTATGATTATTTCCAATGATGCTTACGGCCCCATTGTGGATAATGCCCGCGGTCTTGCAGAAATGGGTAATCTGGGGGACGATGTTCTGGATACAACGGATAAGCTGGATTCTGCCGGCAATACCGCAAAAGCCATCACCAAGGGGTTTGCCATCGGTGCGGCGGGGCTGACCGTCATCGCCCTGCTGGGTGCCTTCCAGGAAACGGTGGAAGCCGCAACCGGGAACGCTCTTACCTTCAATCTGATGAACCCGCTGGTATTCTTCGGAGTTTTGATTGGTTCCGCCATTCCTGCCGTATTCTCCGCTATGCTGATGCTGGGGGTAAACCGGAATTCTCAGAAAATGGTGGATGAGATCCACAGACAGTTCAATACCATTGCAGGTCTGAAGGAAGGAAAACCAGGTGTCATGCCCGAATACGACAAATGCATTGATATTGCTGCAGTCGGTGCCATCAAGGAACTGATCCCTGCCGGCGTTTTCACAATCCTCAGTACTCTGGTGGTAGGATTTGTCGGAGGCCCCCAGGCAATGGGCGGTTTCCTTGGCGGAAACATCATTACCGGCCTGTTCCTGGCATTACTCATGAGCAATGCAGGCGGGCTCTGGGACAATTCCAAGAAGTTCATTGAATCCGGAAACTACGGCGGCAAAGGCAGCGATGCCCATAAAGCCAGCGTAATCGGAGACACGGTAGGCGATCCTTTCAAGGATACTGCCGGCCCGTCCATCAATACACAGATTACCGTGGTTTCCCTGGTAGCAACCATTACAGCTACCCTGTTCGCAACCTTCTCTCTGTTTGGCTGATTCCATCCATAAGAAACCGGGAAGAAAGAAGCAGAACAGAAACAAAAACTGCCGGGTGAAATCAGATACCCGACAGGAACGAAACAAAAAACAAGGAAAGTAACAAAGAAAGCACCCTGTGGGGAACAACTCCCGCAAGGTGCTTTTATTATCGGTTCACGGACATCCTCCGTTATCTTACGATCACGTCGTCTCTCTTCGGCCCGTTGGAAATCAGCCGGACGGGATATCCGATCTTCTTTTCAATAAACTCCACATATTTCTTCGCGTTATTCGGAAGCTTCTCAAAGTCATGAATCCCGCTGATATCGCATTTCCAGCCGTCCAGATACTCATACACGGGTTTTGCCCGATTCAGAAGGGGGGTAATGGGGAAAATATCGGTTACCCTATCGTCGATTTCATAGCCGGTACAAATCGGTATGATGTCCAGATAGCCCAATACATCCAGCAGTGACAAGGCAACCTGGGTTGTCCCCTGCAGCAGGCATCCATATTTTGTTGCCACCGTATCAAACCAGCCCATTCTCCGCGGCCGTCCTGTGGTGGCTCCGTATTCCCCGTCGTTTCCACCGCGTTTGCGCAAATTTTCCGCCTCGTCTCCAAAAATCTCGCTGACAAACGCACCGGCTCCCACACAGGAGGAATACGCCTTTACCACGGTTATGACATCGGAAATCTGATTGGGAGCAACCCCGGCCCCCACTGTGCCAAATCCGGCCAATGGAGAAGAGGAAGTCACAAAAGGATAGATTCCGTTGTCCGGATCCTTCAGCGCACCCAGCTGTCCTTCCAGAAGAATGCTTTTGCCCTTTGCCTCATGCAGGTATACCGCAGCATTGACCAGCATTGGCCTCAGCCTGTCCCGATAAGAGGTGATCTCCTCATAAATCGCCTGTGGGTCAAGAAGTTCGGCACCTTTGTAAAGCGCCCGGATCATCGCATTTTTAATTTCACAGACATGATCCAGACGGTCCTTCAGAAGCGAATCTTCATAAAGTTCACCGGCCTGAATCCCGATTTTTGCATATTTGTCGGAATAAAACGGTGCAATGCCGGATTTTGTAGAGCCGAAGCTTCTGCCTCCCAGACGTTCCTCTTCCAGCTTGTCAAATAAAATATGATAGGGCATAACAATCTGAGCACGATCGGAAACAAGAAGATTGGGCGTCGGAATGCCTTTTGCTGTCAGACCGTCCAGCTCCTTGAAAAAGGTGGGCAGATGCAGGGCGACTCCCTGACCGATCAGATTTACAACATCAGGATGAAATACACCGGACGGCAGCAGGTGAAGTGCCGTTTTTCCATACTCGTTGATAATCGTATGCCCTGCATTGGCTCCTCCCTGAAAGCGAACGACAATATCCGCTTTTCCTGCCAGCAAATCCGTTATTTTTCCCTTGCCTTCGTCTCCCCAGTTTCCTCCCACAATGGCCTTTACCATAAATTCAACCTCCCACTGTATTTAACTAGCTTGCTGCCGGATGCATCAGCCGACAGCACAAGACTGCAGTTGCTTTAACGGTGCAGCTTTTTTGCCTGCTCCTGCAGCGCAATGTCTTCTTCCCTGGTTGCTTCAATTACAACATTATGTGGAATGGGACGCCCATTCTTTCCAACATTGACATAGGTGATAAATCCATTTACAATCTCCGTATCGCCCACGCGCATGCAGATATTGGCGATCAGACTGGTTCTCCCCGCCAAAACAATCTTTCCCGTAAACTTAACAATCTCCCCGAGCTGAACGGGCTTTTTAAAAACCATATTGTGTATGTTCAGACAGACAATATTCTCCACCGGAATAAAGGCGGCCGCAGCCATCAGGCCGGTCTCGACAAACCACTCGACCATACGTCCGGCGAACAACGTTCCATGATGGTTCAAATCCGCATTTTTTACCAAATGCCGGGTAGTAACAGGTACAATATCCATAAACAATCTCCTTTCCGCCTCCAGGCGGGTTCCTATATGAAACAATAACAAGCTTTCAATAATGTTTGCTTTTCTTTGTCCGGGCATACGGATTATATCACATCTGCAAGGAAAGAACCAGACAAGGGAAGCCAGCAGAATCTGCAAACCAGTATTGACAGATGAGAAATCCGGTGCTAAGCTATAACCACAGTAGTTAGATATAACTAACTGTTGACACTCGATTTCCCTTCCCCGGAAACGATTTCTTACCGATCAATCACGCCTGGTGTGTAATCCGGATGCGTGGTATTGGAGTATGACAGCGCCGGTTAGCCGGCTGATATGGGAAGTGGTGTAGCGGCAACTTAGTTAGTTCTAACTATAAGAAAAGAAGAAGAAAGGGGAAAGAAGGGGGGAAAGCAGAATGCCTCTCACTTTGGCCAAACCCGGTGAAACAAACTGCATTCAAAAGATCACCGGGAAGGATGATGTGCGGCAACATCTGGCAGAGATGGGCTTTGTAGTCGGAGAGCAGGTCCGGGTAGTGACGGAGATCGGCGGGAATGTGATCCTGCAAGTCAAGGAAAGCCGGGTCGCCCTGAGCAAAGCCATGGCGAACCGCATTCAGATAGGATAGATGCGCAGCGCCGGCCGGATTATGGAAAAGAACGACTGGCTTATCGAAAGGAGGAAAGGGAAATGAAGACACTGAGAGATGTAAAGGTAGGCGAAACGGCAACGGTACGGAAATTATACGGGACAGGTGCCGTCAAACGCCGGATTATGGACATGGGAGTCACAAAGGGAGCAAGCATTTTTGTACGGAAAGTGGCGCCTCTGGGAGACCCCGTCGAGGTTACCGTCCGGGGCTATGAACTTTCCATCCGCAAGGGGGATGCAGAACAAATTGAGGTGGTCTGATACGGAGGAATATGATATTGTCAAAATGTTAGATATTTCTAACATTGAAGACAGGAGGAAACCAAAATGAGCATAAAAATTGCGCTTGCAGGAAATCCTAACAGCGGCAAAACGACGTTATTCAACGACCTGACGGGCTCGTCCCAGCATGTCGGGAACTGGCCGGGTGTCACCGTCGAAAAAAAGGAAGGAAGGCTGAAAGACCATCCGGATGTCATCATTCAGGATCTTCCGGGGATCTATTCCCTTTCGCCCTACACCCTGGAAGAAGTGGTGTCCAGACGTTATCTGGTAAATGAAAAACCCGACGCCATTATTGACATTGTGGACGGTACCAATATAGAACGAAATCTGTACCTGACCACACAGCTCATCGAGCTGGGTATTCCTACTGTCATAGCCATCAACATGATCGATGTCGTCCGTAAAAACGGAGATGTGATCGACATCCGGAAACTGGGGGATGCACTGGGCTGCGAAGTCGTGGAAACCTCAGCGCTCAAGGGCACCGGCTCCGAAGAAGCTGCAGCAAAGGCCGTAGCCCTGGCAAAAAAACCGGTATCCAAAGATGCCCCATCTGTATACAATGGCAGTGTGGAGCACGCCATTGCCCATATAGAGGAATCCGTCGAGGACCTGGTCAATCCCCAATACCTGCGCTGGTATGCCATCAAGCTGTTTGAGCGGGATGAGAAGGTTCTGGAAGAGCTGAACCTGGATGAAGCATTGAAAAACCATCTGGAAGAACATATTACCGCCTGTGAAAGGGAATTGGATGATGACGCAGAAAGCATCATTACAAATCAGCGTTATGCCTATATTGCAAAACTTGTCCAGGCAGCGGTCAGGAAGAAACACACCGGACAGAAGATGAGCGTCTCTGATCGGATCGACCGGATTGTGACAAACCGTTTCCTGGCGCTCCCGATTTTTGCGCTGGTCATGTTCTGTGTATATTATATTTCCATTTCCACGGTCGGAGGATATGTCACGGACTGGACCAACGATGTCCTGTTCGGGGAAATCATCTCCGGAAACCTGAGCGCCTGGTTTGAAAGTATCCATCTAACACCATGGCTGTCCGGACTCATCGTGGACGGGATGATCGGCGGTGTCGGTGCCGTCCTGGGATTTGTTCCCCAGATGCTGATCCTGTTCCTGCTGTTGTCCATTCTGGAGGATGTGGGATATATGGCCCGGATAGCCTTTATCATGGACCGGATCTTCCGGAGATTCGGACTCAGCGGAAAGTCCTTCATTCCCATGCTGATTTCCTCAGGCTGCGGTGTGCCGGGGATCATGGCCAGCCGCACCATTGAAAACGAGCGGGACCGGCATATGACCATTATGACAACGACCTTCATTCCCTGCGGCGCAAAGATGCCCATTGTCGGCATGTTTGCAGGAGCGCTGTTCGGAAACAGCGGACTGGTTGCCACTTCCGCCTACTTCATCGGGATCGCCTCTGTCATCCTCAGCGGCATCATCCTGAAAAAGACAAAGGCCTTTGCCGGTGAAGCCGCGCCCTTCGTCATGGAATTGCCCGCCTATCATATTCCCTCTGCAGGAAACGTCCTGCATTCCACCTGGGAACGGGGATGGAGCTTTATCCGGCGTGCCGGCACCGTGATCCTTGCGTCTTCCGTCGTTCTGTGGTTCCTGCAGGGCTTTGGCTTTGAAAACGGCGCCTTTCAAATGGTGGAAGACAACAACAGCAGCCTGCTTGCCGCCATTGGCACGGTAATCGCACCCATTTTTGCCCCCCTTGGATTCGGGAACTGGAAGGCAACGGTTGCCACCTTTACCGGGCTGATTGCAAAGGAAAATGTGGTATCCACCTTCGGCGTTCTTTATGGCTTTGCCGAAGTGGCAGAGGAAGGTACGGAAATCTGGTCGAAACTCGCCATGGATTATACCCGGCTGACTGCTTACAGCTTTATGCTGTTCAACCTCCTGTGCGCCCCCTGCTTTGCGGCAATCGGCGCCATCCGGCGTGAAATGAACAATACAAAATGGACATGGGCTGCGATTGGATATCTCACCGGATATGCCTATGCCGTTTCATT
>DHDO01000055.1:0-11173 GCA_002399435.1 Firmicutes bacterium UBA4874
ATATAATCGATCACTGACCGGTGGCACGCCACCACGCCTTTGGGCACCCCGGTGGAACCGGAGGTAAATACGATATATACCGGATCCAAATCAATCTGCCGGTCCCGGATTCCGCTCAGTGCCTTATGATCTGCCGGTTCGCGGATCAATTCCTCAAACGAATAGATTTTCCCGTGAAACGGAAACCCTTCCATACTTTTTTCTGTTTTTTCATCGCAAAGAACCGCCCGGGGCTTCAGGTTCTGAAAGATCAGCTCGATCCTCTGCCTCGGCATTTCCTCATCGATGGGTACATAATAGCAGCCCGCATACACCACCCCGTAAAAGGCGACAATGGCTTTCGGATGCCGCTTCATGAACACCACAATGGGCTCTCCGGCATAACCTTCCCGGTGAAGAAAGGATCCAACGGACCGGGACTGGTCATAGACCTGCCGGAAGGTGATCCCGTATGTTTCATTTGCATAAGCCGTTTTATCCGGAACACGACGGACGGTCTGCTCCAGATATTCCATCACATTTTTTTGCATTGCTTCTGCCTTTCCTGTCTGACATATCGTCCATTCGGGCCGATCTATCGGATATAAGAATCCGACGATACCCGGACAAGCCCCGCTTCGTATTCCTTTTTCAGTTTTGCTCCGCACAGCTGAATGGAGCGCATGGCCAATACCTCCATGGTATCCAGACAGCCCGGGCCGATTTCGCAACTCCGCCTGAGCAGGGACAGCTCCGAACAGCCAAGAATCATCACTTCTGCCCCCTGCCGGCGAAGCTGCCCCGATACCGACCGGAACTTGTCCCATTCGACCGGCCGGCCGGCCTTTACATCTTTATAGATGAGATCCATTACCATGCCCTGATGCTCCGGATCCGGCAGGAGGACCTGAATCCCGCAATCCTCCAGCTCCTTCTGGAACAAATTGCTTTGGATGGTTCCATCCGTCGCCAGAAGACCTGCCCGGAGGATCCCGTGATCTCTGCAATACCATGCAGTCTCCCGGACCGCATGAACAATCGGGACCTTGATCTCCTTTTCCAGTTCCTCATAAAAACAATGGGCTGTAATGCAGGGAATGGCGATATAATCCACGTTCAGGCCCGCCAGCTGCTTTCCTGCCTCGGCCATGGGGCCTGCCGGGCTTTCCCTGCTTTTGCCCAGGATATAATCCGTCCGGTCCGGTATGGAAGGACGGCTGATAAGGATCATATCCAAATGCTCCTGATCTGTCTCTGCCTGCGTCATCCGGATGACAAGCTCATAAAAATAGGCCGATGCAGCAGGTCCAAGGCCTCCGATTACTCCCAGCCGCTTCATATCCGTTCCCTCCGTATTCCTGTTCTTTTCCAGATGATCCCCCGTCACTTTGCCGGCGTCCGGGGATACCTGGCTTTATCAAAGGTATAATAATTATTGCCGCGGATACCGGTGAGCCTCTCCACTTCACTGTCCGTCATCATAAACGTCTCCCTGTGGTCTTTATTCGGGCAGGAATCAAAATGATACCATCCGTCCCCACAGTTGATCAGACTCCAGTAATGCCGTGTCCTGCCTCCGACCCGGGTGATGTCCATATTGTCAATCCCCACCCTGGTCAGCATGGCCTTGGAGACGGAAAAATAAGTGAAGCAGTCGCCCTGCTTTCTGGTTATGCCCCGATAGGCCTCCGCCAGCCAGTCCGATTTATCTGAATCACCGGTATAGCTGATGTTTCCCCTGGACCATTGATAAATGGCACGGGCTTTTTCCTTCTTCGACATCGTTTCATTTGTGATCTTTGCCAGAATCGAATCACACAGCCCATTAACCTGTTCCTGGGAAACAGCAGCCTGTTTTACCGTTAGGTTGATCTTCCTGGTGGCCCGATTGCCTGCCGCATCCTGTGCGGAGTAGATCACCGGATAGGTGCCTTCCTGCTTCAGGTTGACCTTGCTGTTGTCCACTTCAAAGGTCAGATCCGTATCCCGGTTATCCGTTACTTCAATGTTCTTTTTATAGGATATGGTTTCCCCCATCGCAACCTGCCGGTCATACGCTCCGGAAATCACCGGCGGCTCGGTATCCTTCCTCACCCGAATCCATACGGGAACCTCACTTTCATTTCCTGAAGTATCCGCGAGTACAACGACAGCCCTCTGTTTTCCCTCTTTTGTAAAATCATAATCCTCTTTGAAACGGGCGGTCACCCCGGTGACGTCCCGGATATTTTTCACAAATGCCTTTGCCTCCGGTTGATCCCCAAGCCACACCGTTCCCGCAGCGGCATCCGCTACCGGAGGAGTCGTGTCCACGATTTCAATGTTTCCGGTGAGAACTCTTCCATCAATATTCAGCTGTACCGGATAGAGTCCTGGCTTGCCCGTATCCACGGCTGAGAGATCCGAGGCCAGGGAAGCTTCATGATCCGTGTTTCCCAGAAAATCATCCATGGTTACCTTGAGCGGCGTGCCGGCTTCCCAGGTTACCTTGCCCTGAACATCCAGCACGGTAAGCTTTGCCCTGCGTTCCACCCGGTTCTTTCCCCTGTCCTCCACAACCAGTGTCACATCCTGCTCTCCCGGGCTGGACGTATCCGGCGTGCCTTTGAACTGAACCGTAGCTGCGGTGGCATCGCGGATCTCTTCAATAAACGCCTTCGGATCCAATGTCTGACCAAGAAGCGCCCATTGATCCCTTACGGTTACCTTCGGTGCCACAGTGTCCGTTACCTTCAGTCGGGAAGTATGTATCTTTTCCCCGATTTGGATCTGAATGGAATAATTGCCCGGAACACTGGTATCCACAGCCCGGATATCCGTCAAAAATCTGCACTTCCGGTTCCCGTTTCGTAAAAACTGACTCTCCTCCAGCTTTTCGCCTGCCTCCACCCGGACGGACGAAATGACTCCCGGCCAGAATCCGAAGAAAACACACAAAATCACGAGGATGCCTGCCCCGAAAAGGAGCAAAATATTCCGTCTCAAACAGCGCTTACGCCATCTCAATCGCTTCATACGCTCCATAATTTCCCCCGCCCTGTTACGCAGATGCCCATCCCCTGATATCTGCCCGTAAACAAATATTATAATAATCCCCTGATATCTGCCTGTAAACAGATATTATAATAATCTATCATACTGTTTCTGTCAATCAGGGATGATTACAAAACATGTAAAAAAAAAGGCATGCTGTAAATCCATGCCTCATACCCTATCCATTATAATAATCTATCATGCTGTTCCTGTCAATCAGGGATGATTACAAGACATGTAAAAAAAAGGCATGCTGTAAATCCATGCCTCATGCCCTATCCCTGTATTGCCTGCAGGGGGTTCATTTTCGCAGCGCGGTCCGCCGGCCCCCTAATCGTTTCGTCAGTTTTCATCCTGCCCTTCTTCCTCCTCCTGCAGGCGGCGCAGCACGTGCCGCACGGTGTCCCAGTCAAATCCCCTGCGCTTAAGGGTCCGTCCGACCTTGACGCGAAACTCCTCCGCAGGAAGATCCCGGTACCTTTTGGCACAGGTTTCTCCCAGCCGGATAGCCTGCTCCTGCTCCTCTTCCTCCGAATACCCCTCCATGGCGGTCTGCAGGATCTCTTCCGATATTCCCCTGGCTTTCAGCTCCTGGGCCATGCGGCGCCTCCCCATGGGTTTGTCGGATTTTTTCCCCCGGATATAACGGGCGGCATAATCCGCATCGTCCAGAAAATGATATCCTTCCAGCTTGTCCGCTGCCGCTTCCATGGCTTCTTTCCCAAATCCCCTGCGGGCCAGATAGTCACACAGCTGCTTCCGGGTTCTGGCCCGGTATTGAAGATAGCGCAGGGACTGATCGTAAGCCATTTTGGTATCCGCCTCCAGGATCCACTGCTGCAGCGACCCGTCTTCGACCTCCATGCCGGATCTCAGTTTATATTTTACAATGACTTCCTCATGAACCGGAACGATCCTGTCGTCGTCCAGCGTCAGCAGATAGCTGCCCTTTTCCCGCGGACGCGGCCCGATATGCAGTATTTTACTCAAATTTACCTTCCCCCTCCTGGATAAAAAGAAAGGACGGCACCATCCTGCATGCCATCCTCTGCTGCTTCTTTATTGTTCTGTACCTTTAACCGGCTGCGAAAGCCGCTTCAAACTCGTCGGACTCCAGCTTTTCCTTCTCCAGAAGAGCCTCTGCCACCCGATGCAGCCGGTTGATATTATCCTTCAACAACTTTTCCGCCTTGTTGTAGGCATCCTCAATGATCTTTTTAATCTCTTCATCAATGCGGCATGCCACTTCCTCACTGTACATACGGGTATGCCCCAGATCCCTTCCGATAAAAATCTCATCCTGATCCGAGCCATACGTAATGGGCCCCAGGCTGTCGCTCATGCCGTATTCCGTCACCATTTTTCTCGCAATCTGGCTGGCTCTCTGAAGATCGTTGGAAGCGCCCGTGCTGATATCCTTCAGAACCAGATACTCCGCCACCCGGCCGCCCAGCAGCTTGGTGATCTCCGTCTCCAGCTCGTTGCGGGAAACAAAGTTCCGATCTTCCTTGGGCAGGGTCAGCGTATAGCCGCCTGCCTGTCCCCTGGGCACAATGGAAACCTGATGCACCGGATCCGCATTGGGAAGCAGTCTTGCCACAACGGCATGGCCGGCTTCATGGTAGGCTACCAGCCGTTTGTCCTTTTCGGTAAAGATCCGGCTCTTCTTCTCCGGTCCGGCAATGACACGGGTGATGGCCTCTTCAATCTCATTCATGCCGATTTCCTTTTTGCTCCTCCGCGCGGCAAGGATAGCCGCCTCGTTCATCATGTTCTCAATATCCGCTCCGGTAAATCCCGGCGTACGCTTTGCCAGCACCTTCAAATCCACTTCCGGGCTCAGCGGCTTGCCCTTGGAGTGAACCTTTATGATCTCTTCCCTGCCTTTGACATCCGGCACTCCGACAACAACCCTGCGGTCGAAGCGTCCCGGACGAAGCAGAGCCGGGTCCAGAATATCCGGACGGTTGGTGGCCGCCAGAATAATGATCCCTTCGTTGACAGCAAATCCGTCCATCTCCACCAGCAGCTGATTCAGCGTCTGCTCCCTTTCATCGTGGCCGCCGCCCAGGCCTGCGCCTCTGTGACGTCCCACGGCATCAATCTCATCAATGAATATGATGCAGGGCGCGCTTTTTTTCGCCTGTTCAAACAGGTCACGTACCCTGGAAGCCCCGACACCGACAAACATCTCCACAAAATCGGAGCCGCTGATACTGAAGAACGGAACGCCGGCTTCCCCGGACACCGCCTTGGCCAGCAGCGTCTTTCCGGTCCCGGGAGGGCCGACCAACAGAACGCCCTTGGGAATCCTCGCTCCCAGCTCGATAAACTTCCTGGGATTCTTCAAAAACTCAACAATCTCCTGCAGCTCGGCCTTTTCTTCATCCGCGCCGGCAACATTTTCAAAGGTGATATGGTGCTTATCGTCCTGATGCACCCTGGCACGGCTCTTGCCGAACGACATCACCTTGTTGCCGCCGCCCTGGGCCTGCTGCATTATAACAAACCAGAAAATAACAACCGCAACAATCAGGACGACAAAAGGCATAAGACTCAACCACCATGGCGGTTCGGGAACCGCCTGCGGATCCCATTTGAAGCTGAATTGATCGGAAGTGATATCCTCCGGATTCACCTTCCGTTTCTCCGCCTCAATCAGGCGTACATCCCTTTCAAAAATATCATTGCTCGGAATGTAGGATTCAAAATCGTATTTGTCCGGAAAGCTCTCCACGGGAATGGAAGAACCCTTGCGCAGACCTACCACCGTACGTTCGTTGGTCATCAGGTGAGAGATCTTCCCATCCTTAATCTCCCGCAGCAGTTGCGGATATGACAATCGTTCCTGCTTCCCTCCCATGTCGAGCATTGCAACAACGAGTATAATCGCAATCAATAGAATCAGATAAAAGCCCGGGCCTCTTAAAAACTTCCTCAACCCCAGCCCTCCTTTCCGATAAATCAAATTTACTACATTTTATAATTTTAGCATATTCGCCCGGTAAAAGCAACGAAAAGCGCTCAAAATGGCAGATGATCCTCTCTGATCCTTTATACTATTTCTTTAAAGCGTCTTTGGAGAGAATCCCGATATAGGGAAGATTCCGGTATCGTTCCGCATAATCCAGCCCGTATCCTACGACAAACTCATCCGGGATGTCAAAGCCCACATAATCCACCTCTACCGGTGCGCTGCGCCGGGTGGGCTTATCCAGGCAGCAGCAGATCTTCAGCGACCTCGGGCCCCTGGACCACAGGTTTTCCAGAAGATAGTGAAGGGTCAGCCCGGTATCCACAATATCCTCCACAATCAGAACATCCCTGCCTTCGATTTCCTCCTCCAGATCCTTCAGAATCCGTACGACACCGGAAGATTTGGTGGAAACGCCGTAGCTGGACACCGCCATAAAGTCAATGGCCAAAGGCAGTTTGATTTCCTTGATCAGATCCGAGGTAAAGACCACTGCTCCCTTGAGGATGGCGACAATGACCAGATCCTTGCCCCGGTAGTCCTCCGTGATCTGCCTGCCCATCTCCCGGACCCGCTTTTTCAGTGTTTCCTCATCTATCAGTATTCTTTCCACATTCCCCGACATTGATTACCCTCCATAATGTTTTCCTGATTTTTATATTTCACACCGATCCGCAGGATCTTTCCGGATGATTCGGTAATCCGGTAATCCCCGCTCATCTGCAGACCGATCACCCAGATAATGTGATCTTTTCCATCTTCCCTGTCAACCAGCAGTGGAATACGGTCTCTTTCTTCCCTGGGTATCTTTCGGTCCATAAAAAAATCCTTCAGCTTTTTGGTCCCGTTGAGGCCAAGGGGATGAAACCGGTCCCCGTTCCGGCGCAGCCGAATCCGCAGACTGCCTCTTACCGCGCTCTCATCCACATAGATACACTCCGGGGAAAAAGCAAAACCCTTTTGCACATCTGTTTCCTCCGCCGTTACAAGGATGCCCGGCTCCTTTAAAAACACCGTTCCCGGCACGGGCAGGGGAACATCAAAAAAAGCGGGAGCGTCCTCCTGTCCCGGCTTTCGGAAGCGAAGGACCCCATACCTCTTTTCCACGAGGACTTCCGGATGAAAAGGAGGCCCGCAGGCACCCGGGATCCTGGTCACAGAGCCGGTCCGGGACTGTCCGGCAAGGGATGCCGCCGCCAGAATGTGAGCGAAGCCCACTCCGTCCGGGCTTCCCCTCACCTCCAGGATCGCCGTTTGGATCAGACGCTTTTGCACTGCGCTGTGGCAGGAAAGCAGCTGCTTAAGGTCCAGATCCACAATTCCCTGCTCCCGGGAAGAGCACTCCCGGTACACCCTGCCGCAGTATTCCGCCATAAAATCGTTTTCCTCCCGGACAATCTCTCCCATCCGGGCCAGGCTGCCTGCAATGTCCGGATTGAAGTCCCGCTCCAGATACGGAATCAGTCCGTTCCGGATGCGGTTTCTGGTATGGGAGGAATCCGCATTGGTGGCGTCCACCCGGTAGGGCAGTTTGTTTTCCCGCAGGTAGTCCCGGATTTCCTCCCGGGTGACATCCAGCAGCGGACGGATGAGAACGCCCTGCGATACCGGCGCGATGCCGCACAGTCCCTGCATCCCCGCTCCCCGGATGATGTGATGCAGAATGGTTTCTGCCTGGTCATCCCGGTGATGGGCCGTCGCAATCCGGTCCCCGTTTACCTGCCGCAAAACCTGGCGGAAAAAATCATAACGAACCAGCCTGCCGGTCTCCTCCTCCGATCGATGGGATTTTGCCGAAAGGGCGCCGATATCCGCCTTTTTCTGAAAAAAAGGGATGTTCCACTCCCTGCACAGCCTTTCCGCAAACGCAGCGTCTTCGTCCGATGCCCCGCCCCGCAGGCAATGATTGACATGAGCGGCAAACAGCGTAATCTCCATAGGCTCCTGGTATTCCTTCAGAATGTGAAGAAGCGTCACCGAATCCGGCCCTCCGGACAGACCAACCACGACACGGTCCCCCCTGGAAAGCATATGCCGGTCCTCCATGTATTTTCTTACCTTTTCTGCCAGCATGGAATGCAACCTGCCTCCTTGTTGTTTGCTGTTATTGTAGACTTTTTTCCTTTGATTTTCAAGGCCGTTCCCTGTTTTGCACGGCTTTTTGCGCATCCGGCGGCATTTTTGACATAGTGCATAAAAAAACAGAGGCAGAATGGGCTCTCTTTGCCTCCGCCTCTTTCGGGTGTACCGGGTTTTCCTGCCGGACCTCCTTTCAGCACGGCGTCCAGATCCGGCCCACCAATACGGTCATGTCGTCCTTTGCCACTCCATCCGTCTGCAGCAGTGCCTCTTCCATAACCGAATCCGCGATTTCCTGCGGATTGATCGTATTCAGGGTGGCAATGAAATCGGCCAGGGCCCGTTCCCTGTCCCCCATGACGGCAAAAGCGTCCAGAATGCCGTCGGTCACCATGACAATCCGATCCTCGTCCTGAATGGGAGCGGAGATGTTCTCCAGCTGCACCTCTTCCAGGATTCCAATGGGCAGGGCATCCTGACGAATGATTTCCACCTTGTTCTCCCTGCGCAGAAAGCTGGGAGCACCGCCGATTTTGATAAAATCCGCCGTACCGCCCACCAGATCCAGAATGCACACATCCGCCGTTGCAAACATTTCCTCCTGGGAACGAAGCATCAGGATGGAATTGATGGTCTTTACCGTGATGTTCTGATCAAATCCCGCCTCCAGAAAATTTTCCAGAAGAGAAACCACAGCACTGCTTTCTTCCGCCGCCCTGGCTCCGGAGCCCATACCATCACTCAGAGCCAGCAGATATTTTCCGTCTTTCACCGGAGCGAAGGAATAACTGTCTCCGGAGGTCAGGATGTCCTGCCTCGGCTTCCGGGCAATGCCGGTAACCACTTCAAACCGGCGGGCTTCCACCAGATTCAGGGTACAATCCTCCTGCCCGGCCCGGACACATTCCGGGGAAAGACAGCTCATCGGTTTCCCCATCACCCGGCTGGCGATATCTTCCACCTGCTTTTGGCATTCCCGCCCGCCCTGACAGGCAGGCTTTACAATGCTGATCTCCGTTGCTCCCCCGGACTTCTCCAGCACAAGAACTTCCTTTGCGTAGATGCCGCTTTTGTCCAGCTCCAGACGGAGAGCCCCTTCTATATTGTTCCGGAAACGCACATCCATATCCAGTTCCGCCGCAAGCTGCTTTACCACCTGGCTGACTCCGTCCAGCTGTTCTGCAACCAGATGGCGGCAGTCAAGGATCCTTTGCTGCCAGCTCAGATTGGAACGGTAGGCATGGTACATGAGGTTCAGATCTTCTGTCAGTTCGCCGCTGTTCAGACATTTTCGGAGCATCGCCGGCGGAAAGTCGCTTTCCTCCGCATAGCCTTTTTCCTCACATGCCGCAACCAGCTCAAACAGATTACTGTACGTATTATAGAAGTCCCGCTCCCAGCAGCTGCGGTACAGCGGACATCCCTTGCATACATGCTCCGCCACCTGATCAAAGATCCGGGACAGTTCCTCCTTGCCTTCGGCGGAGTTCCTCTGGGAGATCCTTCCGAACACTTTGGACAGATGATAAAACACTCCGGCAAACTCCTTCAGCCTGCCCACTGTGAGCTCCTGCACCCTCTTTCCGTAATACTGCTGCTCATCGGCCCTTGCCCAGCCATAATCCACAAACCTCCGCAAAAAACGGATGCCGCTTTGGGGGATCATAATGAGAAGGGCAATCGCCCCGGCAATCTCCCAGAATGGAAGTATGACAAAGGCGGACCGGTTGATATAAAATGTCATCAGAATATTGGCAAGCAAAAAAGCGACACCGGATCCCAGCCGTCCCAGATCCCGGAACGTTCCGCCCAGCAGACCGCATATGGCCAGATTCCCCATCAGAACCGGATCCGGGGTGGAAGCCAGGGACAAAAGAAATCCCACCGTGATGCCGATGGCTGCGCCCGCTCCGGCCCCGCCGATATAGGCAAACAGCAGGATCAGAAATACGGAGAAAATATTCCGGAGGGAGAGTCCAAACAAATGGATATTCCAAAGTCCGATGATGGCCAGGGAAAAAAAGATGCTGATACAGATCATTTCCTCATTGGACAGAATCCGCCGGCGGGTTTGATCCCAAAGCACATCCGCCGTCCGGGACAGGATAAAGACCATAACAAATCCAACAATGCTTTCCAGCAGGCCAATGAGGATTTCATACAGCAGAAATCCGTGAAGGGCAGAAAATGTGATATTGACCAGGAACAGGCAGGCAAAAAGAAGAGTCGCTGCCCGGAAGGCCGTCCATTTCATGGACCTTTTATTGGCAAGTGCCTGGCCGGATGCAAAAAGCAGCATTGCGGCGACATATTTGACGGCAAACCCGCCAAAGCGGAAGCTGAGCAGTCCCGCAGTCACCGCCGCAAAAGCGCGGAATCCCCCCTTCTTCCGGTACAGCAGGACCGCAAACAGCGCTGTGCCGAAGGGGGCAATCTCATCGAACAGAACCGCCCGTCCAATCAGAAAGCAAGAAAAGAAGGTCAGCACGTCCTGCGTCAGGAGCCGGAACGGGAAAGCTGCCGCTTTTTTACGGACAGCAACCTGATTTGCAAACAGATTCAACGGGAGGAACGCATCCTTATGGATCAATATCAACACCACCTAATGAGTTTTTCAGCACTCCGCCTGTGCCTGGAGAGGTGATGTCATTATAACAGAGCCTGTCCAAATTATTTGTCAATATAAGGAAGGCTATTTCAAGAACTTTACGACAAAAACCCATTCAAAACCGGGTAAAACAAAAATTTCCACCTGTGTGTTCCCCATTCTCGTCAAAATCGGAAAACATTTCGTGTCAGAATTTTTAAAAGAATGGAATACGATTCCTGAAAAGTTATTTTCAAAGTTTCCCAAAATGCAAAAAAAGGCACAGTCCCTGCGGACAATGCCTTCGGAAAAAAATCCACTCTGCTATACCCGTGTACAGGAGCATAACAATACAAAACCCAGCTCTTCTTTCCGCTTCAAAGGAAAGAAACAGCTGGGGTGTTTTCAAATCTGGTAGCGGCGAACGGATTTGAACCGCTGACACTTCGGGTATGAACCGAATGCTCTGGCCACCTGAGCTACGCCGCCAAATGGTTGCGGGGGAGGGATTTGAACCCACG
>DHDO01000055.1:11306-31586 GCA_002399435.1 Firmicutes bacterium UBA4874
CCTCCGGGTTATGAGCCCGACGAGCTACCAGACTGCTCTACCCCGCGATATTGCCTCATGCGACGGAAAGAAATCACACTCTTGCAACGACATCCCATATTTTATTATAAAGTCGCAGTAAAGTCAACCATTATTTTGATTTTGTGCCGTTTTTGAAAAAAAACAACCTCTCAGCCTTTCCTGCGGGAATAGCCGCCGCCGCGTTTGGATTCCCGGTTGCGCTTAATGTCCAGAAGCCGCTCCTCGCTGTCCTTCATGAACTTTGATAAAGTATCCTCAAAGGAACCTCCGGAATTAGCGCCGTGCAGTTCCTTGCCCCAATCCACATCCGCGGGCCGGGCAGACTTTTTCCCTTCGTTTGCCTTACGAATGGAGAGACTGATCTTACCTTTCTCATCCACGGTCAATACCTTGACCCTTACCTTGTCATGAAGCTTCAGATATGCATGAATATCCTTCACATAAGCATCGGCAATTTCCGAAATATGAACCATCCCGGTCTTGCCTCCGCCAAGCTCCACAAATGCACCAAAACTCGTAATCCCGGACACGGTCCCCTCTACGATTTGTCCAACCTCAAACGACATAAATGTTGCGCTTCCTCCTCAATTCTTGTTTTTTTCTATAAATATGGTTTCGCCCTCTTTTACCCAGCCGAGCTTGTCCCGCGCCGCCTGCTCCACATACTCATCGGACCTGGTATGCTTTACCCGCCGGCTCAGGGAATCGTTATCCTGCTTCACCTGGGAAATCTCCTGCCGAAGTTCGCCGATGCGCTTTTTCTGACGATGCATCTCCAGCTCCTGACGAAAAAGGATGGATGAAAAATAACCAACAAACACAATCGCCACCAAAAACTTTGCTTTGAATTTCAGCCGGTATCCTTTTTTTGACATTCGAGTCCCCTGCTTTCGTTTGAAAGTCTGTGCCGGCTGTATTTCATCTGCCCGGGTGATAAAAGAAATTCAGCCTTATTATTATAATTCGATACGTAAACTAGAATTCCTCTTTTCTCTCCTTGCTTTTCCTTCTTTTTTTCAATGAAAATACTGCCATTCCCTTCCGAATTCCATGAAATCCCTTTGACAAAATCCGCTTTGCACCACGCAGGGGATATCCCAGAATACGGATCAGAAATCGAAAGGGCCAGAGAAGAATGGTAACCAGCCAGCGGATTGCCCTGGCTATTGCCCTAAAAATCCAGGTCAGGGCCTTCCGGATATAGGGGCTCAGTGTCAGAACATACAGACCCCAGCCAACCACAAAGCCAACGATGGTATAAATGCGGACTTCTCCATCGTTCACACGGAAGATCACAAGAAAGGACAGGACGCCGATCAGAATCCAGAACAGCAAATCCATTATTCCTGTCAGCCATACACCAGGCTTTGCAATGCTCCGGATAATCCGGCATAAATCATAAATCAAGCCAATCAAAAAGCCCGCATAGACCGTGCACAGGAAAACATAAGCCTGGTTGGAAGTCGAAAACATTTCAGAGATCCCCCTTACCGGAACAACTTTTTGAAGAAGCCGCCATCACCGCTGCCCATTCCTTCGTGATCGCTGTACTCCACGCTGTTGATCTCTCCTTCCACAATCAATTGTCCTTCTTCCAGATTCAGCTTACTGATGTGCAGGTCCACGCCTTCCAGCGTAATATATCCCAGCTCCGTTACCAACAGGACTGCTTCCTCATCAAAACTGTCCACATCCTCCACACCGGTGATGGTGACCTTTTCCCGGTTCTCCATCAGTATGCTGTGGTTGCGGCCCCGTACCAGCTTATTGTCATCCAGTTCCCGTACCATCTCCCTTTCCCCCTTTCAAATGATACCGATCCATACTTGATAATATGCCTGCCGCGCCGCCAATATGCGTACCCACCCAATCCGGACCGCTGACGAAGAAAAAAGGGACCGTTGGTTTCCCCCGCGATCCCTTGTTTTTTATGTCAATCCTCTTTTATGTCATTCGTTCGTTTTCCCTGCTTTACTTCCACATCTTTACCACATCGACGTCCCTGAAATAGTGATTGATGATATCCTGCGCCGACTTGCCCTGCTCCGCCATGGTGCGGGCACCCCACTGGGACATTCCAACCCCATGCCCGAAGCCTTTCCCGGACATGACGACCTGATCCCCCTCCAGAGCGACCCGGTCCAACAGATTGGAACGCATTTTGGTCGGGTCCAGTGCCCGGCGAAGCTCCGGAGCAGATATCCCGGTATCATCCAGTTTGATGGTCACCGCTCTTCCGGAAGGCCCCTTTTTCCCGATGGAAATGCTGCTGAAATCCCGGACGGGCTTTCCGGCTGCCTTCGCTGCAGCGACAACCTCCGCCTTTGAAAACTTTGCAGACCAGCTCTTCGCGTCGGCTTCAACCTTGTCTCCCATATCGGGGGAATCGACGACCCGGATATAGGGCGGCTCCTTCCCCTTATAGTTCAATCCTTCCAGGGGAGTGGCCGTCTTGCCGCCGGCATTGGAATGAAACCAGGTACGGGCAAATTTCCCGTCATATAGGATCACCTGTCCCCGGGTATCCCGGACGGCCTTGCGGACCCGGTCGTTCACCTCTTTGGCATTCCACGCCTGGGCTTCTTCCACATCCGTTGATATGTGGGCATTCCCATATTTGGACTTGCCCTTTTCATTGATGAATTGAAGCACAAAAGTTCTGGCAATAATGGCCTGGGCCTTGATGCTTTCCTCCGGCCAGTCATTTTTCATTTCTCCGGCCACCACACCGGCCACATACTCCTCAAACGGCATTTCCTGAACCTTTTTATCCTGCACGATATAGACCTTCAGGCGGGGTTCCCTGCCTGCCGCTGTGCGGATTGCCCTGGGAAGCCGGGGCTTTTTCACCTGCTTCTCCGTCTGTTTGGGCACCTGTTTTTTGGGATTCGCCGGATTTTTCGGCCTTCTTTTCGCCGTACAGGAAACCATCAGGAGAGACACCGCCAAAACCAGAAGGAGAAAGCGGATTCTCCGATTCCTTTTTCTTACCATATGATATGACTCCTCCATTCTATCCATTCCAGGAAAGCCGTTTCCGGAGAAACAGCCTCCAAAGGACAACTTCATGATCCGTGAATAGTATTACCGGATGGAGGAAGACAATACCATGGATATTTCAGATTTCCCGGAACATCCGGGTCACATCTCCCCTGGGAACGGAATTGGCGACCAGCAGAACCTCATATTGATGAACCTGTTCCCCGAACTGAATCCGGATCACATCCCCGACCCGCACTTCACTGGCGGGTTTTGCCACCTTGCCGTTCACCTGCACCCTCCCCCGGCTGCAGGCTTCATTGGCCAGAGTCCTGCGCTTTATAATCCGGGATACTTTAAGATATTTGTCCAAACGCAAAGGAATCCCCCCCTTATAATAAAAAAAACCGGGAATTTCCCGGTCTTGACTTTATTGTACGGAATCCTTCAAGGCTTTTCCGGCCTTAAAGACAGGAGCCTTGGAAGCGGGAATGGTAATTTCCTCTTTGGTCTGAGGATTTCTGCCTTTCCTTTCTGCCCTTTCACGTACTTCAAAAGTACCGAACCCAACCATCTGTACTCTTTCATTGTTTGCCAAAGCATCAGAAACAACCGTTACAAAAGCATTGACAGCCTTCTCAGCATCCTTTTTTGTTAATTCGCCCTTTTCGGCAACAGCAGAGATCAATTCAGCTTTATTCACTCTACTAACCTCCTTAATGTTTATGTAGGAATTCTTATAGCATATTCGCTATTATTCCTGAAATTCCTTCTTATCCCCAAAGAATTTCGGGGCTTTTTACCCATTCCATGGGAAAAGAGGATTTCCATCTATATACTTACCAGTTTCTGCATTGGTTATACACGTATTTCGCCTTGTCCTGCGCTTTTTGCCTGATTCCACAGGGAGTCCATTTCTTCCGGAGTCATATCCTTCAGTGGACGGTCTGCATTCTTTTCCATATACTCAAAGCGGCGGATAAATTTCTCCGTCGCCGCCGTCAGTGTCATCTCCGGCTCCTGTTTCAAAAAGCGACACAAATTCACAATGGCAAACAGCAGATCCCCAAGCTCTTCCCGAATCCGGTCCTCCGGTCCGTCCTGATACACTTCCTCCACTTCACGGAGCTCCTCCTCCACTTTGGCAAGCGCATCCTCCGTCCGGTCCCAGTCAAATCCAACCAGCGCGGCCTTTTTCTGAACCTTGCAGCTCCGCATCAGGGCCGGAAGATTGGAAGGCACATGCCGAAGCACCTGGGTCTGGCTTTGATAGCCGTTTTCCCGCTTTTTGATCGCCTCCCAGTTGCTCACGACCTCTTCGGAAGTATCCGCCTTTCCATTGCCGAATACGTGGGGATGGCGATCGATCATTTTCCTGCAGATGTGATCTGTCACATCCTCCAGATCAAACTCTCCCTGCTCCTCCGCGATCTGCGCGTGGAAAACCACCTGCAGCAGGACATCCCCAAGCTCCTCCGCCAGCTTGTCCCTGTCCTTCAGGTCAATGGCTTCCAATACTTCATAGGTCTCCTCAATCAGATATTGCTTCAGGGATGTATGATCCTGCTCCCGGTCCCAGGGACAGCCATCCGGACTCCGCAGCTTTTTCATGATCTCAAGCAGATCCGAAAACCCATATTTCGCTTTTTCCTTCATTCCTTCCCCTCCTGTATTTTGCACTGCTCTTCTGTTCCCGCCCCGGTAAAGCATACCACAAAACGACTGTTACGTCCAAAAAACGGCTTTTATTTTATGTCAGCGGATCAGCTTCAGCCGGGTCAGTATCCTTCCTATTTTCTTTCCTCCCGGCAGCATTTCAAAGTCCTGCCTGGTCAGGCCCCCAGTGGCCAGCAAAACAGCGGCATAGACCACTACCCCCACCAAAACAGCCAGCAGCGTCGCCTTATTGCCGCCCAAAGCCGATGCCAGGCCGTGATAGACACCGTATACCGCCAGGGACATGGCAGCAACCGCCACAAGCGGCTTCCCGAAAAATCTGCCCAGGGGCATGGATACCCCGGAATAACGGACGACAGCAGTAAAATCCAATATGGCGGCCGCCCCATAGCATGCCACGGTTCCAACGGCGGCACCCTTCACATGGATGGACGGAATTCCCACAAGAAAATAAGTAATGACGATTTTGAACAGCGCTCCGATGGCAAGATTGCGGACCGGCGTTGTGATCCGGTTGAGCCCCTGCAAAACAGCGGTAAGGGTCTGCACCAGAGTGAGAAAAATCACGCCGATGGAAAGAATCGACAGGATCTCGCCGGTCATGGTAATTTCCTTCTGCGGAAGGCTGCCATACAGCAAAGCACTGATAGGCCGGGCCAACACAGCCATGCCGGCTGCGGCGGGTATCCCCGCCAGCAGTGTCAGCCGGGTGCCGGTGTAGATCTTTTGAGCGACGCCCCGGGCATCCCTTCCCGCATAGGACTCAGAAATCGCCGGCACCAGACTCATCGCCAGGGAAACCGTCAGCACGGCCGGAAAATTAATCAGAGGGTTGGCACAGCCCGTAAGCAGGCCATACAGGGATTGTGCCTTCTCTACCTGAAACCCGACCTGCTTCAGACGGTTCACCACAATCATGGCATCCGCCATATTCATCAGCGGCATAATGGAAGCACCGATGGTAATGGGAAACGCAATGCGGATCAGACGCGTCAGAAGGGACTGGTAGGACTCCGAATGCCGCACTTTTGGAGTCTGCCGGATGCTCTCCAGGATCTTTTTGCGCTTTCCCTGATACATGCCCATTAACAGAACCAGGGCGGCCCCTTCGCTCAGGGTCACACCTACCACGGCTGCTGCCGCGCCGTATTCCGGTCCCCGGGGAATATATCTGGATGCCAGCCAGAGACCCAGAACCAGCTTCCCCGCCTGCTCCACAATCTGGGAGGCTGCCGTGGGCGTCATATCCTGCATTCCCTGAAAATAACCACGGAAGGCGGAAATCAAGGTTACAAACACCAGGGAGGGAGCAATGGCGAGAATGGAATAATATGCTTTTACGTTTCCCATCATCCGGGCGATCAGCTTGCTTCCGGCCGAAAATATAAGTAAAGTGGTGAGCCCGATGACCAGCATCAATCGGATCGACAGCCGGAATACCTTGTGGGCGGTGCTGTAATTGCGAAGTGCAATGTTTTCCGCAACCAGCTTGGAAATCGCCGTGGGAACGCCGGCAGTGGATATAATCAACAGAAAGGAATAAATGGGATAGGCCATTTGATAATAACTCATGCCAACGGATCCGATGAGATTCGTCATCGGGATCCGGAACATGGCTCCGATGAATTTGGCGGCCAGCCCTGCCACTGCCAGTATGGTTGCACCCTTTATAAAAGATTTTTTGCTCATATGCTCTACCTACCTCCTGCGCCGTATGTAAGTTGAGGAAATCTTCCTCCCACCCAACCCATAAAAAGCGTTTCCTCCATTGTACATGGCCTTATCTGCAAGTCGATCCCCTGCAGGGAGATCCATACTGCATAGTATATCATCTGTCCGCCGGGAACAACATAGCAAAATGCAAAAAACAGTTCAATAAAAAAGCCAAAAAGCCAAAAAAATAAAAGGCATTGAATGCGTTCAATGCCTTTGGAAAACCGGGAACGGTTATTGATCCATTTGTTTGCCAAGAAATACCGCAGCTGTTTCCGCTACCTTGATCTCTACTTCTCCCATGTTGGAATCCGGTTCCCTGGACAGCAGAATCACTGCGCCGATCGGGTCTCCATCCGAAACAACAGTGGCGATGACCTGTGAGGAATATTTGGGGTTCTCCTCCTCATTGGCCGTAATGCTCAGAATCTTACCTTCTTCGCCGCGGTTTGCAACGATGGTTTTTTTCATCTCCATCGCACGTTCCAGATCATGGCTGATGGACTTGTCCAGAAACTCTTTTTTGGTCCCTCCCGCGACAGCCACAATGGAATCCTTGTCCGCCACACAGGCAATATGTCCGAGGTTTTGATGCAGAGACTCCACATATTCCCTGGCAAAATCGCCAAGTTCACCTATGGGGGAATATTTCTTCAGTATGACTTCCCCCTCACGGTCTGTAAAGATTTCCAGAGGGTCACCTTCGCGGATCCGCATGGTCCGGCGAATTTCCTTCGGGATGACGACCCGGCCCAAATCATCAATACGTCTGACAATTCCAGTTGCTTTCACATATATCCCTCCTTAAACTGCATGACTTACATAACCATACTTGCATAGCTATTATTTTACTGTGCCCTTATTTTTATGCATTTGCCCGGCAGGGAATATGGCAGCGTTCCTCAAAGCCGTTTTTCATACTTCCTGATGTCTGCTTTTTTAATCCATTCCTGAATCTTCTTATCAATTTCCTGATTCTTCTTCTCGCTCCGCAGGGCAGTCCGGATCTGCTCCTTTTTTTCGTCGTCCAGGGGCGCGATGACATCCTCCTTCGCTTCATACACCTTGATGATATGATAGCCGTTGTCCGTCGCCACCAATTCGGAAGTCTCCCCCTCCTTCAGCTGAAAGGACGCTTTCAGAAACTCCGGCTGCATGCCTGCATCCCGGGTCATGGTGTATCCGTCCTTGTTCTCTTCGCTTTTCATGCCGGGATCCTCGCCGTATTTTTTCATTAACGCCTCAAAATCCTCACCGGCCCGAACCTTTGCCAATACTTCATCAGCTTTGGGCTTGATTTCCTCGAGCTTCTTTTTGCGAAGCTTATCGGCTTCCTCTTTTTTGTTGGCCTGGCGCAATTCGCTGATTTTCTTCATATCCTTGTCCGAAAACTTGATCAGAATATGCTTTACCCTCCGGGAAGCCGGCTGAGTCACAATCGGAACGGAAGAACGATAGGAAGCCGTGGTCGGGGTCTCCTTCTGAATTTTCAACTGCTGGTCATAATAATCCTTGATTTCCTTGTCCTTTACGGATACATCGGCGGTCAGCTCATCCAGATAATCCTGTATTGCGATGTTTTCCGCCACAAATTCGATATAATCCTTTTTGGTCATGTGCATGGACTGCAGCGATTGATTCATTTCAGCCCGGGCCTGCTTTTCATAGTCGACGTTCTGGTCCGTGTTTTGATCCTTGTCGGCTTTCCCGTCCCCGGCTTTCCCGTCTGTATTGGCTTTATCCTTATCGGCCTTGTCCTTTTCCGCTTTCTGCTGAAGAGACTTCACATAATCCGCCACAGTCTGCTCATATTCCTTTTCCGCCTGGGCACGGTTCTTATCGTTGGCCTTGTAGCCTGCCTTCTCCGCCTTCTGCCGAACCAGTTCCTGATTGATCAGACCGTCCAGTATATTTGCCTTGATCGATTTGACCTGATCCTTGTCTTCGTCGGACACTCCATAGGAGGCAGCGTACTGCTGATACTGATCCAGAAGCTTTCCCTTCCGTATTTTTTCTCCGTTCACGCTGGCGACGACAATATTCCGGTCTTTTTTCTCATTGACCCTCACCATGTTGCAGCCGGAAACCAACACAGCCAGGACGACAGCCAATGTCGAAAAAAGCACTTTTCTCCAGTTCTTCAATTCATCAAGCCCTTTCTTTGGATTAGGGTATCCCTATTGTTCTCACTTCATTATATCTGCATCCCGTATCGCTGTAAATCCCTTTTCATCCGCGGGAATCGTTATATCTGCATCCCGTATCGCTGTAAATCCCTTTTCATCCGCGGGAATCGTTTTGCTGCAGATCGCTCATTCTCTCCAGCACATTCTGAACGGCCTCCAGCGTCTCCGGTCCTGCTCCCTTTACCCGAAGGCGAAAAACCGGCGGCTGGGAGGAACCCAGCTGAAGCACCCTGCGGTTCTCATTCAAAAGGATCATGACCGTTCTGGGGGCAAGTGCGCTGCTGTCCTGAAGCTTCATACGGACTTCCCTGCCACGCTGGGAGATCTCCGTCATCTTCAGGCTACCGGCCAGTGCCCGGATATAGGCGATCCGGATTAGATTGCGCGTGGGGACCGGGATGTCGCCGAACCGATCCGTCATCTCATCCTCCACGTCGTTTTTATCCGAAAGATTCTCAATGGCAGCGATCCGCTTGTACATCCGGATTTTATGATTCTCCGCCGAAATATAGCTGTTGTCAATATAGGCGTCTGCCTTGATGTTTACCACCGTTTCCAGCCGCTTCGGGGGTTCTTCCCCTTTCAACCCCTGAACAGTCTCCGCAAGCAGCTTGCAGTACATGTCATAGCCCACGGCAGCCATCTGCCCATGCTGCTCTGCGCCCAGCAGGTTCCCGGCGCCCCGGATCTCCAGATCGCGCATGGCAATTTTGAAACCGGCGCCGAATTCCGTGAATTCCTTTATGGCCTGCAGCCTTTTCTCTGCGCTTTCGTTCAGGATCTTATCCTTTTGGTAGGTAAAATAGGCATAGGCGATCCGATGGGAGCGGCCGACCCTGCCGCGGAGCTGATAAAGCTGGGACAGGCCGAAACGATCCGAATCATAGATAATCAGCGTATTGACATTGGGAATGTCCAGCCCGTTTTCAATGATGGTGGAGCAAAACAGCACATCCGACTCATGCTCATAAAAGCTGACCATGATCCGCTCCAGGGACGCTTCGTTCATCTGTCCGTGGGCCACGGCCACACGCGCCTCCGGTACCAGCTGCCGCAGCCTTTCAGCCATTCCCTCCATCCGCTTCACATGATTGTAGACAAAATAAACCTGCCCGCCGCGCTGAATCTCCCGGACAATGGCATCCCGGATCAGGGAATCATTGTACTCCGTCACATAGGTCTGCACCGGAAACCTTCCTTCCGGCGGGGTCTCAATGACGCTGATATCACGGATTCCAACCATGGACATATGAAGTGTCCGGGGAATGGGAGTGGCGGTCAGGGTCAGAACATCCACGTTTTTCTTCATCTCTTTGATGGTCTCCTTATGCCCCACCCCAAATCTTTGCTCCTCATCCACAATCAAAAGCCCAAGATCCCGGAACTTCACATCTTTGCTCAATAACCTGTGGGTCCCGATAATCACATCCACATTGCCTTCCCGCAGATCCCTGAGGATCTCTTTCTGCTCCCCGGGTTTCCGGAAACGGCTGAGCACCTGCACCGTAAAGGGAAAGTCCCCGAACCGGCTGACAAAGGTGCTGTAATGCTGCTGCGCCAGGATTGTGGTCGGTGCCAGCACCGCTACCTGTTTCCCGTCCATCACCGCCTTGAAGGCAGCCCGGATGGCCACTTCGGTTTTCCCATACCCCACATCGCCGCAGAGCAGACGGTCCATGACCCGCCCGGATTCCATATCCCGCTTGATTTCCTCCAGCGACTGAAGCTGATCCGGGGTCAGCTCATAAGGAAAGCTTTCCTCAAACTGACGCTGCCACGGATTATCTGCCGAAAAGGCAAAGCCAGCGGTGGCCTCCCTTGCCGCGTACAACTTCACGAGATCAAATGCCAGCTTTTTCACGGACTCCCGCACCCTGGTCCTGGTTCTCTGCCATTCGCTGCCCCCCAGCCGGGACAGCCTGGGATGCTGGTCCTCCATGCCCACATAAGGCTGAATCAGATCCATCTGATCGGTGGGAATATAGAGCCGGTCCGTACCGGCATACCGGACGTCCAGATAATCCCGCTCCTGCCCGTTGACCGTCATCTTCCTGATGCCAAGATACCGGCCGATCCCATGGTTCTCATGCACAACATAGCTCCCAACCTTCAGGTCGGTAAACGGATCCAGCTTTTTTCTCTTCCTTCCTGCCGGCGCCTTTTCCCTTCGGACACCATAAATCTCCTGATCGCTGACCAGCACAAAATGGCCTTCCGGATATTCAAATCCTTTCCGCAGGCTTTTCGGAACAATAACGATCTGACCAGGAAGAATGTCTCCTTCCGTTTTGGGACATACCACAGCTTCCAGCCCGTAATCCAGCAGGGAGGACGCCAGGGATTCCGCCCGCTGCCGGTTCCCGGACAAAAGAAGAATCGAATCATGATTGCCCTTCCAGTACCGGATATCCTCCGCCATCAGTTCCAGTTTACCGTGATACGAAGGAATGGTCCGGGAAGAAACCATCTGAATCCGTTTGGGTTCAAAATCCAGGCTGCTCCGGGGCAGGGACTGCATGGCAATGCTGCGCATGGCGTCGGCATCCGCCAGCAAATCATTGTATTCCCCATAAATACGGGACTGCTCCGGCAACACCTCGCCCTGCATGAGCAGATCGCTGAAGCGGCCGGAGAATTCCCCGGAGGCAGTGCGGCAATGCTCCAGAATACGGACCGGCTCATCCAGGATCAGAGCAGCATCCGCTCCGGCATAATCCAGCAGGTTGGAAAATTCTTCGTAAAAAAAAGGAAAATAGTTCACCAGCTGATCCGTTGCCACACCCTGATCCATACCCTCAAAAAGCTGATCCATCCGGTTTTCCAGACGGCCTGCATCAAACTTCGGATCTTTCCGCATCTTCTGCATCAGCCGGCGAAAACTTTGCTCTATCTTCTTTCTGCCTTTCTCCCGCCGTTCGTCATCCAGAATCAGATCCGTCGCCGGGGAAATAGTAACCGTCTCCATCCGTTCTTCGGATCTTTGGCTTTCGGGATCAAAGCTGCGTATGGAATCCACAAACTCATCGAAAAAATCAATCCGGAACGGCTTCTCCGAAGAAAGCGGATAAATGTCAAAAATGCTCCCCCGAAGGCTGAACTGGCCGGGACCTTCCACAGCGGAAGTTCTCTCATAGCCCATTTGCACCGCCTTCCGGGAAAGATCCCGCGGAGAACATTCCTCCCCTTCCGTAATCCGGAACTGGGATTGCCGGAAGACATCCGTCGGTACATCGGGGACCAGCAAGGCATCCACCGGGGCCACCACCATGAGTTTCTCCCCTTCGGCAAGCCGTTTCATCACAGAAATCCGCTGCCCCATGATCTCACGGCTGCGGGCAGCCGTATGGTACAGCATAATCTCCCGCGGGGGAAACAGCACAACCTGACCCGGGAAAAAGAACTCCATATCATCCAGCAGCTGGCCGGCCTGTATCTCGTCATACGTGACCAGGATGCCGCTTCGGTCCAGCGGAGCCAAAAGGCCGGCCAGAAAATGGCATTTCTGCACCTCCGACACTCCATTGATCAGGGTAATTCCCTTTGCCGTCCGGACCGCTTCCCTCAATTTTTGAAACTGGGGCCATGCTTTCATTGGCTTGAACCAAATTGGCTCCATCCTATCTACAACCTTCCTTTTATGGACTTTGGCTTTCCGGGCCTGGACCCCTGTCTTTTGGCCCATGCCCTTCCGAATTTGGAACCCGTGCCTTTCGACCCGTATCCTTCCGGGACAGCAGACACTTCATTCACGCGCTTAATTCCTGCGGCCCGCCCGCATAACGGTGAAATTCCATACACAATGGGCAAAAGCAGCACCTGCAAGGGCAGGGAGAATCCAGCCGGTGCCTTTCCGGATCCAGTCGGTCAGCACTCCAAAAAGAGTATGGCTGATCAGGCCCGCCGCTGCAGCCCCCGCACCGGTCTTACGTCTGCCGGTAAAAAAGTCATACAGCGCCTCTCCAAGCCCAAACAAAAAATGAACATGCCAAATGGGCCTATTCAGGAAATAGGCCGGCAGGGTTTTAAAAAGCTCCTCCACGATGGGTGCTCCGAAGATCACCGCATTCTCCCGGAAAAACTTCAGCATCCATTTATTGGCCAGGTAGGCGCCTACCAAAGCCGCCAACGCCAGTAAGAAAACCAAATATGCAACTCCTATCCGTTATATCTGCTCATGGCTGTCTCCGTGCCCTGCATCAGAACACATTCCACCCCTTTTACAGCACGATCGCAGGCTTCCCTTACCAATCCCGCTTCCTCCTCCGGGAACCGTGACAATACATAATCGGCCAGATCCCGGTCTGCCGGCGGCCTTCCAATGCCAATCCTCACCCTGGGGAAGTCTTCCGTCCGCAGGCAGGCAAGCACCGACCGCATGCCGTTATGCGTCCCGGCGCTGCCGGAAGCCCGGATGCGCAGGACACCGGGATCCAGATCAATATCGTCGTATATGACAAGGATATGGTCTTCCTCCGTATGATACCACTGCTTCAGCAGTAAAATACTTTCCCCGCTCAGATTCATAAAAGTCTGGGGCTTTGCCAATACCACTTTCTCTGATCCAATCCTCCCTTCGCCGAGGATGGCTTTGTGCTTTGCCTTGTTAATTTTTATTCCATGGGCCCTCGCAAGAAGATCCAGCACATAAAATCCGGTATTATGCCGGGTGCCCTGATACCGGATCCCTGGATTGCCCAATCCAGCAATAATATACATCGTCTGTCCCTCCCGGGAAATCAATCAAACAGGGAGCTGATCGGGAGACTTTCATAAATCCTCTGTATGGCCTCGGCAAACAGGGAAGCCACCGACAGAACCCGAATCCGGTCCGTCTGCTTTTCCGAAGGAAAGGGAACGGTGTTGGTAAGAACCATTTCCTTGATGGGAGAGTCGGTGATATGCTCGATGGCCGGACCGGACAACACTCCATGAGCGGCGCAGGTATAAACTTCCCTGGCGCCGCCCCGCTCTACCAAGGCAATGGCTCCCTGCCGGATCGTCCCTGCCGTATCGATGATATCATCGATCAAAATGGCGCGTTTGCCCTTCACATCCCCGATAATGTTCATGACCTCGGCCACATTGGCCCTGGGCCTTCTCTTGTCAATGATGGCCAGCGGAGCATTCAGCTTGTGGGCAAAATTGCGGGCGCGGGTCACGCTGCCCAGATCGGGAGACACGACGACCAGATCTTCCCCGACAAACCCTCTGTCGATATAATCCTTGGCCAGAATCGGCATGCTGAAAAGATTGTCCACCGGGATGTCAAAAAAGCCCTGGATCTGTGCCGCATGAAGATCCATGGTCAGAACCCGGTCCGCCCCGGCTTCCGTAATCAAATCAGCCACCAGCTTTGCCGTAATGGGATCACGGGCCTTTACCTTGCGGTCCTGCCGGGCATATCCGTAATACGGAATGACGGCCGTAATTTCCCTGGCAGAAGCCCTCTTGAAGGCATCTATGAGAATCAACAGCTCCATTAGGTTGGTATTGACCGGAGAACAGGTGGACTGAATGACAAAGACATCGCATCCCCTTACGGTTTCATGGATATCGACACTGATCTCCCCGTCACTGAATCTGGATACCTTCGCGTTGCCCAGGGGCACTCCAACATATCGGGCGATTTCCTTGGCCAGATCCGGATTGGAATTTCCGGCAAAAATCTTAATACACTTTCCGTGGGTATTCATTCTTTTTCCTCCGTTTTCTTTTGTTCTCTTTTCTCCACCCAGCCCTTCTTGTTCACTTGCCTTGCCCTGGCAATAGCCAGCGCTCCCGCCGGGACTTTCTCCGTAATCGTGGATCCGGCAGCGATGAAAGTATGTCCCTCCACCTCAACCGGCGCCACCAGATTGGCATTGCATCCGACAAAGGCATGGTCCCCGATCACGGTTCGGTGCTTTTCCTTCCCGTCATAATTCACGCAGACGACTCCGCACCCCACATTGATCTCCTGCCCCAGATCGGCATCACCGATATAGGTCAAATGGGACACCTTGGTTTTTTGGCCGATGGACGAATTCTTGACCTCCACAAAGTCTCCGATCCGCACATGGTCTCCGATCCGGCTGCCCGGCCGGATATAGGCATAGGGTCCGACGGTGGTCCCGCTTCCAATCCTGCTGTCCAGGACCACAGAGGACTGCAGGATCGTCCCGTCCGCAATCTCTGCGTTCTGAAGCCGGTTGTTGGGATAAAGAAGGCAGCCGGAACCAACGACTGTGAATCCCTCCAGAACATTTCCGGGGTACACGACCGTATCCTTCCCGATCCGTACATCCGCGCCGATATAGGTGGCTGACGGGTCCAGAATGGTAACCCCCCTCATCATGTGAAACTCATTGATCCGGCGGCGCATCTCCGCCTCCGCCCGGGACAGGCAGACACGATCGGAAACCGTCATGATCTCCCGGGTGTCCCGGATCCGGAAAACCCCGGTCCTTTCTCCTGACGCTTTCAGGATGCGCAGAATATCCTCCGGGCCCAAGGTCTCCTGCTCCATGCTTTTCTGACCTTCCCGGACGGCCTTCCGCAAAGCCCGCCTGTCAAAGCAGTACACAGGTGAAATCCCGTTGCCGCCGGACTCCGGAGACTCCCCGGACAGAACCGCCGCAGTCAGATGATTCTCACTTGTAAACTGCAGCATCCCCTCAAGCGTCGTCCCCCGGATGAGGGGCATGTTTCCGGCCAGCACAAAAAGAACCCCACAGGGTTCTTCCCCCGTGCACTCCTCCATACGAAACAAGCCACTGACGGAATCCTTCCCTTCCGCGGAATCCACGATCCGGCAGGACTCTCCCAAATGCTCCCGAATACAGCCGCCGTCCCCATGGACCACTACAACGGGCCGGCTGCCGGCAACCTGCCCTGCCGCGTTCACGACATAGTCCAGTATTCTCCGTCCGCAAACCGAATGCAGCACGGCAGGAACCGCCGATTGCATTGCAGGTGCGTCATCAGCTGCCAGAATAGCGACAGATACATTCTCTCCCATACTTCCCACACTCCTGTAATTTAGCCTTCCATATTATTATAACATTATATTATGAAAAATGTCGGTCCTTCCTGAATGATTTTAAAAATGGCAAAAAAGAATAAGCTTTAAAGGAGAGAGGCTCTCCTTTAAAGCTTATTCTTCCCCCATACCCTTATATCTCTCCAATACCTTGCTTTGAAGCTTTCCCCTCATTTCGGAGTTGATAGGATGGGCGATATCTCTGAATTCCCCATCCGGTGTTCTGCGACTGGGCATGGCAATGAACAATCCGCTTTGCCCTTCAATGACCTTGATATCGTGTACAACAAAATCATTGTCAAAGGTGACGGATGCCACCGCCTTCATCTTGCCTTCGCTCCCGATTTTCCTGATACGGACATCTGTAATGTTCATCCCAGTTCACCCCTTCCAAATAGACAGGTATGCTGAAGAATAACGTTGATGTCACTGTAATGATTCGCCATAATAATCTATAGTCCTTCTGCCTCTGGCAGAAAGAATATTAAATTACGGAAAATCTTTTACACCTTATCCAAAAACCGATCTGCCGGAGATAACATAATCTTTCCATTTTGTTCATCAACCTGATCCAGGATCAAAAGCGATGTGTAGCCGGACACCATTTTTTCCGCCGGCTCCCTGGTGGCAATCACCACGCCGGTTCCAACCGTCTCCACATGAAATTCCTTCAGCAGCTCCTGCATCCCCCTGGCAGTCCCGCCGCCCTTCATGAAGTCATCCACGATCAGGGCCCTTTTCCCCTTTGTAACCGCCCTCTTCGACAGGGACATGGTCTGAATCCGTCCGGAGGAAGCCGTTACATAATTGATGCTGACCAGCGGGCCTTCCGTGACGGAACTGTCCCGCCGGGCCACCACAACCGGGCAGCCGAGGTAAAATGCCGTCATAATCGCCACAGGAGTCCCCTTGGTTTCAACGGTGATCACAAAATCCGGCCGTTCGCCGGAAAAAAGAGACGCCAGAATCTCACCGATCCTGCGGATGCTCTGTGGGTGATAGAGAATATCGTTTCGATAAATATAGCCACCGGCCAGAATACGATCCGGCTCAGACAGGGTATCGCACAGATCCCGGATAAAAGCTGCGGAGTCCGGAGGACAGGGCTTCGGCAGGAACCGTACGCCCCCTCCCGCTCCCGCCACCGACTCCAGGTCTCCAAGATGAAACGTCCGGAATGCTTCCCCAATCATGGCAATATCCTCGCAAACAGTGGCTTTGGATGCCTGAAAGAGCTCACTGAAGTGGCGCAGGGTGAAAATCTGCCAGGGATGACCTGGCAAAACCCTGGCTAAAACAGCGATCCGTTCATTTCTCTTGATCTTTGGCACAATAGAGTCCCCCCCGGCCTGGTGTTTCCGCATCGGTCAGGGCAAACAGGATCTGTCCCCCGGCCGCTGTCTCTCCGTCCACCGATGCGCGGACCGAAGCTTTGCCTATGAAGCTTTTCATTCGCGTGATCTCCGCCTCCAGAAGCAGTTGATCCCCAGGAATCACCTGCCGGCGGAACCGTACCTTGTCAATGCCGGCGAACAGGGCCAGCTTATTCTGTTGCCCCTTCCCGCCCAGCACCGCCGTGGCACCCAGTTGTGCCAGGGCCTCCAGAATCAGTACACCCGGCATCACCGGATGGCCCGGAAAATGTCCCTGAAAAAAAGGCTCGTTTATGGTGACATTCTTGATCCCTTTGGCAGATTTGCCCGGGATCAGCTCCGTCACCCGATCCACCAGCAGAAACGGATAGCGGTGGGGAATCCGTTTCATAATCCCATTGATGTCACAATCCATCTGTCCATCGTACTTTTCGTCTGTCATAACAAAACCCTCCCACTGTAGCTGCCGACCTGTTAAAGGCTTGTCCCCGTCCATCCCGGCATTTCATGAACAGCGCCGGAATCAATCGCTCACCGGGACGCCCCTGTGATGCCCAAACAACGCCGATCTGGAGTAAAAGTCCAGGGACTCCAATGCTTTTCCAGTCCCCAGTGCCACACAGGACACGGCATCCTCCGCCACACGCACGTCGATTTTGGTCAGCTGCTGCAGCAGCTTGTCAAATCCATAGAGAAGGGAACCGCCTCCCGTCATGATAATCCCCTGCTCACTGATGTCCGCCGCCAGCTCCGGAGGAGTCCTTTCCAGTATGGAGTGCACACACTCCGCAATCTCCTGAACCGGTTCCTCCAAAGCCTCCATCATTTCCATCGAAGAAACATGGATCACCCTGGGCAGACCGGAGACCAGATTGCGGCCGGTAACATCCATAAACAGCTCCTCTTCCCTGGGAAAGGCACAACCGATCTGCATTTTCATCCTTTCCGCCGTCCCGTCTCCAATCAGCAGATTGTATTTTTTCCGCATATATTTTACAATTGCCTTGTCAAAGTCATTGCCGGCGACCTTAATGCTCTCCGAAAGAACCGAGCCACCCAGGCAGATCACGGCAATGTCTGAAGTGCCTCCGCCAATGTCCACCACCATATGACCGCATGGCCTGGCAATATCCAGCCCGGCCCCTATGGCGGCTGCAATGGGCTCCTCAATCAGATAGGTCTTGCCAGCCCCGGCCTCCGAAGCGGCATCCAGAACCGCACGCTTTTCCACCTCAGTAACGCTGCTGGGAACACAGATTACCACACGGGGCTTGCCTGCCAGCTGTCTGCCGGTTACCCGGTTAAGGAAATACTTCAGCATTTTCTTTGTAATGTGATAGTCCGAAATCACACCTTTCTCCAAAGGACGCATCGCAACGATATTGCCCGGCGTCCTGCCCAGCATTCTCTGCGCCTCACTGCCCACTGCCAGAACCTGGCCGCTGTCCTTATCAATGGAGATCACGGAAGGCTCCCGCAGTACAATCCCCTTGCCCTTCATGTACACCAGTATACTGGCAGTGCCCAAATCGATTCCGATATCCCTGAATCCCAACAAAAGTCATCTCACCTTTCTTACCCCTCGTTCATGGATCATAAAGAAATGCCCATATAAATATTCATTCCATTCCCGGTAACTGCCTAACCCCGGCATTTTAGCCAACAATATTACCGAATTACTGATGTTATTCTATTGTTATTCTATTTTTTTTTGAAGAATCCTCTTTTTCCGGGCAGAGAAAAGAAAAACACAGCCCGTTTTGCTTTTTCCGTAACGGAACTGTGGTAATAAGAAAAACACAGCCCATTTTGCTTTTACCGTAACGGAGCTGTGGTAATAAGAAAAACACAGCCCGTTTTGCTTTTTCCGTAATGGAGCTGTGTAAAATCGTATTCATTGAATATCCTGGAGTTTCCATACTTTCAGAAAGTTCAGCCGATCATTCCGGACTTATATTTATTGTGGGTCGCTCTGCCGCCCCTTATGTGTCTCTCCGCTTTATTCTTTTCCAGTACCTTTTTTACTTCATTCGAAATGCTGGGGCTTATTTTTGGAAGGCGCTCCGACACATCCTTGTGAACTGTACTTTTACTCACTTTAAATACTTTTGCCGCTTCCCGTACCGTAGCTTGTGATTCAATAATGTAATTCGCAATTTCCACAGCCCTTTCCTCAATATAGTCCTTCAAAATGAATACCCCCCCTAACCAATATCTGTCTTGCGGCTTTGCGCCCCAATCAATTGACAGTGCTGCGAAATCGAATTCCCAGGTGCTGCAGCTTCACTATATTTAAATAGTTATGCAGGTTAGGGGGGAGATAGAATATCATTCCGAAATAAACTTGATTCCTGCCTATTTCCCCGGAAGGTATTCCATGGGGTCCTGATGCTCTCCGTTCTGTAACACTTCAAAATGCAGATGAGGATCATCTGTTATTTCAAAGGCGGCCGTTCTGCCGATGCCGCTGATGACTTGTCCCTTTTCCACCTTTTGTCCTTCCTGGACCATGTCCCCGGCGGACAGTCCCATATATACGGTCTGCAGTCCGTCCCCATGGGACAGGGTGATGACGATTCCCTTCAGGGGGTCCTCCCCGATGCTTTCCACGGTACCGGGCAGTGCAGCCTTTACCTCCGTGCCCACCGTGCCGGCAATATCCACGCCGGAATGCGTGGTCCATTCCTTCAGGGTTGAGGAAAATACCAACTCATCCATGGAGTAATTCCGGATCATTTCTCCTGCTACAGGAGCGCCCATCTTTTTGGAATCCGCATTGTTTTGCGCAGATACCGGAACGGTTTTTGCATTCTCCTGCTTCGTCTCCGCCGGAACATTCGGAGCGGCCGGCTTCTTTTCCGGAACCGTCCGGTTCGCAACCGGCTGTTCTGACGGCGCAGCCGTTCGGTTTTCACCCTTTTCGGTATTCTTCCCTCCGGTGAGATCCACGATGTCCCCCTTTGATAAATCCGGCGATTTCGTCGGCTCCTCCTGAACCACTTCCGGCTTCTTCCGGATATTCCAGGGGGTCTTGCCCAACCTGCCATGCGTCAGAAAAGCAGTGGCTCCAATAATGCACAGACACAGCAGCAAAAGAAGGGAAAACCCATACTTCTCAGCAAATCCCGTGAAATTTTTCCGGTTGAATACTTTTTTCCATCTTTCTTTCCATGATAATTTCTCCATAATACCACCTCCAGTGGTAGTTTTGCCAAATTTAGGGCAATCCATACCATTGGAGGCAATGTTTTCTGAATGATCCTGCGGTATGCAGGCTCTGTCAATCGTTTAGTCATTCAGTCATTCAGTCATT
>DHDO01000055.1:31729-45549 GCA_002399435.1 Firmicutes bacterium UBA4874
ATTCAGTCATTCAGTCATTCAGTAGTTATGAATTTCCACTCCCTGATAATAATGGTGCAGGATGTCCTGATAATCCTTCCCCTGCCGGGCCATCCGGTCTGCACCGACCTGACTCATTCCCACACCGTGGCCAAAGCCTTTTGTTATCATGGTGATGTGATCCTTGCCGAACACAAAGGTGATATCCGTGGAATTCAGCTGATAGAGCAGCCGGAACTCCGTTGCTCTCAGAGTTTTCCCGCCGATGGTTAAATCCCGGATCCTTCCACTTTCCGTGTACCCGTTTATTTTAATTTCCTTATCCAGATGATCGGGATCCAGCCGGACACCATATTTCGACTGAAAAATCTCGGCAAACTTCTGATTGGAACAGGCGACACTGTCCTTAAAATGGGGTGCATCCTCTTCGCCTGTACTATCCACGGTACGATAATAAGGAAGGGACCTGGAAAACACTTCACTGGCTTCCTCGGTTTTCCCGTTGCTGGTGGAATAGTACAGAACCTCGATGGGTTTGCCGTCATACAGCATGGTTTTCCCTTTTGTACCCTGGACTGCCTGACGGATTTTTTCATGATAGAGTTCAAAATTCTTTCCCCAGTTTCTGCGCATCCGGTCCTTGGACAGCCATTCCTGGCAATGCGCAAAGGAACTGCATACGTCCGCTCCCTTATGCTGACTGCATCCTCTGCCGCCAAGGGAACGCATATGCCAGACGGCAAAAGTTCTGGCTGCTACGGCCTGCGCCTTCAGAGCTTCCTCTTCAAAAGAGGCCGACATCTCTCCCGCGACCACACCGACCAAATATTCCTCCAGCGGAAGCCGGACCAGTTTTTTTGCCCTGTGATCGTACAGGGAAAGAATCGTATCCCCTTTTCTTTCTTCCTCTTCTTCCTGCGGTTTCTGATCCTTTTCTGAAGCCATCACGATAGTAATTTCATCCGGATTGCCGGCAGCAGCCGGATCGTCCGGCACTTTTTTATCAGGTAACAAATGGGAAATCAGGGAGGAAATCAAAAGCAGACAGGTTCCGGTAATCAGAACTTTACTCAATGGTTTCATACTTCGATACCTCGTTTCTCTAATGTACCTAACCATTTTATGAAAATCCGGCGCCTGTTAGAACAAAAAAGCTGTCCTTTTTGTAGGACAGCCTTTCGATGTTTGCTCCCGGAATATTGAGGTACTATGTCACATGCCATAATGCTTTTTGTCAGGACAGCCTTTCGATGTTTGCTCCCAGGGCATTCAGCTTGTTTTCAATCCGGTCGTATCCCCGGTCGATATGATGAACGTCCGTTACTTCTGTCATTCCGTCCGCATACAGGCCGGCCAGCAAAAGGGCGGCGCCTGCCCGCAGGTCCGTAGCCTGAACCACCGTCCCCGTCAGATGCGTCACACCTTCTATGACGGCACTGCGCCCTTCAATGCGGATATCGGCGCCCAGCCGTTTCAATTCGCTGACATGCATGAAACGATTCTCAAATACCGTTTCCGTTATCATGCTGGTACCAGGAACGGTACACAGAAGCGCCATCATCTGCGCCTGCATATCCGTTGGAAATCCCGGATACGGCAAGGTTTTCAGATCCAGCGGATTAAGCGGCCTGCCCGCCGATACCCGAATTCCTTCGTCCACCTGCTCAATCCGGGCTCCCGCTTCCTTCAACTTGGCTTCCACGGGCCGGATATGATCCTCGATGACATTGGTAAGAACGATATCCCCTCCGGTGATGACCGCGGCGGTCATAAAGGTACCCGCTTCAATCCGGTCGGGAATGATATTGTGAACCGCACCCTTCAGGTACCGGACTCCCTCTGTTTTAATGGTATCGGTACCCGCTCCCCGGACATGGCCTCCCATGGAATTGATAAAGTTTGCCAGATCGACGATCTCCGGCTCTTCCGCGGCATTCTCAATTACGGTCAGCCCGTCGGCCAACGCTGCCGCCATCATAATGTTTTCCGTAGCTCCCACACTGGGGAAATCCAGATAAACCCTGCCTCCGGTCAGCTTGTCCGCATAGGCTTCTATATACCCATGGCCAAGGGTGATATCCGCACCCATGGCGGAAAAACCCTTCAGATGCAGATCAATGGGACGCGTCCCGATGGCACACCCACCCGGCAGGGAGATCTTCACATTCCCGAACCGGGCCAGAAGCGGCCCCATGATCAAAAAAGAGGCCCGCATCCTGCGAACCAGATCATAGGATGCCGACGCATTTTCAATATGATGATTATCGATTTTCAGACAGTTTCCCTTGCTATCCACCTGGGAGCCAAAACATTCCAGCAGCTCACACATGACGGTCACATCTTCCAGCCGGGGGATGTCTTCCAGAATGCTGGTATCGTCCGTCAGAAGGGACGCTGCAATAATGGGCAGCACAGAATTTTTGGCGCCGCCGATGGCTACCGTACCCTTTAATGGATTGCTTTTCCTCACCAATAAACTGGCCAAGCCTACACCTCCCATCCATTCATATTATGTATCACAGCCTCTGTCCGTACCTAATATGGAATGGAGATCACCGGCGTGCCCAGCCAGAGATAGGTCCTGCCCTCATAATCATTGTACCGCAGCGCCACGTTGAGGTTGATCCGTTTTCCGCCGGAATGCAGCTCACAGGGAATCCTGTCACTGTATCCTGTTTTACTGATCCATCCGGCATCCCGGATCTCCTCCTCCATCTCTCCGTCCAGTCCCCGGAATATCTGCCCCGCGATCTGCTCCATCCGCCCCGTATCCAGTTTCCCGGGAAGGACCGAGGTATAGGTCGTCCGGATGCAGGATCCGGATCGAAACCGCTTCAGCAGCCTTTCCATTGCAAAAAAAACAGCCTTCTCCTTCCTTTCGCCCCGGACATCCCGGGTTGAGGCATCCGCCGCCAGGTAAGTCTGGTCTCCGCTGTGGAAAGTAAGGGTGGCACGATCCCCGTCCTGCTCCAGGGAAAGAACCACCTGGCGCATCGAATCCGTCTCATCCGGTCGGATCTCCGCCTTTTGAGCCGCACTGCCCCAAGTATTCCGGACTTCCCGGGCCAGCTCCTCCAATTCAGGCAGGGACATTGATCCATCCTTCACAAGGGCCCATCCGCTCATCTGTATCTGAAGCAGGGAACCTCCTGCCAGTTTCACCTGGTCCCGGATGGGCGACACCTCTTTCTCCGATGAACCCATCGGGGCCGAACCGCGTGATCCCCGGGCAGATCCGTTTTTCGAAAACCAGGAACCGGCACCAGCGGCAAATCCCGGCACTGCTGCAACTGCCAGCAAAATCAGGACTATACAAAGGTTCGAAATTTTTCTTTTCATCCTGCGCACCTCACTTATGGAATGGCATGTCTATCTCCATTATTGCCGGTGCAGACGACTTGTATACCCTGTTTCTTCTATATATATCGGTTCTGTGATACATCGGACCCCATGGGCCCCCGGACGGTCCTGATTTATTTCGTGCCGAACAGCCGGTCTCCGGCATCCCCCAGTCCGGGAATGATGTATCCGTGGTCATTCAGCTTCTCATCCACAGCGGCTGCATAGATATCCACATCGCCATGCTCCCGCTGAAGTCTGGCAATGCCCTCCGGAGCGGCGATCAGGCAGACCAGCTTGATGCTTTTTGCTCCCCTTTGCTTCAAAAAACCAATGGCTGCCGAAGCGGAACCCCCGGTGGCCAGCATGGGATCCACAACGATCAGGTCCCTTTCCTCCACATCGGTGGGCAGTTTGCAGTAGTACTCCACCGGTTCCAGTGTCTCCGGATCCCGGTACAATCCAATGTGACCCACTTTGGCAGTGGGAATCAGCGTTGTCATCCCGTTGACCATCCCAAGGCCGGCCCGGAGAATTGGTATTACTCCCAGCTTCTTTCCGGCAATGGTCTGGCATTTGGCTTTCCCGATGGGCGTTTCCACCTCAATATCCTCCAAAGGCAGATCCCGTGTTACCTCATAAGCCATCAACAGGGAGACTTCCTCCACCAGTTCCCGGAATTCCTTCACACCCGTATTCCTATCCCGGATCAGAGTCAGCTTATGTTGGATCAACGGATGGTTCATCACATGTACATTTGACATATTTTTCCTCCTTGCGTGGAAAATACAGTTACTGCACCTTCCCAATGTAATCCGCGAAAGCAAGCCAGAGCTTTTGGGATATCAAAAGTCCACCATTCCGACAGACAAAATCACTCTTCCGGAAGCAGGACACGGACCGAATCCGCCGAACCGATCAGGGCTTTTTTGGCCATACCCAAAAACAGCCCGGTCTCCAGAAGACCGGGTATCTTTTTCAGCTGGATATCGAGAAGCTCCAAATCCTCCGGAGCCGTCTGAAACGTAATATCCAATATAAAATTGCCGTTTTCCGTAATAACCGGGCCGTCCTTACAGACCGCCATGCGGACACTCGGGGTACCCCCCAGACTGCGGATCCTTTTTTCCGCAAGGGACAGCGCAGCCGGAATCACCTCCACCGGCAACGGATAATGCATGCACAATCCGGAAACCAATTTGCTTTCATCCGCAATCAAAATAAATTCATCCGCCATAGAGGCAATGACCTTTTCGCAGGTATGCGCGCCTCCCCCGCCCTTTATGGCATTCAGGGAAGGATCGATCTCATCGGCTCCATCCACCGCAAGATCCAGATGATCCAGCGTCATGCTGTCCATCATGGGGATCCCGCTGCGATGACACAACAGCCTGGTATAATAGGAAGTCGCGGCGCCCCGTATCTGCCATCCCTGACGGACCCTGCGCCCAAGCTCCCCAATAAAAAAGGCGACTGTGGATCCTGTGCCAATGCCGATCTGCATGCCGTCCTTTACAAAATCCACGGCTTTTCTGCCAACCAATCGTTTCGACTGCGTATTTGCGGAAACTGATTTCAATCCTGTTCCTACCTCATTTCCAAGTCTCTGTACTTACCAATGTTACATTATATAATATCGGCTATTTGAAGTCCACATAAATTTCAGGGCTTTTTCGGATCCGAAAAGGTCCGGCCCCATTTCTCAATGATTTCCCCCAAGGCATTGCGGATTTCCTCCCTGGTACGGCGGTAAACATCCACCGGCCGGCCATAGGGATCCAAAATATCCCTTCCGGAGACTCCGGCATATTCCTTCAGGGTATGGACTCTTTCCCGGACAAAAGGATACCGGGACAGCACCGCAGCTTTGTTTCCTTCCGTCATGGCAAGAATGACATCCGCTTCCTTCAGCAGCTTTTCATTCAAGGGGCTGGACCGGTGACCGCTCAGGTCCATTCCTGCTTCCTTCAGGACTGCCACCGCCGGAGGACTTGCTTTTTCCCCCGGCAAAGCGGCAATGCCTGCAGAACGGATATGGAAACCTGTCATTCCCTTCCTTTTCAGCATGGTCCGCAGCATCTCCTCCGCCATGGCACTTCGGCAGGTATTGCCGGTACAGACAAAAAGAATGTTCAATGCCGACACGCTCCTTACACGTCAATAATATGAAAGCCGGCAGCACGGGTCATCCGATTCATGACGGCAAGTCCTTCATCATGATCCTCCACACCTTCTGCCAGAATCTGATCCACTCCCAAATGGTCCATTTCCCGAAACAGTGAAAAGAGACTGGCTGCCAGCTGGGCCGGGTGCTTCCGGCTGCCCATGGTCCGCACAATTCCGGCTGTATAATGTCCCATGGTCTCATCCGTTGCCAGGATCCCGATCCGTTTCCCGTCCACCTGCAGCCGGCAGACTTCCTGCTCCACATATCGGGCCAGCTTGTCCGGATCCCCGCGGACAATGGTAACCGGTGCTTTTGGCGCATAGTGCTTATATTTCATGCCGGGGGATTTTACTTTCTGTCCGTCCGCAATCGGCTTCATGACATGGGGGTCTACCCGTACCGGTCCAATGACCTTTTCCAGCATTTCCGAAGTAACCCCGCCGGGTCGGAGAATCACCGGGATTTCACCGGTCATGTCCAATACCGTGGACTCCACTCCCACATTCGCTTTTCCCCCGTCCAGTATCAGAGGAATCCGGCCATTCATATCCTCCAGGACATGTTTTGCTTCCGTGGGGCTGGGACGGCCGGACCGATTTGCACTGGGCGCGGCAATCGGGACTCCGGACAGCCGGATCAGCTCCCGGGCCACCGGGTGGGAGGGCATCCGCACTCCCACCGTATCCAGTCCGGCGGATACCACCGCCGGTATCTTTGCTGTTTTCTCCAGAATCATGGTCATTGGTCCCGGCCAGAAAGCTTCCGCCAGAATCCTTGCCTTTTCGGGGATCCCGGTTACCAGGGCATCCCATTGGGAAAGGTTTTCAATATGTACAATCAGCGGATTGTCGCCTGGCCTTCCCTTTGCCTCAAAAATACCTTTTACCGCTTTCCCGTCCAGGGCATTTGCACCCAGACCATATACCGTTTCCGTCGGAAAAGCCACCACTTCCCCGCGGCGGATCCTCTCCGCAGCCTCGGCCATCTCCCGCCTGCAGCGGATGGGATCCTCTATTTTCAGAACCTGTGTTTCCATTCTGTCTTCTCCCTGTAGTCCTGTTTATTTATTTTACTGATCTCTTTCCATCCACTTTCTTCGGCCCATTCATCCTTTTCTCCATCCATATCTCTCCTCCATGCTCCCATGGATACCAAAGGTTGAGCAACTTTCATTCATATCCATGAATGCCAAAGGTTAGACAACTTCCATCCATATCCACGAATGCCAGGGGACGAAAATCAGCCGTGCCGTCCGGTTTCCAGATTCTTCAGCTTTTTCGTCTGTTCAGCAGAAATCAGCGCATCCAGCATTTCATCCAGATCCCCGTCCAGAAAATCATCCAGCTGGTGAATGGTCCTGCCAATCCGGTGATCGGTCACCCGCCCCTGGGAATAATTGTAGGTGCGGATCCGTTCACTGCGATCCCCCGTTCCAATCTGACTCCTGCGGTTCTGTGCATATTCAGATTCCTTTTCCTGCGTAGCCTGGTCCAGCAGACGGGATCGCAGCACGCGAATGGCCTTTTCCTTGTTTTTCAGCTGGGATTTCTCATCCTGGCATGTCACCACCATTCCGGTGGGAATATGGGTGACCCGAACGGCAGAATCCGTGGTATTGACGCTTTGCCCGCCATGCCCTGTGGACCGGTAGACGTCGATCCGCAGGTCATTGGGATTGATTTCGACGTCCACTTCCTCCGCCTCCGGCAAAACGGCAACCGTGGCAGTAGAGGTATGAATCCTGCCGCCGGACTCCGTCACAGGCACGCGCTGCACCCTGTGCACCCCGCTTTCGTATTTCAGACGGCTGTAGGCTCCCTTCCCCTCCACGATATAAATCAGTTCCTTGACCCCTCCGATGTCCGTATAGCTGGCACTGGTGACGACAATCTTCCAGCCCTTCCGTTCGGCATAGCGGCTGTACATCCGGAACAACACGGCCCCGAACAGCGCCGCCTCTTCCCCGCCGGCACCGCTGCGGATTTCCATGACGACATTCTTTTCATCCATGGGATCCCGGGGCAGAAGAAGCAGTTTTATTTCATGAAGCAATGCATCCGCTTTTTCCTTCAGATCCTTTTTCTCCTGCTCTGCGATCGCCCGCAGTTCCCTGTCATGGGTACTGTGCAGCAGTTCCTCCGTATCCTCTTCCTCTTTCTCCGTTTTCCGGTACTGCCGATAGCGAACCACGATCTCCTCCAGGGAAGCGTGCTCCCGGACCAGGCGCTGCCATTCCTCCTGCCGGCTGATTACATCCGGATCAGCAAGGAGTTGACTCAGTTCCTCATATCGGTCTTCCATAAATCCCAATTTGTCAAACATTTGATTCTCCCTGCCTTTTCAAGAATATCGCCACCCGTTCCATCCCTGCCAGGTCCTTGCGAATCCCGCCCAGGGTATAGTTTCCTGTCTGCAAAAAGATATCCTGAACCTGTGGACTCTGGCCATATCCCATTTCCACCGCGACCAGGCCGTCCCGATTCAAAAAGGGAGAAGCTGCCCGGGCTATTCTCCGATAATAGCCCAGGCCGTCTTCTCCCCCATCCAGGGCAACCCTGGGCTCGTAATCCCGGACCTCCGTCATTAATCCACCGATCTCACCGGTGGGAATGTAGGGCGGATTGGAGACAATCCCATCAAAGCGGTCCTTTCCGCCGGGGCCCTCCAGGGCGCAGAACAAATCCCCCTGCAAAAACCGGATCCGGTCCGCCACGCCGTTCTGCACCGCATTCTCCCGTGCGGCAAGCAGGGCTTCCTCCCGGATATCCACTGCCGTGATCCGGGAAGCAGGCAAATAAAATGCCAGGCTGACTGCAATGGCGCCGCTTCCGGTGCCCAGGTCCAGAAGATGCACCGGCCCCGGCACTGATTTCCAATGATTCAACAGCCATTCCACCAGAATTTCCGTTTCCCACCGGGGGATCAGAACCCGGTCATCCACATGAAAAGGAAGTCCCATAAACTCCCTGCTGCCAAGAATATACTGAATCGGCTCCCCCTTCCGACGCCGGTCCAGCATACTGCGAAAGGCAGACAGCTGCTCCCGGGACAATAGCTCATTGCCACGGATATACAGTTCGTGCCGCTGACATCCAAGGATATGGGACAACAACATCTCACATTCCAGCCGGGCAGACTCAGATGCCCTGCTTTGCAGCAACCGTTGGCCCGCCCTCAGGGCGTCCATCAAGCCCGGCTGTCCCATCTGTTTTCTCTCCTTCCATGCCGCCGCTTTCCTTCACGCCCTCCGTAGCCGCCACAAAGGCACGGATCGCCACCTCCAGCTGCTGATCGTCCGGCTCCCGGGTGGTCAGCTTTTGAAGCATCATCCCGGGATACAGGATGATCCGGATCGGCAGGGCATCGCTTCTCCCGGCAAGCCGTGTCACCTCATAGGACAGGCCCCCAACGACCGGGAGAAGCAGAATGCGGCTGAGCACGCGAAGGAAGATATTCTGCCATCCCAGGAAGGAAAACAAAAGAATGCTGATCAACATGACAGTCAGCAGGAATGCCGTGCCGCATCTGGGATGCAGGGTAGAATATTTCCGCGCATTCCCCGGCGTCAGCTCCTCTTCATGTTCATAGCAATGGATGGTTTTATGCTCCGCGCCATGGTATTCAAAAACCCTTCGGATGTCCTTCATCCGGGAAACAAGCGTTAAGTAAATCAGAAAAATCCCCAGGCGAAGAAATCCCTCCACTATATTCAGAATCACATGATTGGATATCCAGCGCCGGAGCAGACCGGACAGCAATGCCGGCAAAAATACAAACAAAGCGATGGAAAAAATAACAGCAACCGTCACGGAGGAAGCGATCACGATATCGTCCAGACTTTTCCCCAATTTGTCCGACAGGAAAGTTTCAAACCGGGAGGGCTTATATTCCTCTTCTTCGTCCCCATACAGGTCCGCCGACGTCAAAAGGGACTTTACGCCCAATACCATGGTCTCCGCAAAAGTAACGATCCCCCGCAGAATGGGCAGCTTCAATATGGGATACTTCTCCTTTGCAGTGGTTACGGCTGATTTCTTCACCTCAATGGATCCGTCGGACCGTCTCACGGCAATGGCCATGGAATCAGGAGCTTTCATCATCACTCCCTCCATGACAGCCTGACCGCCAATCATACTCTTTCGCATTCTTTCATCTCCCTACAAAAAATACAGACCAGGGGAACCCCAATCTGTACTTTGTTTCGAAAAATTACTTCTCGTCGGCGGACATTCCGTATCGCTTTCGGAACCGCTCCACACGTCCACCGGTATCCACCAGCTTTTGCTTTCCGGTAAAGAATGGATGGCATTTGGAACATATCTCAACCCGGAGCTCCTTCTGAGTGGAGCCGGTAACAAAAGTCTCCCCACAAGCACACTTTACCACTGCTTTTCCATATTTTGGATGAATGTTTGGCTTCATTGTCTTCACCTCTTTCGTGACAAAGCTTATTCCGTTTCCTGTTAAAACTGCTTGTTAGCCAATACCTGCAGCTTTCATAACTACCTCAGTATAACACAAGCGGCTGCTGCAATGCAACAATGATTTTTTGATTTAGCGATAGCCCGAATAGCCATCCTTATCATGATAAGAGCCATTTCTGTCATGATCGTTCGTATAGCTGTCCTTTTCCACGGAAGAAAAATGCTCCATCATGAGATCTATAAACTGATCGTTGGAATCCGTTCGCATCAGGTCATTGATAATGATCTCCATAATGCGGTCCGGCCGGCCTTCACTGAGATTCTTGCGGATGGCCCAGACTCCTTCCAGTTCCTTTTGTGTCATGAGCAGCTCCTCCCGCCTGGTACCGGATTTGTAAAGATCCACGGCAGGGAAAATCCTCTTTTCGGAAAGCTTGCGGTCCAGATGAATTTCCATATTGCCCGTGCCCTTGAATTCTTCGTAAATGACATCGTCCATACGGCTGCCGGTCTCCACCAGGGCGGTGGCTATTATGGTCAGACTTCCGCCTTCCTCTATATTGCGGGCACTGCCGAAAAATCGCTTGGGCTTATGAAGGGCAGAAGAATCCAGACCGCCGGACAATATCCTGCCGGTGGACGGCACCGTCTGATTGTATGCTCTGGCAAGGCGGGTAATGCTGTCCAGAAGGACGACCACGTCCTGGCCGTGCTCCACCAGGCGCTGCGAACGTTCCAGCACCATTTCCGCCACCTTGGTGTGATGCTCCGGCAGCTCGTCAAATGTGGAATAAACGATATCCCCGTCGATGGACCGCTGCATGTCCGTCACTTCCTCGGGACGCTCATCAATCAGCAGTACAATCAGATAAATATCCGGGAAATTGAGGGAAATGCTGTTTGCGATCTTTTTCAGCAAAGTCGTTTTCCCTGCCTTGGGGGGAGAAACAATCAGACCCCTCTGGCCCATGCCAATGGGGGAAACAAGATCGATGATCCGGGTCGCCAGATCCTTGGAATTCTTTTTGTTTTCCAGTGTGATTCTTTTGTTTGGATAAATCGGTGTCAGATCCTCAAAGGGCCTCCTCCGGGGAGCTGTCTCCGGGTCCTGTCCGTTGACCGCCGTAACATACAGCAGGGCCTTGAATTTGTCTCCTTCTTTGGTGCGCCTGGTCTTGCCGCGGACCATATCCCCGGTTTTCAGGCTGAAACGGCGGATCTGGGACTGGGAAATATAAATGTCCTTGTTGCCCGACATATAATTTTCCGTCCGGAGAAATCCATATCCGTCGGGAAGTACCTCAAGTACTCCTTCCGCGTCCCCTACGTCTCCATTGTTCAGGAGGCCCGGAATGGCAGGATTGGATGTGTTATAGTATTTTCTCGCATAAGCAACCTTTTTTTCGTATTCTTCCGGATTTTCCTGTTCATTTGGTGTATTTGCCGATGTGCTTTCATCGGAATTTTCATGATTTTTATTTTCGTGATATCTGCCGCCTGCTTCGTGGGAATCCGAAAGATGTGGGGTATACCCTCCGCTGAAGGAATGCCCGTTTCGGGAAATCCGATGGGGTCCCGGCCGGGTGGAAGTATGGGTGTTCCGGACGCCATGAATACCGGTTTCCTGCGTATCCCTGCGAGAGGATCGCTTTTCCTCCCCTTCTGCGGCTTCCCCCTCTTTGCCTTCGGTCACCTTCGCCGCCGGGGAGACTGCTGCTTCTGCTTCTGCCGGAGCTTCGTCCTTTTCCGTTTCCTGCTTTTCCCCTGCTTCCTTTGCCGCTTCTTCCGCAGCTTTCCTTGCTGCTTCCTTTGCTGCCTCTTCCGCAGCTTTCCTTGCCGCTTCCCTTGCTGCAGCCTCTGCCTTGGTGGGACGGCCCCTCCTTCGTTTCACCGGAGTTTGGGGGACGGCCTCTGCCTTCCGGGCATCTTCCTCCATCTGCTCCTCAATCAATTGCTTTCTCTCTGTCTGAGGCAATCCGGTCAGCTTTTCCTCTACGATGCCTGCCAGCTGCTCTTTCCGATATCTGGTTACGCTTTTTATTCCAAGCTTCTTCCCAAAATCCCTCAATTCCAGAATGGTGTTATTCCTTAGATTATTCAGATCCAAAACATCTTTCCTCTCTTTCTCTTATTACTGTTCTCTCTTTCTCTTATGACTGTTCTCCCATGAGACAATGTGTAATTGATAATGATCGCTTTCTGTAAGGTTTGCAGACAGGATAAAAATGGAATACAATCAAAGGCAAGCCTGTAGCAATACATGAAAGAAACCGGCCAGATCAGCCAGATATATAAACGTTTCCCGCATTGCTTCATATACTATTTTACTTTATCAATATTATTGCCATTACTTTCATCCGTAATTCATCCGTTGATGCATATAAGCCCTGAAAAATCATCAAAAGAAAAGTAAATATGGCGATACAACAAGGAATTCAAATAAAAAACGCCATAATAAGCGCCCGGTAAATTCATACCAGGACACCTGCCCATCGTCCTTACTTATCATAATATATAATCTGCAATTCGTCAACCAAAAATGCAAAAATTATAAAATCTGTATAAAATCGAATGCCACAATCTGGAGAATGTGCCTGGCTGGAATCCAGCTGATCTGCCAGCTGGATTCTGCTAGCTGTAAAACAGCTCCAGTTCGCCGGTCCCCGTATGTCTTCCGCCGATATCGAGCTGATATTTTAAGTCCACCTGTCCCTGATTCTCGCTCATTTCATGGGTCACTTCCGTCGGATAAATTCCCATTTGCAGCACGCCGCAGGAAGTCTGATAACTGTTCATGTATTTTTTCCCCCGTTCAAACAGAAAATGATCCGGCCGGGAACCGGAACGCTGCATGGACACCTTGCCCTCCCGGACAGAAATCAGGTTCTTCACGCCTTCCATGCCGGATATCTGGCTTTCTTCATATTCAATGTAATAAATCCCGTCTTTTTCAGACAGATGTCCTTCTGTAATCAGCTCCATGGTATTGCTCTTCCCATCCTTGTCCAGATGGCTTCCCCGGATCCTCAACAGTATCTTTCTGCTCATTTCAAATCCTCCCAGCACTTGAGGCCTCAATATTCTTCTATGTTGACACATTCCGCGGCAATTTCCCGATTTAAGAAATGACTGCCGATCTGCGCAAAGCCTTGCCCGAAGTCGCTGACATAAAAACTCAGGGTCGGCTCCGGACCGGATCCCCGCAGCATATCCTTCTCCTTCAGCACTTCCCTGGCTTCACAGGCCGCGCCGAAAGCCGGATTGATCAATGTCACCCCGGGGCCCATCACGCCGGAAATAACCGGCTCCAACAGGGGATAATGCGTACAGCCCAGAACCACGGTATCCACCTTCTGCCTTTTCAGGCCCTTTAGATACCGCTCCGCCGTAAGCCGCGCCATCTCCGTATTGCTCCATCCCTCCTCCACGATGGGCACAAACAGGGAACAGGCTTCATCCAGGACCAAAAGATCCGGATTGATTCCCCGGATGGCATTCGGGTAGGCTTTGCTGCGAATCGTGCCCAGTGTTCCAATGACACCGATCCTGCCGTTCCGGGTGGCATCTGCGGCCGCCCTGGCGCCGGGACGGATGACGCCCAGAATGGGGATGTCAAACTGGGCATGCAATGCTTCCAGACTGTTGGAACTGACGGTATTGCAGGCAATGACCACCATCTTGATCCCTTTGCTCAGCAAAAACCGGACACATTGTGCAGAATACTTTGTAACGATTTCCCTGGAGCGGGTCCCATACGGAATCCGCGCCGTATCTCCAAAATAAACAATATTTTCATTTGGGAGCTCTTTCAGGAGCTCCTTTACCACAGTCAGGCCTCCCAGACCTGAATCAAAAACCCCGATTGGACGCTCGTCCATACCTAAAAAACCTCCTCATTTGTCAGCTCTATT
>DHDO01000102.1:0-155 GCA_002399435.1 Firmicutes bacterium UBA4874
GAAGAAACAACGCCTGCGCCAACGGTCTTGCCGCCTTCCCGTATGGCAAACCGCAGACCTTCCTCCATGGCAATGGGGGTAATCAGCTTTACGTTCATCGTTATATGATCCCCGGGCATGACCATTTCCACGCCCTCCGGCAGCTCAATGTCCCC
>DHDO01000102.1:322-1320 GCA_002399435.1 Firmicutes bacterium UBA4874
GTTACATCTGTTGTCCGGAAGAAGAACTGTGGACGATAACCGTTGAAGAATGGGGTATGCCGTCCGCCTTCTTCCTTCTTCAATACATAAACCTGTCCGCTGAACTCCGTGTGTGGATGAACCGTACCGGGCTTTGCCAATACCTGCCCACGCTCAACCTCATCCCTCTGAATACCGCGCAGCAGCACTCCAATGTTGTCTCCGGCCTCTGCCTGGTCCAGCACCTTCCGGAACATCTCAACCCCGGTAACCACTGTGGATTTGGACTTGGGCTCCAGTCCCACAATCTCCACCGGATCGGATATCTTTACCGTACCGCGCTCCACTCTCCCGGTCGCAACCGTTCCCCGTCCGGTAATGGTGAAGACATCCTCAACCGGCATTAAAAACGGCAGGTCATTGCTGCGCTTCGGCGTGGGAATATAATCATCCACTGCATCCATCAGCTCAAATATCGACTTGCACCACGGATCCGTATTCACGTCCGCTCCGTTGTTGACTGCTTCCAACGCCTTCAGGGCAGATCCCTTGATAATCGGAACGTCGTCCCCCGGAAAATCATACTCTGTCAGCAGATCCCGCACTTCCAGTTCCACCAGCTCCACCAGTTCCTCATCGTCCACCTGATCAATCTTGTTCAGATATACAACGATGTAGGGCACTCCCACCTGCCGTGCCAGCAAAATATGCTCCCGTGTCTGCGGCATGACACCGTCTGCTGCGGATACCACCAGTATCGCTCCATCCATCTGGGCAGCTCCTGTGATCATGTTCTTTACATAGTCCGCATGTCCGGGGCAGTCCACGTGGGCATAATGCCGCTTATCGGTCTCATACTCCACATGGGAGGTATTGATGGTAATCCCTCTTTCCTTCTCCTCCGGCGCCTTGTCAATCTCATCATATCTCGTGGCCTGCGCTTTTCCCAGCTTTGACAGAATCGTTGTGATCGCTGCCGTCAAAGTAGTCTTGCCATGGTCTACATGCCCGATTGTCCC
>DHDO01000102.1:1499-7090 GCA_002399435.1 Firmicutes bacterium UBA4874
GCCATGATTCATTTGTCCTCCTTTGTTTGATCCATGAAAATCCGTAAGGGCTGTACAACTTATCCTGGTGTTTCATGAATGAATTTATTTGGAGCCCACGATCGGATTTGAACCGATGACCTCCGCCTTACCATGGCGGCGCTCTACCTGCTGAGCTACATGGGCACTTTGAAATTGAAAGTTGGAAATCAGAAGGTGGAATCAAGTCTGCCGTTTTCGCGGTTTCTTAAAACAGATCCTGACATCAGGCCTCTGACATCCCAGCCTTCATTATGGAGCGGGTGATGGGAATCGAACCCACGCAGCCAGCTTGGGAAGCTGGAACTCTGCCATTGAGCTACACCCGCATTGACTGTCACAAAACCATTTCTTATTTTAATCCCGGGCACTCCATTTGTCAATGATATTTTTACTTATTCAATCTTTATTCTTCAAATAATGCTCCAATTTACGTTTGACACGCTGCAGCGCATTATCGATGGACTTCACATGACGATCCAGATCCGTGGCAATTTCCTGATAAGACTTCCCTTCCAGATAGGAAGACAAAACCTCCCATTCCAGATCACTGAGCAGCTCACTGATCTTGGATTCGATGCTGCTGAAATCCTCCTGACTGATAATGAGCTCCTCAGGATCCGATATCCGCGTACCGGACAATACATCCAGCAGGGTCCGGTCCGACTCATCGTCATAAATTGGCTTATTCAAAGATACATAGGAATTCAGGGGGATATGCTTTTGGCGGGTAGCGGTCTTGATTGCGGTAATAATCTGACGGGTAATGCAAAGCTCGGCAAAGGCACGGAAAGAAGACAGCTTGTCCGGCTGAAAATCCCGAACGGCTTTATATAATCCAATCATTCCTTCCTGAATGATATCCTCCCGATCCGCTCCGATCAGAAAATAAGAGCGCGCCTTGGCACGGACAAAATTCCGATATTTCTTAATCAGATATTCCAGGGCTTCCTCGTCGCCGGCTCTTGCATACTCCACCACTTGCTCATCGGGCATTTCAGAATAAGGATCGCAAGGATCTCTCCGTATCATAACTTCCACCCGCGTTTCCCCCAATGTTCCATCGCTTGAGTTACACATCATGTTTCATTATACATTACATAATTCTGATAAGTCAAGCTCTCTTTGCGCCCTTGCCTGAAACAGAGCTCTGCATCCTCCCCAGGCTGCCGAATCCTCCGGCTATCCTCTCTGTCGGACCACCTCATACATCAGAATACCGGCTGCCACAGAGGCATTCAGGGATTCTATCCTGCCCTTGAGGGGAATCCGGACCAGAAAATCGCATTTCTCCTGGATCAGACGCCCGATTCCCTTTCCTTCGCTGCCAATCACCAGTGCAATCGGCCCGGTAAGATCCTGCGCCGTATACTCCACACCCTCGGTGGCAGCTCCTGCGATCCAGATTCCCCGCTGTTTCAGATCCTCCAATGTCCGGACAAGATTGGAAACCTTTGCAACAGACAAATACTCCGCAGCACCGGCAGAAGCCTTCATTGCAACAGGCGTCATTCCCACCGATCTTCGTTTTGGAAGAATCACCCCATGGGCGCCGCAGCATTCCGCTGTCCGAAGAATCGCGCCAAGATTATGGGGATCCATGATCTCATCCAGAACGATCAGGAAAGGCGCTTCCCCCTTCTCCTCTGCCCTGGAAAGGATATCTTCCACCTCCACATATTGATACGGAGTGACAAAGGCCAGAACTCCCTGGTGCGCACCGGATCCGGAAATCTCATCCAAATGTTTCCGATCCACTTCCTGAATCACGATTTTAGCTTCCCTGGCGCGGCTGTATATCTCCCGGATGGAACCTTCCCTGCTTCCACGGGCAATCAATAGTTTCTCCACCGTCCGTCCGGATTTCAGAGCTTCCAGCACCGGACGTTTTCCTTCAATATAACCTTCATCGCAATCATCATGGACCGGATCCATCCGGCCTGTTTCGGACCGCCCATCCTCCTTTTTTTCGTAGCGGCGGTTTCCTCTTTTCCGAATATCCCGCTCCTCCCCATATCTATCGTTCAGTCTGGGATTCTGCCGCGAACCATTTGCCCTTTTGCCTTTTTCCCGATTTTCTCTTTTCATAAACAACATCCTTTCTTCCGCATTCAATCCTTCCGGGGGCGGTTTCCCTCTTGTCCGGCATCCATCACAAAACCAAGAACCTCGCACAGACGTTCTTCCTGTCCGCTTAGATACAGATAACCCAAAAGCGATTCAAAGCCGGTGGCCCAATGATATTTCACCACATCTGCGTTTTTCGGAACAGAACCGGGTTTTGCGTTTCTTCCCCTTCGGACAATGTATTGCTCTTCCTCCGTCAGCCGTTCCTCAATATCATGCAGGGTCTCCGACTGGGAACCCGCATTGACAAAGGAAATCGACTTTACATGCAGCTGATGAACCGGGATATCATTGGTAAGGATCAAATAGGTTCTTACAAACAAATCGTATATTGTATCCCCAATATAAGCCAGTACCAACGGATGCATCATGCGCACCTGAGATCGGTCCATTGCTTTACCCGTGCCGCATTCGATATAATCCAGCAATTTGCTCACAAAGCCTTCACTCCAAAATAAAAATAGGAATATGAGTAGTCTTCCCAAATCCCTATTTTACATCAGTTTTCCATGTTTGTCTTTCTTTTTATCGGAAGAGCCCTTTATTCAGATACATGGCGTAAGTCGGGACCATAAAAGATTAGATTTGAAGGAAATGACATCAGGCATGATTCTTCAACAGGGAGTTGTTCGAACCAACATGTGATGATACAGACTTGTCACTGCGGCGAAACAAAATCCGGAATTCCGTTTCAAACTCTGAACTGTTGAAGATTATCTTCCCATTGTTCCGGTCCACCAACTCTTTCACGATGAACAGACCATAACCCCGCTCTCCTTCGCCTTTGCTTTTCGTGGAATATTTGTAATCGAAAATATGTTTCTTATGAACATCGGAAATCTCCGGACCATTATTGGATATGGAAATATAGCATTTCCCTTCCTCTTCAAAAATATCAAGGGAGACAATTTTTTTGCTCTCCTCCGGATTCCCCTCCACAGCATCGAAAGCATTATCAACAATGTTTCCGACGATCGTCGTCAGATCAACATCATCCACCTCAATACCTTCCAGTGTCATTTCCGTGTCCACTTCAAAGAAGATTCCCTTATCCTTCGCAAGATTGTTTTTTACCGCCAGCAGGCCATCCAGATACTTGTTGCCGGTATTGTAAAAGCGAAAACTCGTGCTGGTTGCATTGGTAAGCCTCTGGGCATAGGACTTGACCCTGCCGATTGCCTCCGGTTCATCCATGGTGCAAAGGGCGACCAAAGTGCTCAGATGATTCTGATAATCGTGCTTTTCCTTTCGAACCGCATCAATCACCAGCTCCATGCTTCTGGAATATTCCTTCTGAAGCTTCAGCTGGTTTTCAATGTCCAGCAGCTTCATCCGCTCCTTTGTATCCATGATGCCCATGACAAATACAGCAAGAAACAGAAATCCGCTGGTTACCAGAACCCTCATGTTCTCTATGTACTTGGCTGTATCGCTGTAAAAGAGGCTCATGAACAAGAGGACAACAAACAGATACGCGGAGGAAGAATTATCCTTGCGAAAAACCTGTCTCTGAAAGAAACTGTTATTGAATCGGAACCTGGTAATCAGAAAAATCAACAGTGTCTGAATCGGCCGGATCACCAAGAGCGCTTTTGCCTGCATACCCCTGTTGTTCAGAGCAGCGGAAAAAGGCAAGCCCATAACCGCCAGGGCAGGGATCGAGGTAACCACTTCCGTAACCCCATAAAGCAGAAATACAATGACACTGGCGATGGCGGAAAGATAAAGGTTCGTTTTGGTCAGCCACGCCAGCACAAGCCAGCAAAACAGTACATAAAGCAATGTGACCGGGAACTCCCGATACAATGCAAAAACATGGCCCACAACGAGATACAGGGCTATAAAAAAGACGGCTTTGGCCGTACTTCTACGGAAAAAGTCCAGATCACCCAATACATAAAGGAACAGGTAGAGAAGTGTGGCTCCTTCCAGGGCAACAAAAATCACATCATTTAGTAAAAACAACAGCAAGTCCATTTTTGTGTATACTCCCCCTCTGTTTATTCCCCCTTTATAAATAGAATACAATAAATATGGATAAAATCCTTCCTTTCAGACAAAATTTTTTCTAAGAAAGAATTTCTTTCATCCCGCCCTGTTGGTTCAGGGCACCGAGGAGCACAGCAACAAAATAGGTCTTGACGGTGTTTGCAAGAATCTCTTCAATTATGCGGGGAATCCACAGAACGACAAACGGCAGCACTTTCCACGATGTATAGACCATCTCCCTCATTACGAATGTGTTGAGCGTGGTAACGGCCAGACCGGAACCTATCATGGCCAAAAGCAGCGGCATCATCTGTCCTCCCTCCCGATCACTCCGTATTTTCCTGGAGATCAGAAGATCCAAAACCAGTAAAAGAATTCCGAAAGCAGCGCTTCCAATCAGGCCGGTAGTTGCAAAAAACAGATACGTTGCAAGATTCCCGGACGGATCCTTCATATTCATTGTCCTTTCAACAAGAAGCCTGCTGACAAAATGCATCCGGTCCATATGGATGTCGTCCATCCGTACCCTGCCATAGAACGATTTGTCAATACCGTCTGCTGATAGAAATACCATATTGCAGATACCGGACAGCAGCATCAATACAGACAGAACAGCCACTGCGATCCGCATCCTCCTGACATCCCGCTTCCGCAGAATCTTCCACAGGAAGCCACGGATCCATCCCCCGGCGGCAGCGATCAGTGTCATGAGCGGAATAAAGGGACCCATGGGTTTCAGGAAGTGTCCCAACAGGTCCGAAAGCCCGGATGTCACAGCTCCATAAACGGGCCCAAATAAAATGGAAGGAAGGATAGAGAAAATACCGGATATGCCAATGCTCATTCCATTCTGTCCAAATAAGGGAATTTGAAATGAAAAGGCTGTTTTAAGTACAAGCGAAATACTGAGAAATACCGCAGATATTACAATGCGGCGCAAACGTATAGATGACTTATCCATTTAACGAACCGCCCCTTTCGCGATGAAATCACCGGATAAGACACAATCGTGTCTTAAAAAACGAAACAACGTTAAACGGATATGCTAGGTCGATATCATAAAAGCACCTCCTGTTATGCAGTACGGCTACATAACAAGAGGCACTGAGTATACTTCTCCTTATTATGTAGCAGCGGGATGCGAACCTTGTACCGCAAGCCAATCCGGCTTTTCGTCCCTCTGACAACTCCCCGTTCAGAAGGCACTGCAATCGTGTGATCAACGCACAAGATCCTACTCTGCTTCTGGTTTTACGCAAAACTTGTTACTTGCTTATCATAGCAAACCCCATCATTGTTGTCAATCCCCGGAACCTGAGCTTTCCACTGCATCAGTGACGACAATCAGTTCTGTTGTGTCCTCATCAAAAAGTGTAATGAAATCGCCAAAATCGCAAATAGACAATCATCCGATATCCTGTTTTTATTTACGCCATCCATTCCATGAACTCTTGTTC
>DHDO01000072.1:0-1562 GCA_002399435.1 Firmicutes bacterium UBA4874
GCCGGAATCGGGCGCTCCAGCTGCCAGGTAATATTCATGGGGCGGCTCCCGTCATGCTGTACATAGTTTACAATTCTCAAAAAGGTATACGGAGCCGCACCGGCCCGGTCCGTTTTATACTCCCGAACGAACAACATCACCTTGCTCCCCTGTTCCCGGTGATGGATATAGCGCTGCCCGGTAGGAGAATTTTCCGACGTCGTACTTTGACTCTGCCAATGGAACAAATTTTCATTGATTGAATAGTCGCGATACATGGTGGTAGGGGAATAATCCTTATCTGATTTGTTCAGCGTCACCATCAAGATATCCATCTTTTTTTCCGGCAGCCACTTTACACCTTCCCGGATGTTGGCCGGCTTTTTATAGTCCATCGCCGCCAGCAGCTGATCGCGGCTGTAGCTGCAATGCAAATCCAATGGGCAGGCAAATCCCGGATTCACCGGCTCATCGATAAAATCAATCCGGTCATAATTATATGCAAGCAGCTCCATCAGCTCCGAAAGCATGACCGGGCTATCCGACAGAGCATGCAGATTGGCCCGGACTTCCTCACTGTTCCAATCTTCCACCGTCTTTTGCCAGATCGTAATGTAAAACATCTGCATCATTCGTTTCGAAAGATCCGGCAGCGCATCAAAATCCACATCCCTGCACTTTGGAAGAATATCCAGCAAGAAAGAAATCCAGCGGCGGGAATCGATGGCCTGAATGCGGCGGAATGCCTTTGTCATTGTTTCTTCCAGCGGCTCCTTAAAATCCTCTTTGACCCCTGCCAGAACGCACAATCGTGAAAAGCTGGATTTCGAGTAAATTGTTCGGATATCCAGATGATAGTAATCCGCAAAGCCCGCCAATGTCAGCGGCAGTCCACTGTCCTCTTCAAAAGTGGAGATCCGGCTGACCAGCCCGGATTTCATACTGAACGAGCTTCTTATGTTCTCCAGTACATATTCCGCCGCTTTCTTCTCCAGCTGGATATAACAGCCCTTCGGTGCAGAGAGAAAGCCATTTTTCAGCTCATGCTGCACACTGTGACTGGAATTGGAAAGCAGCGCCGCAAACTTTACCTCAAAGTTATATCTCTTGTTTGCCTGCCCGATAAAATCCAATACCGTCAGGCAATCCTTGTTTTCCGCCAGACGCAGGCCGCGGCCCAGCTGCTGCAGAAATACCGTCAGCGACTCCGTCGGCCGGAGGAACAGCACCGTATTCACTTCCGGTATGTCCACGCCTTCATTATAGATATCCACCACAAAGATGAAGTGGATTTCGCCGGACACCAGCCTTTTCTTTGCCGCAGCCCGTTCCGCTTCAGCAGATTGTCCGACCAGTGAGACAGAAGGAATGCCATTTTCATTGAAATAATGCGCCATAAATCCGGCATGCTCTACGGATACGCAAAAGCCCAGTCCCTTCACATCCTCCCAGTCCGTTATGTATTTGTCCAGCGATCGGATAATATGATCGGCCCGGCGCTCCGCCACCAAACGATTCATCGAATACAGATTGCTCAGCTCTGATTTGTCATAACCTCCCCGGGTCCAGCGTAAATCACTTAA